>NZ_JALEOV010000071.1 GCF_022767005.1 Peptoniphilus sp. | reverse complement strand
TTCTTGCCCCCTCTCATACATTGCTTACAGCAATCAACTTTAATTACTCTAAGCAATACACAAAATATATTTATTTAAAGTTCCTGAAACCCTTGGTTTCATAACATTAACTGCACCCATCACTATTATGACACGTTCCCCGCAAGTAGGGTCGTATACTTTATTAATGTTTGTTTTTCCATCCATTACGAGCCTTGCTAAAAGTTTTGATACTGTTTGTGGAGTGAAGAACTCGCCACCGGATTTACCTGCGTTGCTGGCATAATTTGAAATCAAATATTCATATGCATCTCCAAAGGCGTCTATATCATTATCTTGAAAGTTGCCAAAATTTATTTCTGCTATGCCTGTTAGTATATCCGCTAGTCTTTTATTTTTTTCTGCTACTGTTCCTCCTAGACGATTACTTGTTGTATCTACATCTTCAAACAAGCCTTTTATATCATCTTCTGATGCAAAGCCTACTGCACTGCCTTCAATTGACTTAAATATATTAGCTAAATCTGTATTTAAATTTTCGTTATCTCTAGCAGTTTTAACAACATTTTTAAATAATTGGCTGGGCAATATAAAAAAACCTTTATCTTCAACAGTATTTGGTCTAAAATCGCACTCTGCTTCTTCATCAGAAATTTCGGCATAATCAAAGTCTAAGTCCCCAGCTTCGTGCTCGGCAGAATTAAAAAATTCAGTAATATTTTCGGAAATAAATCTATAAAACAAAATTCCTAGTATATATTGTTTGAAGTCCCATCCGTCTACTGCCCCACGAACGTCATCGGCGATAGCCCAAATTTTTCTATGAAGTTCTGCTCTCTGTATTGTTTCCTTGTTCTCCTTTGTTAAATCTGACATCCTCTTCTACCTCACTTTACTGATTAGACTTTGACAAGTCCTTCTTCTATCTTTGTAACTTCTAAGCTATTTATCCCCATTTTAAAAGTTCCAATAGGATAAACTTTTACTTTATCTATAATTAAAAATCTATTAAGACTAGCAAAGATTTTTATATTTTAAAGTAAAAATTTGCACATTGGCATTAAAAATTATCTTGAATAATTACATCGCGATTTTTATTTATGTCCTTGGCTTTTTTTAACATTCTCTCTAAATCACTTTCATCAAAATTATAAACTTTGTCGCAAAAATAACAGCTAACTTCAGCTTTTTTGTCTTCGCGCAAAATCTCTTCAATTTCTTTTGGACCAACAGATATAATTGCGTCTTCAACTTTTTCTCGAGAGCAATTACATTTATAAGTGATTTCTCTCTTTTCAAGAATTTTAAAATTTATGTCTTTCATTAAAATTTCAATTAATTTTTCTGCGTCGTGATATTCATCTAAAATTGAGGTAACACTTGGAAGATTTTTTAAATTTTCCTCTAGTTTTGAAATTTGCTCCTCAGTTGCATCGGGCATTAACTGAATAATGAATCCGCCTGCAGCCTTTATTGAATAGTCCACGTCAACTAATACTCCAAGACCAACTGCAGATGGAACTTGGTCAGATTGAAGAAAATAAACTGCAAGGTCTTCGGCAATTTCTCCCGTAGTTAAGTTTACTGTTCCCGTATAAGGTTTTTTCATTCCAGTATCCATGACAAGAGTTAAATTCCCCTTGCCTACAATTCCAGACACGTCTATCTTGCCGTCGCTTTCCCTTATTGGAAGATCTGCTGTTGGATTTGTAACATAACCCTTTACGAAGCCGTCGTTTTTACAAGTTGCGACAATTCTTCCTGCAGGCCCATCGCCATTAATAGAAAGAGTTATTGAGTCCTTTTCATTTTTTTGCCAAGAACCAATAATTGATGCCGCAGTTAAAACTCTACCTAGTGCAGCACTTGTAGTCTTTGATAATTTATGAATTTTAGTTGCCTCTTCTACCACATCAGTAGTGATGGCAGCAGAAATTTTTATTGTTTCAGTCTCGTCAATTGCTCTTAAAATATATCCCATATTACCTCCTTGCAATAATTGTGTATCTTGAAGTTGTATCCTTCACATCTTTAAATTCGTAGTCGTCATAAACTTCTATTTCACAAAATCCAATTTCTTCTAATAAATTTTTTACAAAAGATAAGTCGTAGGCTCTCTCAAAATGTTCCTCGTAAAATCTTTTATAATCATTGTCCCTTATATTTCTAAAAAAATTAACT
>NZ_JALEOV010000065.1 GCF_022767005.1 Peptoniphilus sp. | reverse complement strand
CTCCTCTTGCGTTATTCCATTTGCTTTTCTTATTTCTTCAAGTCTGTTCTTCACATTAAACCACCTTCTTCAAATGACAAGCTAACTTTACATATAGTATAATCATTATTTTCAAAAATGTCAAGTATACTTTCCTTTTTTTCATTTGTTCAAAGCTTTTGGTGTAATTGTAAGCAACCTTATAGGCTTGACCTTTTTCATTTAAGAATTTCTTAAAAGTATATTGGTGTTGGAGCGGCGATGAGAAGCAATCTCTTTTTAGCGATGATATTTTCATCAGTCTTTCTCTTTCTTCATTTTCCTTATCTCTTTTTATTTGACATTCACATTTAATTCTTGGAATAAACTTCGTAAATCCAAGGTCAACTAATTCTCCATCGACTCTTTTACCACATACCTTGCAATAGATATGTCCATTTCTTTCAATATCATTTTCTCTTAATACAAAATCTTTTAAGCTTTTCATAAACTCTCTCCTATATCGTAATTCATTCCTGCCTCCTTTCTTTGAAATAAAAAAAGACGACAGAATTACTGCTTTCTATCGTCTGAGATTCACATGTTAAATTTTCATCACAAAATAAGACTCTTTAAAGAATTCTTAGTTTTATTGGTATGCTGTTTACAATACCCATTGTTAAAATGGATACTCTAAGCAGCACGCCAACTATTTATTTTTTGAGTTTTAAACTTTGGTAGAAGTCTTGAACTCCTTATATTTACATAACTATTTGCCTCTATCACTATTACGACACGAAACCCAGAGAAAAAATCGAGGATAATAGAGTCTTTGCTGTTTGCTATTTCCATGATCTTTTGTATTAAACGAACTGGTTTTGTGTATTCAAAAATACCTTTCCCTAAAATTAAGTCAACTCCCTTTGTGGCATTGTCATTTGAGTATTTATTTTCTACAAATTCCAATGTTGATAAAGGTTTAATTCTTTTAATAATCGTAACTTCATAATTATTATTTACTTTTTCTATTTTTGCGTTCTGGTACGTTTTAGTATAAATTCTAGGTCTTTCACCACCACGCTTTACTTCTATAAATCCGTTTTCTAACCCAAACTCATACAGTTCTTTACTCCATCTCCATCCCCAGTCCGCTCTTCCGTGTTGTCTGGTATGTCTTAAATAATAATCTTCTTTACTCCCACCTGCGTAGAAAATTTCTCCATTAATTTCTATTGGATAATCTAAAGAAAATACATAGCCTAAAGAATCATAATCCAAAGTCTGATTTAATTTATAATATCCTCTATCATCAAAGAACTCATCTTTATTACTATATCCATTATCATTATGGAAAACACCTCTTAAATCCGAATGATTTTGATTCTTTAAATAAGTTAATATATAATCGTGATTTTTTGCAGTAGCTTCTGATGATTTACCACCTTTTTTTGTTACACGTGAAAAGTGGCAACAAAATTCCCTTCCCCAAATACCTCATCGCATACTTTCTTCAAGTTCGCTTGTTCATTGTCGTCGATTGAAATAAATATAACTCCATCCTCGCTGAGTAGATTCCTTGCGAGTTTTAGCCTTGGGCAGATCATATTGAGCCAATCTGTGTGAAATCTTCCATTGGTCTCTGTATTTTTACTAGTCTATTGCCTTCCTCGTCGAATTGATCACTATCTTCTAGGTATTCTTCGATGCTTTCTTTAAAGTCGTCGTTGTAGACGAAGTCGTTCCCCGTATTATATGGTGGATCTAAAACTCTCTCTATTTGGATACAATTTAATGCTTGACTTTTTGATATAGCTTTTTACTAATTTGCACACCCCTGTTTAAAAAGCGTTAAAAGGTATAAAAATAGAGGCTATAAATTTTTAGCCTCTATAAAATATTAGTTATTTAATTTCCAAGATTCGTCCTTAGATTTTGCATTAATTAAATTAAAATATAACCCCTTCTTTATAATAAGTTCTTCGTGATTTCCCTTCTCTACTATTTTTCCTTTATCTAAAACCCAAATTTCATCTGCGTTTTTAATGGTATTTAATCTATGGGATACCATAAAAACTGTCCTCCCTTTAATTAACTCTTCTAGACCCAGAAAAAGCTCTTTTTCATTTGTGGCATCTAAGGAGGAAGTCGGTTCGTCCAAAATTAAAATTGGAGTGTTTTTAAGAAGTGCCCTCGCAATTGTGATCCTCTGTCTTTGTCCCCCTGAAAGCATTGAGCCTTTCGGTCCAATTTCAGTTGCAAACCCATCGGGAAGTTCTTTTATAAATTCATAACACCTTGCTGCTTTGGTTGCAGCTACAAGGTCTTCTTCTGTCGCTTTTTTATTTCCAAATCTAATATTTTCTTCCACAGTGCCATTAATAAGAATTCCCTCTTGGAAAACATATGAAATATTTTCATAAATATCACTGGCGTAGACCTCTTTTATATTTTCATTATTGTAAAATATCTTACCAGAATCTACATCATAAAACCTTGCAATAAGCTTTAAGAGTGTAGATTTACCTGACCCTGAAACTCCTGCAATACCTATTTTCTTTCCTTGACTAACTTTTTCATTTATATTTAAAATTACATTTTCTTTATCGTAGGCAAAGTTAATATTATTAAGTTCTATATCTATCTTCTCACACGCTAATTTTTTTTCTCCTGGTAGCTCTTCTTCTTGTAAAAATTCATTTATCCTGATACCTGCATCTTCTATAATTGGAAAAAAGAAAAATTGAAGAAGGGATTCTTGTAAAGGACCAAAGACCCTTGGAGCAATTAATAAAAATATTAATACGTCAAAGATTTTTAAGCCTAGAGGTAAGGTTTTTAAAATATATACAAGTACTAAGAATATGCCTATATTTAATATAGATATGGATAGGGAGTTTAAAGGACTTAGCTGTCTTTCGTTTTTCTTATGGACAAGGCTTAATTCATAGATTAAGTCTTCCAAGTTCCTCCTTACAAAATTATTCTTTTGTCCCGTCCTTATCTCAGTAATCCCATCTATATATTCTCCCAGCCTTTCTGAAAACTCTATATCAGCCAGGCGGTTTTTTCTACCTGCTTCCCTATATAGGTTTTCAGTAAGTTTAACTAAACCAAAACTAAAAGGAAGACCAATAAAGAGCATAAGTGTCAAAGTTTTATTAACAAAAAATAGTAAACCTGCCAATATAATTATTAAAATAATGTTTGCTATAAGCTGTACAAATATATGAGTTAGACCATATTCTATAGAAGAAAAATCATTGATAAGCAAATTGCTAATTGCTGAAGGACCCTTGTCTAAAGTCCTTCCCAAAGGAATTTTACTTAGGTGTTCTGCTGCCTTAATTCTAACAGGATAAGTTATATAATATCCATCCCTGTAGGTTTTTTTAACTTGGGCTACTTTCAAAATATATTGCAAAACATAGGACATTATAAGCAAAGCTAAAAGTAAATAAGCTCTGTTTCCATTAAGAGTTTCTCTAAGAATAATTATTAAAAGTAAAAAAGGCAAAAATGTAGATAATAAAAAGGCCAAGTTATATACTATAGGACCTATTATTTTCTTAGGTTGATTTAAAGTAATTGTTTTAATAAATTTCATATTAATCTCCAAATGACCACTTTTCAGTAAATTCCATATCTTCCACCAATCTCTTATATTCAAGACTTTTTTTTCTTAAATTTTCATCAGTTCCAACGGTTTCAACCCTTCCCTCTTTAAGGACCACTATCATATCCGCATTTTTAACTGAAGAAATCCTATGGGCTGCAAAAATAATAATCTTATCTTCCTTTAAGCTTTCCAAACTATTTAAAATCTTTTCTTCTAAAAGGGGGTCTAGGGCTGAAGTTACTTCATCAAATAGTAAAAGTTCAGAGCCCTTAATAAGAGCCCTTGCAATTGTGAGACTTTCTTTTTCTCCTCCAGATAATTCAATATTTGATTTTTTAAAAACTGTGTCATATCCTTTTGGTAAATTCATAATAAAATCATAGGCCCCTGCTAGTTTTGAGGCTTTTATCATGTCTTCATCAGTAGCATCTTTATTAAAAAATTTTAAGTTTTCCCTAATTGAACCACTAAAAAGAGAAGTCTCTTGGGAGATATAGGAAATCATATCTGTAAGGGCCCTTGTATTTACAAGTTCTTCTCCATTGATTAAGATTTTCCCTCTTTCTTTTTCCAATAATCCCCCCAGGATTTTAATCAAACTGGTCTTACCAGATCCAGACTTACCTACTAAGGCAATTAAGCTACCTTTATTAAAATTTAAATTAATATTTTTTAAAACCTCCTTACCGGAATCATAAGAAAAGTTTAAATTCTCAATTTTAATATTATCTATACTAACTAATTTGTTTTCAATCTCCTCTATTTCTTCTTCACTCATAAAATCATTTATTTTTCTAATAGTTAGACCTGCCATGTTTAACCAAGATGCAAAAAAACTTAGTTTAAAAATAGGTTCTGTTATTCCAGGGGCTATAATCAAAAAATATACAAGAATATCGAGGTCTATATTTCTCTTAGAGATAAGAAAACCTAGCAATGTAAATAATGGTATCGTTCTTATAATTGTTCTATATTTTGAAAAATTAGGCCCATTAACCTCATTACTCATCTTGACGCTTAAGTCCCTGTGGTCGAGCATTGCCTCTTTATAAGAAGAAAATGTATTTAAACCCCTTCCAAAAATTTTAATTGCCGGCATGGTTTCCACATATTCAATAGTCTTAGACTTAATTTTTGATGATGAACTTATAAGTTCTTTCAATTGGTCTGACTTTCTTGCAGCTTGAAACATATTTATTTGGGCAAGTATCCCAAGTCCTATGGGAATAAGGCAGGTTAATGCTAACATTTTATTCTTTTCAAATAAAATTCCCATTATTGTTATTAAGAAAAAGATGGTTGATATGAAATTTGGAATATCATGGGCAAAAATGCTCTCCAAACTCCCCACCTTATCATCAATCACTTCCTTTATGTTGCCAGTAGAATTTCTATCAAAATAAGAACTTTTAATTTTTCTTAACTTGTTAATCATTGCTACTCTCAAATCTGCAATCAGCTGATATGCAAAATCATGGGATAAAATACTAGCAAGAAAGTTTAATATTGAACTTAGAAGAAAAAGAAATAGTATATTTCTTCCAGATTTTCTTATTATAATTAGATCTAGCTTTTCCCCTGAGATAAAAGAAAGGATTTGAGATATTAAAGGATAAATTTCATGGTATATAAAAGCGAAAAACACCATCCCTAAACTCATAAAAAGCACACCAAGTATAAGTTTAGATTTATTTGTCTTTCCATAGTCAAATAATTTCATCCTAACTCCTTAAGATCCCTTAAAAGACCTATCTACTATTTTTTTGCCTAAGTTAAAACCAATATAAGCACATATAATAGCCAAAACAAGACCTATTAAAAACATAGGCCAACTTACCATGTTTACAAATTTTGTAACTTGTTCAAGGGGCATACCTATTTTATTTATATAAGATATATAGTAATCTTTAGCAACCAGCATGAGAATATAGCTTGATGTGTGATGAACAAGACCAAAGGCTATATATCCATTTCTTATATTTTTATCATTTACATCATCCTTGTTTCTAAATGTTAAAAATTCTGCTAACAAGCAGGCTATGAACATCCCTATGCCTAGAAAATAGGGGGAACCTCCCAAAAGTGTAAGAATAGTTAATAAGACTCCCTGAATAAAAATACTTCCTTTAAGTGGAAGTTTTTTCCTAAGATAGACCCACACAATCCCCAAGGGTATTAAAGTAATTGCTGCGGTGAAAGGATAGACCCCTGGAATCAAACTTACCATGGAAGAAATCCTAATCACCAAGTAAAAAATAACTGTAAAAATTGCTAATCTAACCATAGACTTAACACTTAAATTTTTCATATCTCCTCCTTAAATATCACTGATATGTTGTCTTTAAAAAAATTTTTCTCTAAAGCCTTTCTTTCTTCAAATACTATAAAACTTGTACATACCTTAGAGAGAAACTCGTAATCATGGGAAATAATTAAAATAATTTTTCCCTCTCTTTGTAGCCCATTTATCTTTTCTGCTACTATTTCCATATTCTTAAAATCTAAGCCTGAGGTAGGCTCGTCAAACAAAAATATCTCCTTATCCTCCATTAGACTAACAGCTATTGCAAGTCTTTGTTTTTCTCCTCCTGAAAGATTCAGAGGATTTTCTTTTTTCTTTTCTTCTAAATTCAAATCTATTAGGAGTTGATCCTTCTTTTTATCATTGTTTCCTGCTTCTACTTCCTTTTTTACAGTGTCCATAAAAAAATGATAGGAAGGATCTTGCATAACCATTGCGGTGAGTTTTTGTCTTGATCTTCGATTTAAGGCCTTTCCATTGAAAATTAACCTACCTGATTTTTCCTTTAAAAGACCAGAAATTGTTTTAAAAAAGCTAGTTTTACCCGAAGCATTTTTCCCTATAATTCCTAAAATTTCTCCAGATGAAATCTTAAAACTCATATTCTTAATTAAAGGTTTTTTATAGCCAATTGATAAATTTTCAAGCTTCAGACAATGTTTTTTTATAAAAATCTTTTTATTATTTAATATAAGATTATCTTCCCTTAAAGCCCTAAAGCCCCTTGCTATCCTTTCTTTGTCCTCTAAAGAGAAAAATTCACTTCCCGAATACTCCTCAAAAATCTCACCATATTTTATGTGGACTACCCTATCTATAAGATCCTTAAGATAATAAAGCCTGTGTTCAGAGATAATTATGGTCTTTCCCATCTGCCTTAAGATCTTAATAATTTCCTTTAATTTGCTAACTCCCTCCTTATCTAAATTGGCACTAGGTTCATCTAAAATATATATTTCAGGCATAAGACCATAAACAGATGCTAGGGCTATAGATTGCATTTGCCCACCCGAAAGACTATAGATATTTTTGTCTTTTAAGGGCCTAATATTAAACCTATCAAGGGAGTCCTCAAGCCTTTTATAAATCACCTTTGGATCCATCCCCAAATTTTCTAAACTAAAGGCAAGTTCACTCATTGTATCTAGGGTGAAAAATTGGTTTCTAGGGTTTTGATAAACAGTTCCAACTTTTTTTGCCAAATCTACAAAGGTAAATTTTTCCATAGCTTGACCAAATAAAGATACACTCCCAGAGTATTCTCCTTTATAGAATTTAGGAATTAACCCATTAATTAACCTTAGTAAAGAGGTCTTCCCAGACCCACTTTCCCCGACTAATAAAACACATTCTCCCTTTTTTATATCTAAATTAATATTTTTTAGTATCCTTTCTTTCCCATATGAAAAATTAACATCCTTTATCTTTATCATAAACTCACCACTGTGTATATTAATAAGGATATAAAGGTCAATAAAAATACTATGTCATGAAGTTTCAAGGAACTTTCAAAGATACTTGTCCTTTTTCTTTGACTTTCCATACCCCTTAAAACAGCAACTTGAGACAATTCATCCGACACTAACTCAGCCCTTTTCATTAAAGGCACTAAAGAATAACTCAAATAATCCGATATTTTATATTTTATCTTTCTCAGCCTAAAAGCATCCCTGTTGTTTTTTATTTCTAAAGTAAGGGCAGGTATTGTTCTAAATACAACAGCTATCATAATAACAATTTGCTTGGGCAGTTTAAAAAAATCCAAAGCATAAAGAAGTTTACCAAAATAATCATTTAAGATGTTTTGTGCATAATATATAATTGGATATATTTTTTTTGCTGCCATAATCAAAATCGTATTTATAGCCATTAGTCCTGGAAATTTTATAGTGGTAAAAATCAAGACCTGAATAAGCAGATAAATTCCTAAGCCCTTAAAAACTCTTTTATATTCTCCCGATAAAAGATGATAAAGGCTTATAAGGATAATTAGCAAGAGCTCAGTGTTTTGATTTGTTGAAATCATTGCTATGAGGCTTACTAGAAAAAGTACGATTAACTTAATTCTCATATCAAATGTCATGGATTATCCCCTTCCAGCCTTTTCTATAGAATTTAAATAGAAATGTAAGCTGGTTTTCAATCCTTTCAGGACTCATATTAGAAGTTCTAATATTAAAAATGCTTATATATTGAGATTCTATAATCATCCTCAAATTATTATATATCTCATCATCTAGTTTTCTTTCTGTAATTGATTCTAATAATAAAGCAGTCATTTCAACCTCTATGCCTGTTACCTTTTTAAAAAATTTTTTGTACATTTTAGTCTCCCTGTTTTTTATTAAAATCAAAAATCTTTTGTTATTAATAGCGATAAATTTATTAAAGTTATTAGTTATTTCATTTATACAAGATTCAAAATTTTTTAAATCATTTCTCTTAATAAGATCAATAAAGCTTTTCTTAGCAGCTTCAGCAATACTAATATAGCCTTGGGCAGTATTTTCAACCACTCTTTCATATAAATCTTCTTTACTCTCAAAATAATGATAAAGAGACCCTATGGTCACACCAGCCCTAGAAGAAATACTTCTAATTGATGCTTTCGAAAAGCCGACTTCAAAAAACTCATTCTCTCCACTTTGTATTAATTTTTCATAGGTATTATCTATACTTATCACCTCACATATCATTGATATGTTTCTATTATATAATGATTCTCAATAAAAGTCAAGACCTTTTAAATTTTACTACCCAGATTTTGATTGAAAACTACTATTAAAACCTTGAATACATAGGTTTATATAAAATTTGAATTCAGAAGTTTTTTAATATTTCTTATGTTTTGTTTTAACTAATTTGCACGCCCCCTATTTAAAAAGCGTTAAAAGGTATGGATATAAAAATAACCCGTACTCGTGTTAGTACGGGCATAGTTATAAATATTAATTTAACTGATTTACTCTTCTCTGCACTTTATAAAAATCATAACCTGATGCTTCCCTTAAAAACTTCTCTGGCAAATCAAAATCTTTTACCTCTTGGTAGGTTTCAAGAATTTTGTCCTTTGTTAAGTAGAGGGCATCATTGAATCTTTTAATTATTGTCATTGGCAATATGATTTTTCCATATTCATGAGGTTTATAAAGCCCCCTAAGTATATCTGCTATATTCCAAATCATGTTGGCTTTTTGTTGCACATTGATTCCTGTTTGATTATGTCTATTTCTTTCGTTCATTTATAAATAACCTCCTAGTTTCCTCGATATATATATATATATATATATATATATATCATCTTGACTTTGCCAAGATAAGTCTCTTGCAATAGTTTTAATATTTCGAGATTGTCCCCTTCGATATATAGGTTTTCGGTTGTGTCGAAGTTTAGGCTCTCCTCTACCGATGGTCTTAGTGTTTTATTGATGGGGGCATTGGCATTTAATATTGCTTGCCTCTTGCCTGGCCAAGTAAATTGATATCTCTCTTCGCGCCCATCTACCACTACTTGATTGAACTCCTGGCTTAATGTATCCTTGTCGATTGCAAGCCTTAGCTCTCCACTATCGTCCATTACCTCGGTTATTGCATTTGGAAATAGCTTTTTTAATTCCTCTAGTTTTTCACTTGCAATATCCTTCGACTTCACATTCATTCTTTCAAAATTATTCTCCATATTTCCTCCAATTCAGTAAGTATATTAAAAGACTATGATTTCTCAATTTAGATAAAAATTTATAGTCTTTATTTCTGTAGCTGTCAATCATATTTTACATGAGTCTTAATCTTTCTAAGTAGTAAATTCTACATCTATTAAACTTACGAGGAAAAATCATATACTTTTTTCAGTACTTGCTGTATAATCGATTCATTGTAATTTTATAGATAAAATCGAAGGATTTTGGTTGATGATAAGATGGCAAAGTGAGTTGTATATCTAATACTACGAGCGATCGCGCGTCCTTAGTTATCGTTCAAAAGGTTTTATTTTAACAAAAAAAGACTGTAAATAAATACAGTCTTTTTTTATTAGCAATGAATGCTACGCTTTTAAATTTGTGAGGAATTTTTTAGGATATGTATTTTAAGCCATTTATAGACTTTTTTGTAGTCTACAAGTAGTCAATAGTTAACTACTCTGAATACTTATCTGCAGTATATTGGAATTCATTAATATTGGTATCTATCTCTATATCTCTTCGCTTCCTTATTGATGATATATAAAGCTTCTCTTAATTTCATTCTTCTATCCTCCTTACAATTAATTCTCTTAACTCTGCTAGGTCTACCTTATTGGCAAGGGTCACAAAGCGCTTAGCTTGTGACTTTAATTGCCAATATTTTTGTTTCTCTTTGTTGTTTTCTTTATATTTCTTATTGTTCTCTCCCACTGTCCACTATACCCTCAGCTAACATGTACATAACAAGCACTCCAATAGCACTTATCAAAGCTACGATTCTTTCTGTGGTTTCTGGTGTTGCTTTAGTAAATGCTACAATGCTAACTGCTAGACCGATTATCGCTGCCCAGAATTTTCTACTAGATAATTTTTGTTTC
>NZ_JALEOV010000024.1 GCF_022767005.1 Peptoniphilus sp. | reverse complement strand
ACTATTATTAGAGAAAAAATTTCTCCTGAAGACAGATTCAATATTACAACAAGTCAAGAGGTTGATACCAATCGTGAAAAAGACATAAGGTCATTTATTAAACTTACAGCAGCCATAGCATCAATAATATTTGTATTAAATATAACTAATGGATACTCTTCTATAAATTTAAGCCTAATGAGTCGTCAGAAAGAAATAGGAAGCCTTTATTCTTGTGGAATGGATTTAGATGAACTTAAAAAAGCTTATGAGAAGGAATTTATAGGAGAACAAATAAAGTCCTTTATAATTTCTATATTAATAAGTCTAGGAGTTATGATTGTTATATCTGTTTTATCTTCTAAGTT
Source organism: Peptoniphilus sp. (assembly GCF_022767005.1). GTDB lineage: Bacteria > Bacillota > Clostridia > Tissierellales > Peptoniphilaceae > Peptoniphilus_A. The sequence goes on along the minus strand of NZ_JALEOV010000024.1, from coordinate 2,743 downwards.
AACAATGCTAAATCTTATTGAATACTATGACTATAAGATTTTCATAGGATTTTCTTTATTAGTTTATTGTATAAACTTACTGATATATCATTTTTCATTAAAGAGAATTTTAGATAGACCAACTATTGATTTAATTAGAACAATTTAATTTCAAAAATTTTAGATAGTATTTTAGATAACAAAGACTAACTCTATTTACGAATATACTTTATCTATCCTTGCAGAAAATTTTTAAATGCCAAATAAAGATTTAAGAATGGATTTATAAAATCGACACATTAAAATGTGTTGATTTTATATTTTGAATATTTTTGCATACAAAGATTTATTAAAAATCAAAATTTTATTTATATTAACCAATCAAATTCATTTTTGCATTTTTAAGCATGGGAATGAGTTAAAAGATACTTTTTAGAAAAATCATTATAGTAAAGATATAGAATTAGATATTAAAAATGGAGAGCTCGCCAATGCTTAAAGAATTAAATCTAAAATATGAATGGTTTATCGGCTAATTTTCAAAAGTTGAAATTACGATTTTGTTCTTTAAGCTTATCTTAATTATCATTAGTTTATCATTTAAATACTTGGGTATATAATAGAAGAATAAATTTAAAATAAACTTTTTATAGTTTTATTTAAAGGAGGATTTTATGAAACTTTACTATGCACCGGGTACATGTGCTGTATCCGTTTGGATTGCCCTTGATTGGGCGGGAGTAGATTTTGAAACAGAAAGAGTCAAGTTGGGCTCTTCTGAATACAAAAAGATTAATCCGTCTGGAGCGGTTCCTGCTCTTGATACGGGAGATGGAAATATAAAAACTCAAGCAGGTGCAATATTATCATATATTGCAAACAAGTATAAAGAAAAAGATTTAGGACCTGACGAAGGTCTTGAAGATGAATTTCTATTTAATCAAATTTCAGCATTTTTGTCTGCAGATTATCATCCAGCTTTTTGGCCAATGTTTGGTCCAAGAAACTATACAACAAGTAGGGATGAGAAAGATTTAGAGAAGGTTGTTGAAGCGGCGTATAAAAAGATTAATAGTGTTGCAACGATTTTAGACAATATGCTTGAAGGGAAAACTCATATTTATAAGAATAAAAAAACTGTTCTTGATGCATATGCTTATATCTTAAGTCGTTGGCTTTCAAAGACTCCAAAGTCTTGGACGGAATATCCAAATTTAAAGAAGTTTATGATAACTATGGAAAATGACGAGGATGTTCAAAAGATTATAGAGCTTTCTACAAAGGAAATTTAATAGGTCTTTAAAAGACTTTTTTACTAGGTTTTAGCATGATTTTCATAAAAAATAAAATTTAAACTTAAATTCATGCTAAATTTTTTACAAAAAATTAATATCTAATTAGATATATTTTAGGAGGGTTTTATGAGAATTGGATTAATTGTAGGTTCTTTAAGAAAAAAATCATGGAATAAGTTGGTGGCATTAACAGTAAAGGAACTATTTCCAGAGGAAGTAGAGGCAAATATTATTGATATTTCAAATGTTCCATTATATAACCAAGATTTGGACAAAGACGAACCAGATGAAAATTATAAAAATATAAGAGAAGAAGTAAAAAAATATGATGGTTTTATTTTCTTCACACCAGAATACAATAGGAGCTACACACCTGCAATAAAAAATGTAATTGATGTAGTATCAAGAGATCCTGAAGGAAGTGGATTTAAGAAAAAACCAGCAGCAGTTTTTAGTGCATCTATTGGGAAGTTTGGAGCGATGGCAGCAAATCATGCACTTCGTCAATCATTTATTTATGTAGATTTGATTCCTATGCAACAGCCAGAAGTTTATTTATCAAATGTTCAAGATCTTTTTGATGATGATAAAAAAATGGTTAAAGAAACTAGAGAGTTCTTAAAGAAATGTGTTTATAGTTTTGTCGAGTACGCAAAATTAATAAATAGAAAGTAAATTAAAAAAAAATTTTAAATTAATGAGCTTAAAATGATTAAATAATTTGCATATATTATTAATATTTCAGGAAATCAATTATAGATATAGAAATTTTAGTAGTAGTTTTAAAAGATAATGAATAAAAAGTATCGAAATTTACGATTGCGAAGATAGGTCAAGAATAAATGGCTATTTAGTAAAATTAGAATTGTTATTTTAACGCTTTATATTGGAAACAACAAAAACAGAAATGGCAAAATTATGAAAGAAGAAGCAGTTTATGCTTTAAATGATAAATATGTAAATATATTGTAATTTAAGGAGGATATTATGAATTCAAAAAAAATTAGAGATCAAAAATTCGATCATTTATTAACACCAGAAAATGCAGCTTTTATAGCAATTGATTATCAACCTATTCAAGTTAGTTCCATAAAGAGTATGGATCAAGAAGAACTTGTAAAAAATATAACAAAGACTGCAAAACTTGCAAAACTTTTTAAACTTCCAACAGTTTTAAGTACTGTTAATGTAAAAAATGGTGAGAATGAACCTCAAATAAAAGAAATTGAAGAAATTTTTCCAGATATTGAACCAGTTGATAGAACTACAATAAATTCTTGGGAAGATGAAGAATTTTATGAGGCTGTAAAGAAAACTGGAAGAAAGAAGCTTATTATAACAGCACTTTGGACAGAGGCATGTCTTAGCTTTCCAGCACTTGATGCTCTAAAAGAAGGATATGAGGTTTATGTTGTTGTAGATGCTGTTGGAGGTACAAGTAAAACTGCACACATAGCTGCGCTTAGACG
>NZ_JALEOV010000009.1 GCF_022767005.1 Peptoniphilus sp. | reverse complement strand
AATTAGTTAATGCTAGTTTAGAAAACTTACTTGGCAAATTAGAAGATTCCACATCGATATTTAGAAGTATAACAAGTGATAATGGATTAGAATTTGCTAGTTTAACAGAACTAGAAAGAAAATATGTTGGTGATGTATATTATTGCCATCCTAATAACCCGCAAGAAAGAGGAAGTAATGAAAAACACAATAGTCTAATAAGAAGATTCCTGCCAAAGGGGAAATCACTATTAGACTATTGTGAAGACCACTATATAAAAATAATGAATTGGATGAATAATTTACCAAGGAAAATCTTAAAATACCGAACACCTTTAGAGGTTTTTGTGGAAGAGTTGAATAATTTAGGACTTATTGATACTTTGGGAGAGTTAGTTCAATTTGATATTGCAATTTAGGTCAAATTATTTTTTATTTAAAAATTTTAACAAATTCCTTATTACTAAAAAGCTTATTTTTCAAAATTTTAAGCAGCTTTATCTATATTTACAAATATTTCTTCAAAAACTCTTTTGAATTTATTAAAAATTCCTCTTTCATAAACTTTGTCTTTAACTATTAAATCTGTTGTATAAATTAAGTTGTCGTCTTTGTAAAAGCTAATTTTTCCGACGGAGGAGCCTCTTTCAATAGGAGCTTTTAAGTTTTCGTCTATGCTTACAACTTCTTTAAATTTTTCGTCAGTTTTTGAGAGAAAATATCCCACTTCCTTTTGGTAAACTGGGATATTTTCGTCTTGAGAGTTGAGAACTTCTATGGTTCTAACTTCCTTTTTTGTATCACCTATGTCGTTATAACCATAGTCTTCAAAACCTTTTGTTATAAGTCTTTTGCAAGCTACAAATCTTTCAAAGTCAGAATTGGAACCAGTTGTAATACAAATTAACCTCATGTCCTTAGATTTTTCGTCTACACCTTTTTTAAGTCCTGTTAAAATTACGCATCTTCCTGCTGCATTTGTGTATCCAGTTTTTAGTCCGTCAACTTCTGGCACAATTCCAAGTACGGGGTTTGTGTTATATTCGATAAAATTTCTTTCAGGTTCTTCCAATTTTTCAATAGTTGTATATTTTAAAATCTCAGGGTGGTATTTTAATAGTTCTGATGCTAGTTTAAACATTTCTCTAGTGGTCATCTTATTGTAGTCTGTGATTTCATAATTTGTAAGTCCTGTTGGGTTGACCATTAGGGCATTTTTTAGTCCAAGATCCTCACATTTTTTGTTCATCATTTTTACAAAACCATCAGTTGTGCCTCCAACATATTTTGCAAGTGCTGTTATAGCATCATTACCAGATACTACCATAGAGGCCTCTATTAATTTTTCTACGCTTACATTGTCGCCTTCTTTTAATTTGAAAGAAGACCCCATAAGTGATGCTACTTCGTGGTCAATTTTTACTTCGTCATTTAAAGAAATTGTTCCATCTTCTATTTTATCTAGCACTACGAATATAGAAACTAATTTTGAAGTTGATGCCATTGCACGAACTTCATCTAAGTTATAGCCTTCTATAATCTTTCCTGATTTATAATCTCCAAGTAGATAGGATTTTGTAAGTCCTTCTAGGGGAACATCTTCTAATTTTTTTATTTTATCTGCTTCATATTGATTTGCTTTTTGTACACCTTGTTTTGTCGGTACTAAAAAGTTTTGATTTCTAATTGCTAAGGGATCTGTAACTTGACTTGATCCGTTATTATTCAAATTTTCATTTGTATTTAAACTTGAATTTTCTACTGCCTGATTGTTTTCAGCCATTGCACTTATTGGCGATGTTAAAAATATAATGGCAATAGATAAGTATAGAAGTAATTTCTTCATCTTACACCTCGGCAAATATTGTATCAAATTATAAATAAATTGTAAATTAAAGAGAAATGCACATCTTTAATAAGATTATAATCGCCAATTTATCGGTATTAATTATTAATATAAACGCTAATGTGTTATAATAAAATTTATAAATTTTACAAATAAATTTATGAGGAGATTATAATGGATAAACAAAAAATAGAAAAAGCTGTAGAAATGATAATCGAAGCCATAGGAGAAGATAAAAATAGAGAAGGTTTAATTGAAACTCCTGCTAGAATTGCAAGAATGTATGAGGAAGTTTTTGCAGGTATAGGTAAAACTGCCGAAGAACATTTATCAAAAACTTTTGAAATTACTGAGGACAATATAGTAGTAGTAAAAGATATAAACTTTTTCTCGATGTGCGAACATCACTTTCTACCTTTCTATGGCAAAGCACATATTGCATATATTCCAGATCAAAAAGTTGCAGGTCTTTCTAAATTAGCAAGGACTGTGGAAACTTATGCAAAAAAACCACAATTACAAGAAAGACTTAGCATTGAAATAGCTGATGCAATGATGAAATACCTTGAACCAAAGGGAGTTTTAGTTGTAATTGAGGCTGAGCATATGTGCATGAATATGAGAGGTGTTAAAAAACCAGGGTCAAAAACTGTTACTTCTGTTTCTAGAGGAGTTTTTGAAACTGATGAAAAACAAAAGCAAGAAGCTTTTAGATTAATTAAATTCTAATGGAAGATATATATTTAAAAGAAACAAATACAATTGTAAAGAGTAAAATTTATAAGGACTATTTAAAGGAACTTGAATATCTTGAAAGTGATAGATTCTTTTGCAGACACAATTACGAACATTTTATATCAGTCGCTAGAATTTGCTATATTTTAAAATTAGAGGAAAATGTAGATGTTTGTAAAGATATGATTTATGCCACTGCACTGTTGCACGATTTAGGTCGTATTTTTGAAATAAAAGAAGGAATAAATCATGCCTTAGCATCAGTTACAATTGCAAAAGAAATTTTAAAACTAACAAATTTTTCTAAGGAAGATAAAGAAAGAATTTTAAACTGTATAAGTTACCACAGGAAAAAAGAAAAATCAGAAGATGAATTTTTTAATATTTTTTATAGAGCAGACAAATTATCAAGACCTTGTTTTAGATGTCCTGCTTATGAACAATGCAATTGGAGTTTCCAAAAGAAAAATCACGAAATAATATATTGATGGGAGAATTATGGATTTCATAAAGATAAATGATCTTGAAGTTTATGCAAATCATGGACTTTTTGGAGAAGAAAAAAAACTTGGACAAAAATTTTTAATAAGTGCAGAGATAGGACTTAGCTTTAGAAAATGTGCAATAGAAAAAAACTTGGATGAATCCATAGATTATGGAAAGTTATCCCATGAGTTATATGATCTATTTGCAAGTGAAACTGAAGATTTAATCGAGACACTTGCCTATAAATTAACAAAATTTATTTTCGAAAATTATGAAATTGCAGAGTCTGTCGATTTAACTATAAAAAAGCCATGGGCACCAATAAATTTACCCTTGGACACTGCTTCAGTTAGATGCACTAAAAAGAGAAGAAATTATTATATTGGAATTGGTACAAACCTTGGCGACAGAGAAGGGTATATTAATAGTGCCATTAAAATGATGGAAGATTCTGGTCTTAAAATTAAAGAAAAAGCAAATATAATCGAAACAAAAGCTTGGGGAAAAACTGATCAGGGAGACTTTTTAAATACAGTTGTAAAGGTAAATTCCTACGAGGATCCCTTAGACCTTCTTCATATTTTGCAAAAAATAGAAATTGATTTGGGAAGAGTAAGACATGAAAAATGGGGCGAAAGGACAATTGATCTAGATATTTTATTAATAGATAGAGAAATTCACTTTACAGACGAATTAATAGTGCCACATCCATATATTGCAGAGCGTGAATTTGTTTTGGAATCTTTGAATGAACTAATTCCAAATTATTTTCACCCAATATTAAATAAAAAAATAAGCAAACTTTATGAAGAAGTGAAAAATGAAAATTAAAAAAGTTGGTTGTGGATGTCTCACGATTATTTTAATCTTTCTTGGCATTATTTTTGTAATGAGTTTTTTAATAAATAGAGCATCAGAAAAAAGAGCTTTGGAAGAACTAAATTATAGACAAACTTATATTGCTGAGACTGCAGATTTAGCGGTAAGAATTGCAAAGAAAAACAAGCTTTTTCCATCAGTTATGATTGCACAGTCAATTCTTGAAAGCAATTGGGGAAAGTCCCAGCTTTCACAGGAGTATAATAATTATTTTGGAATAAAAGCAGTTAAAAAGGATGATGGCATAGTTTTTGAAACAGAAGAATATGTGGAAGGTGAAAGTGGAAGGTACATGGAGAATTTTAAGAAATATTCTTCAAAAAGAGATTCCTTTAATCATTACGCAAAACTTCTTACAAGGGCAAATAGATACAAAAAGGTTAAAACTGCTAAAGACTACAAAGAAGCAGCAAAATATATTCAAGAAGGCGGATATGCAACAGATCCTAATTATGCAGATAAAATAATATCTGTAATAGAAAAATACGAATTAAATAAATACGACGAAAAATAATCTCATTATAGATTATTTTACTTAGAAGGGAGTAGAAATGAATAAGAAATTACAAAATTTAATTCTTGCAATTTCCATAATAATACCATTTGGATTTCATGTTTCAGGACTAAAAAGTGAGTTAGGTCAAGGAAGCTTTATGTATTCTGTATTTTGGGGAATTATAAACTACTTATTTTTAATGACAACAGCGGATTTTATGTCAAAATTCAACAAAATTTTAAAACTGCCGGGATTAAAAATTAGAAAGAGAACTTATTTTATCAATGTAATTGTTTATATAGGGTTTTTGATTTTTGTAAATATATATTTTTTACAACAAATATATTTGAGAAATGTAAAAATAATAAATTATTTGGCAAGTCCATTTGTTATAATTGGATTATTTTTATTATTCTTATTCAATCTTCAAAATGGAAAATTTCTTAAAAAGGATGAAAAGGAAACAGATATATACGAAATTTCAAAGAAGCGTTCCTTTAGAGAAGGCAATGATGTCCTTGGAACTGTAGTTGGATCCTATGAACAAGGATTAGTTATAGGAAATTATTACTTCTCTTATGATAAGATGAAATCTATTTCTAAGTCAAAAGATGATGAAATAATAATAAAGGGAAAAGAGGATTCCAAAAATTATATTGTTAAAATTGGCTCTTTAAACTCTGCAAATCAAGTAGTTACTGAAGTAAACAATGCCTTAAATCAAGGAAAAATTGACGAGCAAAAGGTAAATTTAAAAAAGATAAAAAATTTTTAGGAAAACATTGACAAAATTACTTTCATGCTCTATACTATAATTAAGCTAGCTGATGAAAATAAATTGGTAACTAAGAAAAGGTGATTCCAATGAAGATTTTTAATTTATCCCGCAAGGGAAAGGTAGCAAAGTATCTCATTTGAAAGTAGCTTATTGCTAAAGGTTGAATGCTTAATTTAAGAGATATAGAGCTATAGTTACATAACAATTGAACATTTATATTAAAGAGACTCGAAAGGAGTCTTTTTTTGTTTTAATCTTTTGAGTTCTTAAATATAAAAACAATTTCAAAAAACTTTTTAATAAAATTATAAAAATTCTTGACAAATAGATAGAAATAAATTATAGTGTAAATATAAGATATATACACTTAAAAATACTTATGTTTTGAAAAGATTTTGAAAATTTAATAATTCAAAGTAACTTTAAATCAAAGCTGAAAATATTTAATTGAAGTAAATTAAAAGATTATCATGAAAGTGTTATTCTAAAAATATAATATATTTTAATTTGCAAAAGCTTTTCATTCATAGTAAAATCAAAACAAATAGGAGGTATATAATGAAAAAGAAAATTTTAACTATTTTACTTGTATTAGTAGCTGCAATTACGCTTGGTGCTTGTAGTGCAAACACTACATCTTACCTAGATGCAGCTGAAAAAGTTGGAAACTGGAAGGGAGCAAAGGTTTCAGGAAAATTTGACTATAATATAGAAGTTAAGGACCCTGAAAGTAAAGAAACAATTAAAATTAATTTCCCTGTTACAATGACTGGTGAACAAATTGGAAAAGACAAGGCTCATGTTTTAATGAATATGGACTTTTCAAAGTTCAAAGAAGTAGTCGCTAAACAAGCTAAGTCAGAAGAAGATTTGACAGGTCTAAACAAGGACTTCCCTAACAATATTAAAATGGATATCTTTGTTAATGGCAACGAAGTTATTATATCAAAGGATATCTTTGCTATTGCTGGAAATGGATTAAAGGACATCAAGGAAGACTATATCTCATTTGCCGACGAAGCAAATGGTCTTTCTCCAAAAGCCACAAAATATTTTAGTTCTGAAGAATTTAAGACTGATTTGTTAAAGTTAATGAATATTGCTTTTAAAGACGTAAAACAAGGAATTGACTACAAAGTTGAAGGAAATACTTATACTTTAAATGCAACTAGTGATCAAATCATCGATGAATTTATTAAGGCATCTGATGGAGTTATGAAGAATTGGGATGCTGTTTCAACTAATTTACTTACAATTATTGATAAAGCTGGTATTCCAGTAACTGATGAAGAAAAGAAAGATTTCAAAGAACTTAATAAAAATTACAAAGCAGAAGATTTAAAGAAAGCTGCTAATGAAATTAAAGAAACTGTTAAGGGATCTAGCATTTCTGAAAAGAGCACTTTCGGAGAAAATAAATATACACAAGAAATTGGTGTTAACTTTAATTTTGCTGATTCTATAAAAGTTTCTGTTAAGGGAAATGTTGAAACAATTAAAGATGAAAATGTAAAAATTAACTTCCCTACTTCAGTTAAAAAATTAACTTTAGAAGAATACACGAGTTTAGTAATGCCAAAAATGGATGTAGTTACTGTAAGAGTAAATGGCGAAGACATTACTTTTGAAGATGCAGATGCTCTTCCAAAGATTATAAATGATAGAACTATGCTTGCAGCTCGTACTTTCTATGAAAAAATTGGCGCTAAAGTTGATTGGAACGGAAAAGATAAAACTGTAACTGTAACTAAAGATAATGATAAAGTTATTCTTACAGTTGGAGCAAATAAGGCTCTTGTAAATGGAAAAGAAGTCAAACTTGATTCACCAGCAACTATTATCAATGACAAAACTTATATTCCAGTAAGATTTGTATCCGAAGCTTTTGGTTATAAAGTTAAATACGATGCAAACGAAGGAATGCCAATAGTTGATATTTTTAACATCACAGAAAAAGAACTTGCAGATAAATTAGCAGAAATTGAAAAAGAAGATAATTATAAAATGATTGCTTCTATGAAATCATCTGGTCAAAAAGATGAAGAAATTGTAAAGATGCTTAAAGATAGCTACAAGGGTGAAGAATTAGAAAAAGTTCTTGCAGCAAAAGAAGATCTTGATAAAAATCCAGAACTTCTAAAAAAATACCAAGACCAAATTAAAAAGGAAATGGAAGAAATTTTAGGAAAAGATTCTAAAGAAGAAGTAGCTGAAAAGAAAGAAAATAAAGAAGTTAAAGATGAGAAGATTGTTGAAAAAACAGAAAAAACTGCAGAAGAAGCAGCTAAAGTTTTATTTTCAGTAATTAAATAATTAGACAAATTATCCCAAGCCCTTGAGCTTGGGATTTTTATGTATTTAGATAATACTTTTAAAAGTCTATAGTAAAATTTTTAAAAAATTCATATGAACAAAAATCTAAAGTTATTTTTATTTAATAAGGGTCTACTTATAATATTTGGTTTGTGATAATATATAGTAGTATTTAAAAAGAAATATTAAAATAATATACTATATGGGGGATTCATGAAAATATTAAAAAGAGACAAGAGAGAGGCAACTTTCGATCATTTGAAGATTAAAAATGCAATAGAAAAGGCCTTTGATTCTGTCGGTAAAAAGTACGACGACAATGTTATAAATAATTATGCTCTTGATATTAAGGATAAACTTATAAGAAACTATGATTCAAAGAATCCACCCACTGTTGAGGAAATTCAGGATTTAGTTGAGTTAAAGCTAATTGATGAAAAGGAAATCGAAGTTGTCAAGGCATACATTCTTTATAGAAATAGACACTCTGAAGAAAGACAAATTTTAGAAAAATTTGGAAATTTCATAAAAGATGAAAAAGTCCTAAAGATTTTAAAATTCGTGAGAAAAAATTATGACCAAAAAAAATATGAACTTGAAAACTTGTACAATAAGTTCGAATCTTTTGTAAAGAAAGGCCAAAGTGAAGATGCCTATCTTTCTGAAATTATAAAAGCCGCAAGTGAGCTAACAGACAAAGATTCGCCTAAGTGGGAATTTATTGCAGCATTATTTTTGAATTACGATTTGGAAAAGAAAATAGCAAAAAATTTAGAGGATTTTAACATAAATAATTTTTACGAAAAAATTGTATTTTTAACTGAAAGGAACCTCTATGGAAAATACATTTTAGAAAATTATTCCCGCGATGAAATTTTAGAGTTAGAAAATTATATAGATAATTCTAGAAATAAGCTTTTAAATTATTCTGGTCTAGATCTTTTAATAAAGAGATATGTAATAAGAAGTCACGACGGAAGATTTGTAGAAAGCATACAGGAAATGTTCATGGGCATTGCAATGCACCTTGCAATACCTGAAAAAAATAAAATTTATTGGGCGAAAAAGTTTTATGATATTTATTCTACTTTAAAGGTAACAGTTGCAACGCCAACTATGTCAAATGCTAGAAAGCCTTACAATCAGCTTTCATCTTGCTTTATAGACACAGTTCCTGATACTTTAAAGGGAATATATCGCTCAATTGATAACTTTGCACAAATATCCAAACATGGTGGCGGAATGGGTCTTTATTTTGGAAAGGTTCGTGCAACAGGTTCTGACATAAGAGGCTTTAAAGGCGTTGCTGGCGGAGTTATTAGATGGATTAAGCTTGCAAATGATACTGCTGTTGCAGTTGATCAACTTGGTGTTCGACAAGGTTCAGTGTCATGTTATCTTGATGCTTGGCACAAAGACATCCCAGAATTTTTGCAACTTAGAACAAATAATGGCGACGATAGAATGAAGGCTCACGATATTTTCCCTGCTATTTGTTATCCAAACTTATTTTTTGAATTGGCGGAAAAAGACATTAACGCAACTTGGTATATGTTTGATCCTCATGAAATTCTTGAAAAAAAGGGTTATTCTCTTGAAGATTATTATGGAAAAGAGTGGGAAGAAAAATATAGAGAGTGCGTTTCTGACGAAAATATTTCAAGACGTGAAATGAGCGTCAAGGATTTAGTTAGACTTATTATTAAATCTCTAACAGAAACTGGAACTCCCTTTGCCTTTTATAGAGATAATGTAAATGAAATGAATCCAAATAAGCATGTTGGAATGATTTATTCTTCAAATCTTTGCACAGAAATTATGCAAAATATGTCTGCAATAGAAACTCTTGAAACTAAAATAGAAACTGAAGACGGAGATGAAGTAATAGTTACAAAAACTAAACCTGGAGATTTTGTAGTATGTAATCTTGCATCTCTTGTACTTGGAAATATCGACTTACAAGATGATGAAGAGTTAAAAGACATTGTAAAAACTACAGTTAGAGCACTTGATAATGTAATAGATCTAAATTATTATCCAGTTCCCTACGCAAAAGTAACAAATAGAAAGTATAGATCCATTGGACTTGGAACAAGTGGTTACCATCATGCTCTTGTAAAAGCTGGCATGGCCTTTTCTGACATTGAAGATCACTTGAAGTGGGCTGATGATGTCTATGAAAGGATAAATTACCACGCAATAACTGCTTCTATGGAACTTGCAAAGGAAAAGGGATCCTATGATTTCTTTGAAGGTTCAGATTGGCAAAATGGAAATTATTTTGATTTAAGAGATTATAAGGATGAAAAGTGGCAAAAACTTCGCGAAGATGTAAATAAAAATGGACTTAGAAATGGATATATAATGGCAATTGCACCAACGGGTTCTACTTCTATAATTTCTGCAACTACTGCAGGTGTTGACCCTGTAATGAATAGATATTTCTTAGAAGAAAAAAAGGGTTCAATTTTGCCTAGAGTTGCACCAGATTTAACACCACAAAATTTTTGGCTATATGAAAATGCTCACGAGCTAGACCAAAATCTTGTAATTGAAGCTGCAGCAATAAGGCAAAGACATATTGACCAAGGTCAGTCAATTAATTTTTATATTACTACGGACTTTACTATGAGAAAGATTTTAAACCTTTATATCAAGGCTGCAAAGGAAAAAATAAAGTCAGTTTATTATGTTAGAAGCAAGTCTTTAGAAGTTGAAGACTGCGATTATTGCGCATCATAATTTAGAATTAGGAGGAAATATGAAACTTTCAAAAAGAGGACTCTTTAACGAAAAGGGAGATATTGAAACATATAAGAGAAGAATTATTAATGGTAACACTACAAACTTAAATGATTTTAACAATTTGAAGTATAGTTGGACTAGCGACTGGTATCGCCAAGCTATGAATAATTTTTGGATTCCAGAGGAAATAAATCTTTCTCAAGATGTGAAAGATTATAGGATTTTAGATGTGCACGAAAAGACTGCCTATGACAAAATTTTGTCTTTTTTGATATATTTAGATTCTCTTCAAACTGCACAAATTCCTAAGCTTCAATCCTATGTAACTGCAAATGAAATAAATTTATGCCTTTCAATCCAAGGTTATCAAGAGTCTATTCACTCTCAATCATATTCTTATATTTTGGATACAATTTGCTCTCCAGAAGAGAGAGAGAAAATTTTGTACCAATATAAAGACGATGAAGTTCTTTTAAAGAGAAATAAATTTATTGGCGACCAATATCAAGATTTTTATGAAGATGAAAATTTAGATAATTTTATGAAAGCATTAATTGCAAATTATATTTTGGAAGGAATTTATTTTTATTCAGGTTTTTCTTTCTTCTACAATCTCGGAAGAATGGGAAAAATGCCTGGCACAGTTTCTGAAATTAGATACATCAATAGAGACGAGAACACACATCTTTGGCTCTTCAGAAGTATTATTTTGGAAATGAAAAAGGAAAATTCAGAAATATTTACAGATGAAAACATAAAAAAATATAAAACAATGCTTAAAAAAGGTGTTGAAGAAGAAATATCTTGGGGTAAATATGTTATAGGCGATGATATTAGAGGTCTAAATGAAAAAATGATCGAAGATTATATAATGTATCTTGGCAATTTGCGTTCAAGAAACTTAGGTTTTGGAAATCTTTTTGATGAAAATATTGAAGAACCTGAATCAATGAAGTGGGTTAGTGAATATTCTGATCCAAACCAAATAAAAACAGACTTTTTTGAAGCAAAACCATCTGCATATTCAAAATCTTCTGTAATTGAAGATGACCTTTGATAAGAAATAAATTTTAGCCGGATTTTGTGTCCGGCTTTTTAATTAAAAATTTTCTACATATCGCAATAAACCAGGAGGTTAAATTAATGGATGATAAAGACAATAAAAATAAAAGACCCCAGTATAATTTGCTTAGATATTATTTAATTGTAATATTGGTAGTTTTTGCACTTAATTGGTTAATTCTTCCCATGCTTTCTCAAAATAGCATGGAGAATGCAGATTATTCCGATTTTAGAAAAAATTTAAGTGAAGGAAAAATAGACGATGTTAACTTTAAACAAGACCAAATTCTTTTCACTTTAAAGGGCGATAAAAAAGTTTATAAAACGGGAAAAATGGAAGATCCAAACATAGTAAAGGATCTAGAAGAAAAAAATGTAAATTATTCTTCAGAAATTCCTGAAAAGCCAAGTTTATTTATGTCCTTTATAATGACTTGGGGAATTCCAATTCTATTATTTTTCTTTTTACAAAGAGCTTTTGCAAAGAGAATGCAAGGTATGACAAGTGGAGCTGGCGGAATTTTTGGCGGAGGAAAGAAAATTGAAAAGTACGAGCCTAATGGAGAAACAGTAAACTTTGACGATGTTGCAGGTCAGGAGGAAGCAGAGGAATCTCTTGTAGAAATTGTGGATTACTTAAAAAACCCTGGCAAGTACACAAAGATTGGCGCGAAATGCCCTAAGGGAGCACTTTTAGTTGGACCTCCTGGAACAGGTAAGACATTACTTGCAAGAGCAGTAGCCGGAGAAAGTCATGTGCCCTTTTTCTCTATCGCAGGTTCAGAATTTGTAGAAATGTTTGTAGGACGAGGAGCTGCAAAAGTTAGAGAACTTTTTGACGAAGCAAAGAAAAATGCACCTTGTATTATTTTTATCGACGAAATCGACACAATTGGAAAAAAGAGAGATGCTGCTGGAATTTCTGGAAATGATGAAAGAGAGCAAACTCTTAACCAACTTTTGACTGAAATGGATGGATTTGATGGCAATATTGGAATTGTAATGCTTGCTGCTACTAATAGACCAGAAATTTTAGACCCTGCACTTTTAAGACCAGGCAGATTTGACAGACAAATTCGAGTTGAACTTCCTACTCTTAAAGATAGAATTGAAATATTAAAAGTTCACGCAAAAAGATATCAAATGGAAGAGGATATAGACTATTCACTAATTGCTAGATCAACAGCAGGTGCTTCTGGAGCTCAACTTGCAAATATTTTAAATGAAGCTGCCCTACGTGCAGTTAGAATGGGCCGAGATAAAGTTAAACAAGAGGACATCCAAGAGTCCATTGAAGTTGTAATTGCAGGTGCACAAAGAAAGCAGGATATTTTATCTCCAGAAGAAAAAAAGAGAGTATCATATCACGAAATTGGCCACGCACTTGTGGCGGCACTTCAAACTGGATCTGAGCCTGTGGAAAAAATTACAATCATCCCAAGGACTTCTGGTGCACTTGGTTATACAATGCAGGTTCCAAAGGACGAAAAGAATCTATACACGAGAGAAGACCTCATAAATCATATTACAACTTTATGTGGTGGTCGTGCGGCAGAAGAAGTAATCTTTAATGAAGTATCAACTGGTGCTGCAAATGACATCGAAAAGGCGACAGATACTGCAAGGGCAATGATAACTCAATATGGCATGGCTGACGAATTTGGAATGGTTAAGTTCCAAGAAAATGGTTCGAGATATATGGGTGATTCAGGAAATATGAATTGCTCTGAAGAAACTCGTAAGGAAATTGACGATTTAATTGTAAAAATCGTAAAAAGCGCACAAGAGGAAGCAAGAAAACTAATTGCCGACAACAGAGATGCAATGAAGGAACTTGCCGAGTTCTTGCTTGAAGAAGAAACCATTACTGGTAAACAGTTTATGGAAATTTTATTAAAATATAAAGACTTTGATGAAAAAAATGATTAAATAATAGGGCGGCTTAGGCTGCCCTTTGTTTTGCAGAAATTTCAGTGTATGAAATAGTAAGTAAAAGAAAGTGATAAAAGGATATTAGTTAGGCAAGTGGATAGATGAAGTTAAAGACATGAGTTCTATAAAAGCAGACAGACCCTTTAGATGCTCTTTTAAATAGAGAAAAATTTTGCCAATAGGTTTAGAAATTAATTTTAGTTTGTAAATTTTTATATATGCAAAAATCCTAGAATTTTCTAGGATTTTTTTAATAGATAATTAAATTTTATTTAAACATAAATTTATTTAGAAAGTTTAGAAATAATTTGAGCAACTTCTGCTCTTGTAAGATTTGCCTTTGGAGAGAATTTATTTTCTGAAGTTCCCGTTAAAATTCCTTTATTTGCTAAGAATTGAATATCTTCATAAGCCCAATCAGAAATTTCTTTTTCGTCAGCAAAATTAACTAATTTAAGAGTTGAAGTGTCGTCGCCTGTTAATTTTAGATAAGATGCTAAAATATGTGCCATTTCTTCACGAGTGATTTTTTCAGAAGCTATTGCCTTTGAAGTTTTTGGAAGGAGGTTATTAGAAACTGCCCAGTTCATGTACTCAGTATAGAATTTTCCTGCTTCGATATTTTTATCTTTAATTTCAGTATATTTTTCGGTATCAACTTTGCCAAGTCTACCTAAAATTGTAATAAATTCTCCACGAGAAATTTTTTCGTTTGGAGAGAAGTAAAGATCAGATGTGCCAACCATTAATTTTTTGTTTATAGCTTCGATTATTGGTTTTCTTGCCCAGTGATCGATTAAGTCAGCCTTTGAAACTTTAGAAAGTTCGCTTTGAAGTGATTTTTCAAGTTCAAATACTTCTTTTTCCCATTCCATTGTCTTTGCAGTAGAAAATTCAGCTGCTTTTTCTTTATCCTTTGCATAAAGAGCGATCCATTCCTTTTCAACTTCTGGAAGTTCTTTTTTAACTTTTTCTTCGAATTCATTTATTTTCTTGCGAGTAGGTTCACCAAGTTCTTCTCTATTTCCTGAAACTAAATCATTTACAGATGATCCAACCCAGTAATATGAGTTTGCATCATAAGTTGCAGAATTATTTTTAGCTTCATCAGTTGAGTCATTTATGTCTGGGAAAATTGGAATCCAAGGAATATTTAGAGGACTTCCAAGAGTCATCCACATAATGCCAGGAGCATCCTTTGGATAACCATCTTTGATTTGGAAAATGTGAGCTTGCATTGTGTTAATGCTGCCAATTGGTCTTTTATGAGTCTTTGGATTTGCTTTTCTTTCAGCCTTATTATCTGATGGAATATAATCTGTTCCTTCAAATCTATTTCTAAATACGTTTAGAGCATGATCAATTGTAATTTTTTCTGAATCTTTAGAAAGATCGTTTAATAGGTCAAATCTCTTAGCGTCGTAAGGAATTTTAGAATTTGGATCTAAGTCGTGAATGCCTGACCAAATTCTTGAACGGCTTGTATCAGAAATTTCCTTTGGTCCGTAAGATCCAGCCATGTCCATTAAACCCTCTTCAGTTTCTTTATAAGTCTTTGCATCCTTTGCAATTTTTACAATATCTTTGGAAGCAATTACATTTTCCTTATCTTTAAGGTCAACTCCACCTAGCCAAAAATCGTTAGGGAAAATACTGAATTTATCTGCAGGGTATTTAATTGCAACATATTGATGTCCAGAATAAATTTCCATGTACCAAACTTCATTTTGGTCACCAAAAGCAACTATATCTCCCATGGAAGCACCTTGTTTGTCAATTGTATCAGCTAAAAGTTCAATTGCTCCCTTAGCAGATTTTGCGTGTGCAAGTAAAAATGTAGTCATGCTTGCTTCATTTACGCCATTTTTAATAAAAGGATCAGTTTTTTCAATTTCTTCAGATGGATCAGCAGAAACTGTACAGAAAATACCAACACCAGCTTCGTTATAACCAGCAGCATCGTATACTCCTTGTTCCATATCCTTTGGTTTAACACTTGAATCTGGAGTAGAGAAGAATTTTAATGAATCTTCAGGGTGTATGTATTCAAATCCGTTGTTTACGTCAACTAATTTGCTGCCCTTTTTAAATTCTCCACGAGGATGAGTTACAAGTCGCATAGTTCTATTTCTTTGGTAATCTTCAGTTCTACCAAAGATAAAAGATCCGTCAGCTGTAAGGTCCTTTCCTACAATAATTCCTGTGCAAGCAAAAGTTGGTATTGCCATAGACATAACTAGTGTAGAGGCAAGACCTGCCACTAATAATTTTTTCTTACTATTTTTCATAGCAACCTCCTTATAAAAATTTCTCTTTATAAAATGTTTTCCTTATGTATAAATACAAATTTAAAGAGAATTTATAAATATAAATTACCACCAGAATATCATAGTGTCAATGTTTTAATAAAGTACAATGATTTTGGTAAATAGCAATTAAAATTATTGTATTTAATTTTCATAAAAAAATATCTGCAAAGTTAAACTTTACAGATATCAGTATTTTGAATTTTTGAAAAAATTTTAGAATTATTTTTATGATTAATTTTTGAAATAAGTAGACATATTAACATTCCTAAGGATGCAATTATTACAATTGAACCACCTGGTTTTACATCAAAGTAATAAGAAAGAGTTACGCCTAAAAGAGTGTAGACAATTCCCAAGACTATGGTATTTAAAAAAGTTTTTTTATAGCTTCTACTTATTAAAAGTGAGGATGCCACAGGTAAAACTATTAGCGATGTTACCATAAGTGCACCAATTATCTTTGATGAAAGTGCAATAGTAATTGCAGAAAGGAAGGTGAAAATTGCATTTATTCTTTCTACATTAACTCCACTCATCTTTGCAAGTTGTTTATCTACAGCTATGCTCAAGAGTCCAAAATAATAAACAAAAGATATTGCAACTACAAAAATAAAGGTTATAAGGACTATTACTACATCAACATTAGAAACAGATGCAATGCTTCCAAATAAATAAGCATCAAAGCTATTTCCTCCAGGAGAAAAATCTGAAAGCACTGCTGCAAGTCCAAGACCTACTGAAGTTATAATAGCAGTTGCCATATCGCCGAACTGAGGAAATTTTTTTCTTATTTTTTCAATTGAAAAGGCACCTATAATACAAGCTATTATTGCACCTATTAGTGGATTAATAGAAAAAATAAGACCAATAGCAACTCCTGCCAGAGATACGTGGGAAAGGGCATCTCCAATCATGGCAGTGCCACGATTTACTATTACTATTCCAATAAGTGGTATTATTATGGAAATCATAACTGATACTAAAAGAGTTCTAATCATAAAGCTATATTGTAACATCTACAAGACCTCCCTTTTTTAGTTCATAAATAGAGTCCATTTTTAAATTATTCTTTATCCAGTCCAATTCATGTGTTATTAAAATTATTGAAACGTCAAATTTTTCGTTTAATTCTTCAATAGTTTTTGCAAACTGTGCCTTGGAATTTTCGTCGACGCCAGAAGTTGGTTCGTCAAATATTAAAATATCGGGATCATTCATAAGAGCGCGAGTTATTACTACCCTTTGTCTAAGTCCACCTGATAATTCTCTTATGGGATAGTCAGCATATTTTTCTAAGTTCATTTTTTTTAATAAATTCATAGTCTTGAGGTAATGTTCTTTTCTCGGTATTTTAAACATGCCAAGACTGTCGTATAACTGCAAGGTTACAAGTTCCTTAACGGTAATTGGAAAAGTATATAAATTTTCCTTTTGCGATTGTGGCACATAGCCAATTCTTTTTAGTAAATCAGTATTAAAATCTTCCTCAAAAATTTTAATGCTGCCACTGTCAAGTTTAAGTTCACCCACAATTATTTTTATTAAAGTTGTTTTTCCAACGCCATTTCCACCGATGATAGTGATTTTTTCTTTATTTTTAACAATTAAATTCAAATCAACCAATATAGGATCTCTATCATAGGAAAAGCAGGCATTTTT
Organism: Peptoniphilus sp.; assembly: GCF_022767005.1. Classification (GTDB taxonomy): domain Bacteria; phylum Bacillota; class Clostridia; order Tissierellales; family Peptoniphilaceae; genus Peptoniphilus_A. Next base: position 30,372 of record NZ_JALEOV010000009.1, on the reverse strand, counting down.
TATTTCTATTGCCTTCATATATCACCTCAATGAATCATAAATAGTTTTTAAATTGTATTCAATCATGTCAATATAATCTTTGCCAATGTCATTTTCAATATCTTTATTTATATATTCCATAGAAATAAGCCCCTTTAAATCGGCATCAATTTCTTCTGCAATAATATCTGCTCCATTTTTGGGCATTCCATATTCATAGAAAATAGTATTAATATGTCTAGACTTAGAATCTTCAATGACCTTTATAAGCTTTTTAATGCTTGGAGAATCTGCGTTTGTGAGTCCTTGTAATGGATATTGAATTAAATCAAAGTCTTTTGCCAAGTATGCAAAAGCAAAATGACTTACTATAAATTCTTTTCTCTTTGTATTTTTAAAGAGATCTCTATATTTATAGTCTAAAGCTGTGAGCTCTCTCAAAGTTTTTGAAGCATTCTTTCTATAAATGTTTTTATTTTCAGTATATAATTGGCTCATTTTGTATTCAATATCATTGACATATCTTTTTGCATTTCTAATGCTCATCCATGAATGAGGATCATAGGTTATTTTATCCTCATTAGTAGTGGAAGTGTCTCGCAAGACCTTTAAATTGAGGTCATTGCCATGTAGGTCAAGCATTTTATATGAAAGTAAGTCTGTGGAAACTCTGTCGCTAAACATTATCCACTCACCTTTTTTAGGCAACTTGTAATAAATTTCGCCATGTTCATGCCCCATCTCCAGCTTATAGACTTTTCTATTCTCTACGTTAATTAAGTGTTTTTGTGGAATATCTTCGCCAGTATTTTCCATTAATTTTCTTCCAATTTTAACGAGTTCCCTTTCAGAATACTTTTTGTCGCAATATAAAAATGCAATTCTCATATTTTCTTCGTGAGTGTGTCCAAAATCAAAGGAGTAAGTTTCTGTATCGAAATCACCCATAACCATGTATTGAAAGTCGCCGATTGCTGCAGCACCTTTATAAGAAATAAGATTTACACCACTTGCCAAGTTTAGAATATCTAAATTTGGAAGAGTTTTTGAAATAGAATCTGACCAATGTTCTAAGTTTGCTCCATTTATTATTAAAAGATCTGCCTTAGATAATTCTTTAATTTTTTTAGGAGTAGGTTCCCATAAATGAGGATCTTGATTTTTTGGCATAAACATTTTAAGGTCAACAGTATCGCCAACTACACTTTTAGTAAGACTATAAACTGGATAAAAAGAAGTGTAGATTATAGGCTTATCTATTGTATTTTTTTCTTTTTCGCAAGAAATTAAAGAAGATGCCAATAGAATTACCAACATAATTTTTATTATTTTTGACATATTACTCCTCTCAGAAAAATATCCCCGATAAAAATCGAGGATAAGAAAAAGATAAAATATTATTCAGCAACTTCTTCGTAAACTTGATCTATTGTAACTGTTGGACTTACAAAAGTAGGATACCAGGTGTCTTTTGCTAACATTTCTTCTGCAGTTCCGCCTACTCTCAAGTGGAAGTGTGGCATATGGTCTTCGCCATGGACAGGCATCATTAAAATTGTAGGATATTTTCCATTAGAAGAAAATTCATACCAATAAAGTGTTTTTCCGCCATGTTCCATAGGATGTTTGTCAACATATTTGAAATTAGCTTTTTCTATTTCTTCTCCACCAGGTTTAGAGAAAAATGTAATGCTATCCTCATCAACTTTCATTGCACCGAAATCAACAGCAACATGGTCAGCAAAATTTTTCTTAGCTTGCTCTTCTGTAATATTATCTCTCTTAGCAACTTCCTCGTAGGCTCCCTTTAAACCTGCGTCGTCAATATAATTTGCAATACTATTCCATTCACCAGACCAATCAGAAAGAGCAACATCTTGAGATTTCTCTTCACCATTCTTGGCAGTTACATTTTGTTCTACCTTAGTGTTGTTTTCCTTTGGACTTGCATTATCTGTCGAATTGCTTGAGTTGTTTTTATTACAAGCAACAAGTAAAGCTGAAGACATGAGAACAACAGCTAAGGACATTTTAAAATTTTTCTTCATAATTCCTCCTAATTATTAAGTTTTGATTTTGTTTAAGATTAAGATATGAAAATTAGCTAAATTTTATAATTAAAATCAGTAAAATTATATTATTAAAAAGTTTATGGGATTTATTATTTGAAAATATGTCAAAGATTTTTATTAAAGCTTAAAATTTCATAAAATAAAACAAATCATAAATTGATATAAATTATCACTTAATACATAGTTTATCAATTTAAAAAGAAATATATTAAAGTATTTATTAAAATTTATTTAATAAATAATAATTATTATTGTTTAGAAATTGATTTTATAAAATTTGGGTATAGTATTACTGGTGATTTTATGAAAAATATTAAAGTTATATATTTAGCAGGCGGATGTTTTTGGGGAACAGAAGCCTATTTAAAAAAAATAAAGGGAATTGTTAAAACTGTTGTAGGATATGCAAATGGCGACAGCGATGAAACTAATTATGAAATTGTATCAAGGACAGATCACGCAGAAACTGTAAAAATTTATTATGATTTCTCTAGAATTTCTTTAACTGAGATTCTTTTACATTATTTTAGGATTATAAATCCAAAATCTATAAATAGACAAGGTAATGACATTGGAAGACAATATCGCACTGGAATTTATTGGGATGAAGAAGATACTAATTCTAAAGAAATTGTAAAAGATTTTATAGAATATGAGGAAGAAAAAATAGGAAAAGTTGCTGTTGAAATCTCTCCTATAAAAAATTTTGTTAAAGCAGAGGATTATCATCAAGATTATTTAGATAAAAATCCTAATGGATATTGCCATGTAAATTTAAATTTAGCTGAAGACCCAATAATAGACGATGATAGAAAATTTGTTGAGAAAAACAAAAGGGAATTTTTAGACGATATCTCCTATGATGTAATGGAAAAGGCAGGCACTGAAAGACCTTTTACTAGTGAACTTAATAAAGAATATAGAAGGGGAATTTATGTCGATAAACTTTCAAAGAAACCTCTTTTTTCATCAACTGACAAATTCGACGCAGGTTGCGGATGGCCTTCTTTTTCTCGTCCCATTGTTTCAAATTATTTAGATGAAATAAAAGATACTTCCTTTGGAATGATTCGTACTGAAGTTAAATCAAAATCTTCGGATTCACATCTTGGTCATGTATTTGATGACGGTCCAGTAGATAAAGGTGGACTTAGGTATTGCATAAATGGTGCAGCACTTGAATTTATTCCCTATGAAGAAATGGATGAAAGAGGATATTGTGATTACAAAATTTTTGTTAAATAAAAAATTGTTATGATGTTAGGACCTAAGGTGCTTTTAGGTCCTTTAGCAGTTTTTGTAAATATAAAATAGTATGTAATTTTAAGGATATAGTTTTAGAAATAGATTGAAAAAAATTTTGTGATATGGTAACCTATTATGACCGGGAAAACAATCCCAAATAAAATTAAAGGCGTGAGAATAATGATTTTTACAGAAGAAGTTTTAGAAGAAGCTCTTAATATAGGCAGAAAATATTTGCATGAAGGAGCTGTTGCAAATTATATTCCTGAGCTTGCAAAAGTTGACCCCAATAAGATTGCAATTTCAAAAATTGAAGATGGAGAGCTTTTTAGTGTAGGCGACTTTAAAGTCAAATATTCAATCCAATCTATTGTAAAAGTAATTTTATACGCACTTGCAATGAAAAATTATAGATTATCAGAGCTTAAAAAATATGTTGGCGTAAGACCATCTGCAAAACCTTTTAATTCTGTTATAGAACTAGAACTTTCAGAAAAAAGAATTCCAGTTAATCCCTTCATAAATGCTGGTGCAATTATTATAGTAGCTATTTTATATAATGTTTATAGAGAAAAAACTTTTGATGTAATACTTGAAAAAGCGGGAGAATTTCTAGGAGAAAAAGTTGATTATAGCAGAGAAATTGCCCAATCAGAAAAAGAATCTTCCTTTACTAACAGGACGCTAATTTATTTAATGCTAGCTAAGGAAATTTTGCCAAGCGATACAAAGGTCGAAGAAGTATTAGATACATATTTTAAATCATGTTCAATTCTTGTAAATACTGAAAACTTAGCACATATGTCTTATGTAATTTCTAACAATGGAATGGATCTCGAGGGTAGAGAAATTGTTACAAAGAAAGAATCAGAAGTTTTAAGAGCACTTATGGCAACTTGCGGAACTTATGACTATTCAGGAGATTTTGCAATAAGAGTTGGACTACCTGCTAAATCTGGAGTGGGTGGAGGAATAGTTACTGCTTCAAGAAATAAAACAGGACTTGCAGTATACGCACCAAGGCTTGATAAACATGGCAACTCTTACAGTGGCGTTAGAATGCTAGAATACTTATCAGAAAAACTAGATTTATCAATTTATTAAAAATGGCGTAGCATTAAATATACCACGCCTTATTAATTTTCATTTATAAAAAAATATTAAATTATTTTCCAGCAATACCCTCAAGTCCTTTGTCAACAAGAGCTTGTTTTGCTGGATCAATTTTTGGAGTGTCCATAGTGAAAGAATTATCTACAACAGTGAAGTCAAAGTAACCAAGTCTTGCAACTGGTCTAATTTTTGTTACATCAACCTTGTCTTCTTCTGTTATAAATCTGTCTTTAATATGAATTCCAACAACTTCTCCAATTATAATATCAATTGTGTTAATTTTGTCGATACCTGGAAGTCTTAATGTTTGAACATATTTAATTTCGTATTGAACGGGTGAAGCCTTAACTCTTGCTACATCAACAATTTCTGAACTAACTTTTTCAAGCCCACAGTATTCAAACTTATCTTTAAATCCTTTAGGTAATTCTGCAATTGATGATTTGTTCATTGCTTCTGCAAGATCTTCTGAAACCATGTTGTAAACAAATTCACCAGTTCTTTCAATATTTTTTACAGTATTTTTTCTATCGTCAAAAACATTTTGATTAGCTGAAAATAATACTAGTGGTGGGTCAAAAGTTAAGTTAGTAAACTGTGAATATGGCGCAATATTATCTGTTCCATCAGGATTTTTTGTAGAAATCCAGCCAATTGCTCTAGGTACTGTACATGATTTAAATGGATTTTTTTTAAGACCATGATTATTTTTTTTAGGTTCGTAAAACATAATTCTCTCCTTTAAAGTTTTATTTTATTACTAAATATGCGATAGGTGTTGTGATTAAGAAACAAAATACAGTTCTTTCAAACCATATTATTACTAAATCCTTAATAGAAACTTCGATTTCAGATGCTACAATTGTAGGGATTGTAGTTGAAAACATAATTACTTGAGCGACACTCATTACAGAGATTATAAATCTTGTAACTAGAGGAGCTTTTGTGATGACCATTACTGGTAAAAACATTTCAGCAAGTCCTAACATAGCAGCTTTTGCAGATAATAGTGGCTCAGGTATTCTAAGTAAAAGTGTTAGTGGATATAAAACATATCCAAAGTAGTCAAAGACCTCAGTGTAGTTTGCAATAATTAGAGCTATTAAACCAATTGACATAAAGTTTGGTAAAACTTCAAAAGCTAGGTTAAAGGAATCCAAAACATTTTTTATAGTTCTTGGGATAACTGGTCCAGCTTCTTTGCAAAGTGTAAGACCTTCGTTTAGCGATGCTGTGAATAAATTTCCTTCAAGCTTTTCTTCAGGATAGCCTTCCATGTCTTTGTAATTTCTATTTGGTGTAGTAGAAATTGGTGGAATTCTAACTGTGATTGCACTTAGGGCAAAGGTAACAAATAAAGATACAAAAACATATTCTCCCCAATAAGCCATGAGGTCAGTTGTATTAGCAATAACTATTAAAAAAGATATGGCAACTGTAGTAAAACCAGTTACTACTGCTACGGCTTCTCTTTGAGTGTATTTTCTTTCTCTGTATAAATCATCAGTCATCATAACTCCAACAGCAGTTGATCCCATAAAGGCAGCTACTGCAATAACGGCTGTTCTGCCAGGAGTTTTCCAAACAGTTCTCATTATAGGTCTTAAAAAGTTTCCTATAAAATCAATAAATCCATAGTCCATCAAGAAAGTTATAAAAATTGCAGAAACAGGAATAAGTGTACCCACCTGAATAGCTAATGAATTAAATAAGAAGGGACCGTGATCGTTTCTTGCCACTGCTTCTGGTGCATAGCCAGAGAATAAGTAAAGTGTGAAAAAGGCTCCTATTAATTTTGTGATGGAAAATATAACTGTTACCTTATCAGCCTTCCAAGTTCCCTTGACAAAGGGCCTAAATGCTCCAATCATTATAATAATGAAAGCATAAGCTGTAGCAACTTTAGGTAAGTTGTTTATAAATAATGAAATTACATATTCCAGTGGAATTGTGGAAGAACCATTGACCTTTATTGGTATAAAAAAGACAAAGATTCCAATTGCACTGAGAATTATAAACTTTAACAGTAATTTCGGATCCTTGTAAAGCTTCTCTTCTCTACGTATTATTTTTTCATTCATAGATTTTCCTCCTTTGTTAACTACATAATAAGATTTTCCCAGAACGTAATACATGGAATATATTGCTTTGGATTTTAAAGTTTTTGCTTTATAATGTAATTGTGATAAAGTGATTTACCAGATTATTAGATATATTATTTTACAGAAAGGAATCAAAATTGGAAGAAAACTTACTTTTATATGACATAATTACAAAAGAGTACATACATAACTTGATTTATGGTGACCTATCGAGGGCAAAATTATTTATGTCCACCTTTAGTCAATATGAGCTAGACTTAAATACAAATTATGTACTGACAATTATGTATGATGATTTTTGGAAAATTTGTAGAAATCGCGATAACCATTATAGATATATTATCAAAAGAAAGCTTTTGGATTATACAAGAGAAATAATAAAGGACTACAAAACTATTTCTACAACTCTTACAGGAACTGATAAAATAATAATTTTTTTAGATTGCCAAGATAAAAACGAAAAAGATGCTTATATCATGAGTCAAGAACTTGCAGAAAAAATTATTTGTGAACTAAAAGATAACATATCTAACACTGTGAGCATTGGAATAAGCTCTTATTGTAGAAGTAACAAAGATCTAGTAAGAGGTTATGAAGAATCATTTAACTCACTTGAAAATATTTTTAACAAAGGACGAGGCAAGATTTTAAGACCTAATCCAAGGGATATTCACGTTGACCAAAAATATAAGTCGCAGATAGACAAGAAGATTTTTGAGTTATTAATAAAAATTGGTTTTCAAGATAGGGCTGGGTCCTACGAAATTGTTGATGAAGTTTTGCAAGATATGGTATCAAGGAATATGACTCAAGAATATGTAAAATCTAATATAATTAGACTTCTTGTTGAAGTAATAAACTATTTTAGCAGGGGAAAATTACAATCGGATCTTTCTCTAATAACAGTAAAAAGCATAGAAACCATAGTTGATTCAAACAACATAGAGGACGTAAAAAAGTCTATTGAAAACACACTTGATCTCATTAGCTCTGGACTTGAAAGAGAAGACGAACTAGAGCTTGCCATGAATAATGCCAAGGCTTATATAGAAAAATATTATATGAAAGACATAAGTCTTGATGAAATATCTATGGTCGCAGGTTATAGTAGGAGTTATTTTTCCAGAAGCTTTAAAAAAGAAATTGGAATGAATTTTTCAAAATATTTAATTGACATTAGAATAAAGAAGGCAGAAAAATTAATAAAAAATTCTGACAAATCTATTTATGATATTTCTCTTGAAGTTGGTTTTAATGAGTACTCATATTTTTCTAAAGCCTTTAAAGATGCTTATGGAATTAGTCCAAAAGAGTATAGAAAAAATAATAAAAAGTAAAAATACATAAGAAATATTTTCATAACTATATACAAAAATTTTAGAAAATAGCTAATAATAAATTAAATAGAAAACCTAGAATTGAAAAAATCACAAAGAGATATACATAAATGTATGGACAAAAAATTAAAGACAAAAGAAGAGAATTAAATTTATCACAAGAAGATTTAGCTAATAAAATTTTTGTAACTAGACAAGCAATTTCAAAGTGGGAAAATGATAAGGCATCGCCGACTATGGAAAATTTAAAAGAACTTTCTAAAATTTATGGTGTTGATATGTCATATTTTATTTGCGAAGGAGAAAAAGAATCAAAAAATAAATTAGGCAATAATGAAATAATAAAAAAAGAAGTTTTTAGTTTCTTCTTTTATATAGTTTTATGTTTTCTAGGAATAATATTTTTTGCAGCCTATTATTTACTTATGGAAGAATTTTTAAAACTTGACCCTAAAGACTTCCCCCAAATAATTTTGACTATTTATATGATAATTGGAACAATCGCCTTTTCCCAAGCCTATAAATTTGTGGCAAAGAAAATAGAAAACATTGATTACATGTTATTTTCAAAGGTAGTTCTGCCCGTAGTTTATATTTTTGCACCAATAATTGTTTTATACTTCATTATAAAGAATAAATAATCTAGTTTTTAGTATATTTTTTGTAAAATTTTCTCTTAAAATAGATTTAAAATCTCCTTTATGTTAAAATAATTTTATATGGAGGTGTTTACATGGATACCAGTCGACCCTGGAAAAATGTATTAGTCTATGCGATAAAGGAGAAATTCAGAAGGCTTATAAATTCATAAGTCTATTTAATCATGCCTCTTTACCGCTTAGACAGCGGCTTTTTTTATGCAAAAAAGTCATAAAAATTAAGGAGGCTTTATGAAAAAATACAATAGAGAAGAATTATTAAAGACACAAGATACCATCAATAAAATGGATCCTGTCGATATCGCAGAACAACTAGAGGACCTTCCAAAGGAAGATGTCGCCATTTGGATAAAACTTTTAAACAAAGACCTCTTGGCAGACGCCTTTTCCCTATTGCCAGGAGATAAAAAAGTTGAAATAATAGGTTCCCTTTCCCAAGATAAAATATTATCTCTTATGAAAGATTTGGAAGAAGATGAACTTGTAGACACATTGCAAGAATTGCCAGCTAATATGGTTAGAAAGCTCATGAACCACTTTATAGAAGAAGAGAGAAGACCAGTTATAAATGAACTTTTGGGCTATCCTCAGGAATCTGTTGGTTCAATTATGTCCGTTGGATTTATCTTTGTAAAAAAGACAGCAACTCCAACACAGGCCCTAGAAAAAATTATTCATTCAGACTTAGACGCAGATAGATTGGAACAAGTTTGGGTTACAAATGAGTCCCTTGTGCTAATTGGCTATGTAAACTTGGCAGACTTACTTCGTAACAAAAATAAAAATATTGAAGAATTTATGCACCCAATAAACTCTAGCGTCTATGCAACAGATGACCAAGAAGTTGTAGCAAAACTTGCACATAAATACGACCTATCAGAAATTCCAGTAACGGATTCTGAAGGAAGACTTGTAGGTATTGTACCAGTTGAATGGGCAATTGACGTAATGCATGACGAATATGAAGAAGACTTGGGGAATATCCACGGTATTAGCGAATCATCACCAGAACATTATTGGGACAAATCTGTATTTAGGCTTGCAAAGGATAGAACTATGTGGCTTATAATTTGTCTTGTAACAGCAACTTTTACAAGTTTTATAATAAAAAGATATGAAGCACTTTTAGCATCAAGTGTTGCACTTGCAGCTTATATTCCAATGTTAATGGACTCTGGTGGAAATGCAGGAACACAATCATCCACTACAATAATTCGTGGAATTTACACAGGTGAAGTTGAGTTTAAAGAATTTTTACAAGTAATGTTTAAAGAATTTCGCATTGGACTCATTGTGGGATTAATTTTAGTAGTAGTAAATATAATTAGGATGTCAATTTTAGACACTGTGGATATTGGCGTAACTCTAACAGTATCAGCTACACTGCTTACTACCATAGTTTTGTCAAAGATAATTGGCGGAATACTTCCCTTAATTGCAGAAAAATTGAAAATCGACCCAACTATTATGGCTGGACCACTTATCACAACAATAGTAGATACCCTAGTATTATTTGTATATTTTGAAATTGCAACAGTTTTAATAGGTGTTTAAATAAAAGTTAGAGGAAGACTTAAAAGTTTTCCTCTTTTTTAATGGGAAATAAAATTTAATACTTGACACAAATAAAGCAATAGTATATTTTTAAGATGAAAATATATGATATTTTTAAATTTACAAAGGTATAAGAAAAGCTATGTATAATATTATAAGATGGAGTAAAGGTTTAATCATTACGGCTAGTTAGAATTTCATAAGGGGGTGAAGTTTTGAAAAAAGGTTTAACTATTCTTCTTGTTTGTCTATCATTTTTTGCAGGTTTTTTTACAAATAAGACTATTGCAAAGGAAGACCAAGGATTGACAAAAACTCAAATGGAAAAATTAATCAATAGAAAGATTTCCGAAGATGAGTGGAAAAAAATGACTAGAGATGGAGATGTACAAATGATTGGTGGAGCAGACGAGCCTACACAAATTTTTACAAATTCAGATAAATAAAAATTAGAAGACAAAAAATTATGTAAAAAACTATGCTAAATATTTTGGCATAGCTTTGGTAAATCTTAAAGAAGGGGAAACTAATTGTAGTCTCCCCTTTTAATTATTTATAAAATTTTCTAAGTTTTCTCTGCTTTCTGATATTTTTTCTAGACTTGTATTTTCTTTTTTTAGATTTTCTTCTACTTCTTTTCGATTATATGTAAAGATTTCTCTTTCATTTTCATCTACATAATATAAATTGTCTAAGTTTTTTATTAGGGCAAGAGTTGTGGCTACATTTTTAAACAAATCTTTTTTCTCTAAATTTTTATAATTTTTACAGAAGACTTTTAAGCCATAGGGTTCTTTTTCTGATAAAATTTTTATTTCACTTGTTTGAAAATTTTTTGGATATGCTTGCATATTAATTATTTGGGAAACTTTTGAGTTGTCGCCAACAAAATCGGTTTTAAAATCGTATATTGTCTTTTCCTTTTTTTGACAAGCTGAAAAAATAAAAATCACAGCAATAAAAAGTACTAAGTTAAATCTTTTCATTTCAATCCACCTCTTTATTAAAGCATAGCAAAAATAAAAAAAAGTCACAAGGACTTTTTAGGTGCATAGCTTACATTATAGTTCTTAAAAATATTCCAAAAATTAAAATTATTAAAAATATTAGGGTAAATTTGTAGTTCACGATTTTCTCCTAGAATTTATTTTAAAATTTCCTTTAATTCATTTATTAGAGTTAAGTTTGTAACATCGTATAAAAGTGGACTTACTGTGGCATAGTTTTGTCCAAGAAAATATACATCTGAATCATTGGTGCTATTTTCCTTTGGAAAGCCCCTTAGCTTCATGTTGTAACCTTCTCCGTCTTCTGATATGTCATATATGCTCATGACATCGGCACCAACTTTGCAGACCTCTATTCCCTTTAATTCTTCGTAATCGAGATAGGGAACATTAATATTTAAAACTTGCAACTTTTTAAAATCTTCAAGCTTATTAAAAACATCCATTGCAACTTTTGCTGCTGTTTCAAATTTTGAATGACCCTTAACCCATTGAGCTGATACTGCAATTGCCGGTATGTTAAATAAATTTGCTTCGATGGCTGCAGAAACTGTGCCTGAGTAGAGTACATTTGTGGCTGTGTTAAATCCAGAGTTAATCCCAGAGAAACAGTAGTCGAATTTTTCGTCTAAAAGATGTACTGCCGCTCTTACACAATCAGCTGGTGTGCCATATACGCAAAGGCTTCTTACATCTTCAAGTCCTTCTAATTTTGTATCTTGTACAATTAGTGGACTTTTAAAAGTTATTGCATGGGATTTTCCTGAATTTTCAACATTTGGTGCTGCGATTGTAATTTTGTGTCCCTCTTTAATAAGTGCCTTTGCTAGGACTTCTATACCTTCGGCGTTAATTCCGTCGTCATTAGTAACTAGTATATTCAAATTTTCCTCCCTTTAAAGTTCAAACACTTCCGATGGCAAAAATCTTGGTGCAACATCTATTGTGTAGTCTACATTATTTTCTTTATGTTCGGCTGAGAGCAAATCCTTAACTGTCTTTAGTGCTAATTCTGGCAAATTGTTGTCAGATGAAAGGTGTCCCAATAAAATTTTTTCTTTTTTCTTCTTTAACATCATTGATAGGACTTCTGCTGCATTTTCATTGGAAAGATGTCCCTTTGTAGACAAAATTCTTTGTTTTGTGGGATAAGGATAAGTTCCGTTTATTAACATATCAACATCGTGATTTGATTCAAGATAAAAAAGGTCAGAACCGTCCATTTTTTCCATTGCATCTGCGTTTACCCAACCTGTGTCTGTGAGAAGCGAAATTTTTTTGTCGCCAGTTACCACAAAACCACAACCACTTGCACAGTCGTGAAAAGTAGAAATAGGCATAATTTCTAAGTCTTTAAAGGTAAAGCTCTTTCCATTTTCAAAGATAAAAGTGTTTTTTGGGTCAAGCTTTTTCACAATAGGAAGCATTCCATCGAGAGTCATCATATTGGAAAAAACTTTTATATTATGTCTTCTCGACAAAACTCCCACAGATTTTATGTGGTCAATGTGCTCGTGAGTAACTAAAATTGCATCGATTTCGCTTGCCTTTACTCCAATTTTTTCTAAGTTGTCTTCGATTTTTTTGCCTGAAAGTCCAGCATCTATAATAATTTTTGTATTTTTATATTCAATATATTGGCAGTTGCCACTAGAGCCACTTGCCAATGAGCAAAATTTCATAAAAACCTCCAAGCTTATTCTAACACAGCGCCATTTATTTGTTAAGCTTAGTAATTGGATAGGACTGTGTATTCTCCGTCAGCAAATTCTACTTTCCAAGCTGGGATTGCACGACCATTTACTGCACGAGTTATGTCTTCAATATAGCCCTGGTCTTCGGGATTAAAATAAAAGCAAGGGATAATTTTTTCTATGGTCTTGTTGTAATAATCCACCTTATTTAATAGTGTCAAGAGTGCACGTGGTGCAGGTGCTAGATATATTTTTTGGTCAGATTTATCCATTACATTTAGCCAAAGTCTATCCATTGACATTACACCTCGCGAGTCTATGACAAAATTTGTGTAGGAACTTTCTACTGGTATGCTGTCGAAAATTTTTGTGTAATTTAAAATGTATTTATCGCCATCAATTTTGTAATAACTTAGATAAATATCCCTTGTGTCGTATTTTTTGTCTAATAAAAATTTTTGGGCAATATTTTGGGCTTCTTCTAAACTGTCAATTTTATATTTATTTTCCTTAGTTCTATTTTCGTAGAAGGCTCGTCTTCCGTTAACGAGATTTATATATTCGCTGCCACAAGAAATCTCTGCAAGATCTGTACTTGGCCTTGCAATTTGACCCTTTCCATTAAAGTATCTATCGTTGATGTCTTCTTCTGTTGAAGTTTCAAAGGAAACCAAAACTGATGGAAGTTTTTTAGTTTTCCTTGGGATTTTTGTATCTAGATTAATATTTTTTTCAGCTAAAAGTTTGGTTACTTCTCTTACAAAATCCCTTGTTGTAGATTCATTTCTTAGTCTGAAATTTGTATAATTTGTATAGAAAAACAAAGTTGCATTGGCAACTAATAGTGCTATTATTAAAATTTTTTTAATTTTTTTCCAATCCATAATACTACCTAACCATCATTAACTTTCCAGTTGCTGTGTTAAAATAATAAATATTGCCCATATAGATAATTTCGTAGGCAAGCATTGGTTCAGTTGCCTCGACATCACTAAAGCTTAAATAAACTAAATTCAAATTCTCTATTGAATTTAAAATATCCATAGTTGAATTATTATTAAATAGATTTCTATTTTGATTTATAATTCTATGAATTTCTTTAAGATAAATTTTTTCTTTTTTATAAATTGGGTTGTTATCCTTCCTAATGTAATACTCTCTATAATTTTTTACAAATTCAGAATATACATCAATTTCGATAAAGCTATGTTTCTTTGAAGGAAGTACAAGAGGAATTTGTCCGTCCTTTAGGTTAAAATAAAACCTGTATCCAAGATTACCGTTGTAGTCACAAGGTTCAATTTTTTCAAGATAAATTCCATTGCTAATTCCGGTTTTTTGTGCAATAAATTCCACTGCTCTATTAAGGGATTTATTTAAATCTCTCGATTTTACATCAAAAAGTGATTCCAGAGAGTATTCTATTATGCCATCATAAGAAAGTGAGAGGTACTCGTTTTCGTAGATATAAGTATTTTTGCCATCAACAGTGATTTCTCTAATATAATCAATGGGTACGTTCAAAAATCTTTCGGCAAGAGTTGATTTTTTATCTTCTTCAAGATTATAAAGTCCAGATATGTAGGAAACCTTTTGAAGAGAAACATAGTCTTCATTAGGAATGTAAATATCCTTTTTAATTCCATAAGCTTCATAAAAATTTACAGAGCGAATTCCCTTCTCCTTAACTTCAGCTATAATGTCGTCTATGGAGAAATCTACTTTAATATCCAATAATTTATAAAAGTTTTTGCTACCAGAGATGTAAATTTCTCCAAGATTAGATATATATATGGAGTCTACACTAAGGTTTATGTCGTTGCTATTTCTGTTGTCGCCAATTAAATTTACAAAAACTGATCCAGATAACGGTGAATTAAATTTAAAGACAATGGATTTTTTCTTTTGCAGATTCAAATATTCTTCAGTATCAATTAATTTTAAATTTTCAGAAGTTGCCTTTTGTAGTTTTTCAGAAATATTTTGGGCAGTTTTTTTCCAATATTCAGAAAGGTCCGTAGTCATGTAATGTTCTCTATCACCTAAGTTTGCAATAATTCTTTGTGGAGTTAAGATTTCTTTTAAAAATTCATTTACATCTCCAACTGTTTTTTTATTTTCGTCTCTCGTGTCAAAGGATAGCCAAAGGTTTTTTGATTGGAAAACCAGTAGGAGTATTAAAAATATTATTGCAAAAGTGGATAAATATCTATGAAATTTCTTCATCTTTTTCACCTGTTTTAAAGAGTAGAGTAATTGTTGTGCCTTCTCCAAAAACTGATTCTACTTTTAAATTTCCACCAAGGGAGTTTATCATTTCGTTGGCAATAGATAGTCCAAGTCCTGTGCCGCCCATTTCTCTACTTCTGCCCTTTTCCACGCGGTAAAATCTTTCTGTAATTCGTGGAAGATCTTCCTTTGGTATGCCAATGCCATTGTCTGAGACTTTTATTTCAACAAAATCTCCAACATTTTTTGCAAATATTGAAATTTTTCCAAAGTCTGGAGTGTACTTGCAGGCGTTGGAAATAATATTTGTAAGAATTTGGTCAGCACCATTTCTGTCGGCGTAAATGTCCTTTATGTCCATGGCAATGTCGAATTCGATTTTGTGATGCTTTTGCGTGATAAGTAGTGATTGAGATTCAATAGCTTCGTCAATAAATTCATAGGTATCAAATTTTACTAAATTCAAATTGTCCTTGTTGTAGTCTATATTTGATAGAGATAAAAGATCTGTAACAATCCTAGACATTCTTGAATTTTCTCTGTCGATTACTTTTAAAAATTTCTTTTCAGAATCAGAGTCTAGGTCGCTATCCAAAAGAGTTTCTGTGTAAGATTTAATTGTAGTAATTGGAGTTTTTAATTCATGACTTACATTTGCCACAAATTCCTTGCGCATAATATCAAGCAAGTGTTCCTTATTTACATCTTGGAGTACAATTATTAGTCCAGAGTTTATAAGGGCATCGGATTTATAAGGGGCATACTTAATTTTGTAGAAAGTGTCCGAAATTTTTGTAAGCTCTTCGCCCTTTAAAGTATCTTCATTTTTGTAGTCGATATTGTAAAGATTTATACTCTTTAAATTTATTTCACGGTTAAAGTCTTTTTCAGAAATATTTAAAATTTTCTTGGCAATAGAGTTTGCGTGGATCAATTTATTATTTCTGTCAATGGCAATTACACCTTCAGCCATGTAATTAAAAATTGTGTTTAGCTTTGACTTTTCAAGGTCCATTTTTTCTATGGTTTCGCGAAGTTCCTTTGTTAAAAAGTTAAACATCATACCTAATTCGCCAATTTCGTCGTCGCTTTTTACTTCAACACTTTGGTTAAAATTTCCCTTTGCCATGGCTCTTGCCTTTTTTGTGAGAGCACGAATTGGGTCTGTAATAGAGTTTGCAATAAAATATCCCAAAATTGATGTGGTGATAAGAGAAATAATAGTTGCATAAGTAATTATTACTTTTGAGTCTTCTATTACAGAATAAATAGAATTTAAATTTCTCGTCATATAAATAATTGCAAGAATTTTTCCGTCGCCAGATAAAATTGGTCTTGCAATATGCTTTTCAACGCTGCCTTCGTTTTTATATTCAACAATTTTTTCGCGAGTTTTACCCTTTAATGCATCCATTACAAGTTTTGGCTCAATAAATTTATAGTTATAGGCATCCTTTAAATCATCGGATGAAATATTTTTTGTGCTTGCGAGTATTTTTGGGGCTTCTTCAGAAGAAATAATGTAAGCAGATTCTTCACTGGAAATACCCCAGTCTTTTAGGGTTGCATCAAGCTGGGGTAGTGTTTTATAATTATTATCTCTAAAAAAAGCTGAAGTTGTAGTTGCAAGTGTGTCCATGGTTTTTACCATGGCAGTAGTTGCAGTTTCTATCTGCACATTTTCAAGTCTATCTATTATAAAGGTAGAAGCGATAAACATGGAGATTAAAACAAGTACAACGTAAATTAAAATAAATCTCGATTTAATAGAGTGGCTCATTAGGATTCTCCACTATCTGCTGCAAATAAATATCCAACTCCCCTTTTAGTCTTGATGTATTTAAAATCTTTGTTTTCATCTTCGATTTTTTCACGGAGTCTTCTTACAGTTACATCAACTGTTCTTATATCTCCATAATATTCATATTCCCAAACTTCTTCAAGGAGTTCTTCTCTTGAAAAAACTATACCGGGATGTGAAGCTAAATATTTTAAAAGTTCAAATTCGCGAAGAGTGAGTTCGATGTTTTCACCATTTCTCTTAACTTGATATTTATTTAAGTCGATCTCAAGGTCCATTACCTTTAAGACTTTTGTATCTTCTTCCTTTTTTTCTTGTGAATCAAAGCGTCTTAGAACTGCCTTTACTCTTGCAAGGAGTTCTCTCATAGAGAAAGGTTTAACCACATAATCATCTGCACCAAGCTCAAGCCCAAGGACTTTATCAACTTCATCCTCTCTAGCTGTTAGCATAATAACAGGTACATCAGAAAATTTTCTTATTTCTCTAAGGGCCTCAAACCCATTTAATTTTGGCATCATAATGTCAAGTAGAATTAAACCGTAATTGTTCTCGCCTGCAAGTTCAATTGCACTTTTGCCATTGTCGGCAGTGTCAATTATATATCCTTCTTTTTCGAAATTAAATTTTATAATTTCAGAAATTGCAGATTCGTCGTCTACTACGAGTATCTTCTCTTCCATAAAACCATCCTTTATTATTTTTTATCAATTCTTGTGAAAATTTCGTTGCTTCCCTTTTCTGAATAGAGAATTAATAGAGTTTTTGTATCAAGTATTCCATCTATCTTTAAAATCATATCATAAAACCTTGTGAGGTCGGAAGTATTTACAGTTTTTATTCTTAACATAATGCAATGTTCGCCTGTAACTCTATAACATTCAAAAATTTTAAATTTTTCATCTTTTATTTCCATTATTTTAGAAATTAAATTTTGAAAGTTATTTGTATTAACTTTTGCAAGGACATAAGTGTCTACATTGTAGCCAATTTTTTGCCAATCAACTAAGACTTTATATCCCTTAATAAAACCAGCATCTTCCATTTTGTATATTCTTCTGTGGATTGCAGGTCTTGTAAGATTTAACTGTTTTGAAATATCTTCATGACTCATTCTTCCATTTTTTCTTAAAAGCTCTAAAATTTCGATATCTATTTCATCTAAATTTTCATTTTTTTTCATAAAGATTCTCCCTGTTACGAATTGTATAATTTTTTTTTACTAACCTTACTTTATTTTAACATAAATTGAAAAAAATAAAATATATTTAAACACTGTAAAAGATTATGTAAATTACAAAATTAATATTTAATAAGCGATAAATCTTTATAGAGATTATAAAATAGTATATAATAACTTGTACGGAGGCTCTTATGGAAAATTTTTCAGCTCTTAGTTTTAGAAAAATGGAAGTAGAGGATGTTTTTACTTTTAGAAATTGGGGAAAACATAATTCAATTTTGTTTTTAGAATACAATTTTATTGAAGATGGAGAAGAAAATATTATTGCTTGGTTTAATTGGAAGACTAAGAGACCTTTTTCAGAGTATTATGTAATTCTTTTAGAAGAAAAAGTAATTGGCTACTTGTCTTTAAAAAATATTAATATTTTTTTAAAAAGAGGAGAACTTGGAATAGTGCTTGACCCAAATTATGTAAATAAGGGCATTGGCAAAAAAATCCTAAAAATATTTTTAGATTATCTAAAGAGTAGAAATTTTAAAAAGATAATTTTATTTGTAGCAGATTACAACAAAAGAGCAAAAAAAGTTTACAATAGCCTTGGATTTACAAAAAAGTATGAGTTCCTTATGCGCTTTACTAATGGAAAATATGAGGAAAATAATTTGGATTTTAAAAATAACAGCAAATCCTTTAAAATTATTTTTAATAGAACTTTTTATTACGCCATAAAAATGGAACTAGACCTTGAAAGAGATTGGTGAGATATGTTTTTACTTGAAAAAAATAAATATGACCTTGGAGAAACTTCCATAGAAAATATTTTTATAAATGATTTTATGCCAGGTGCCAATGGTGAATTTGTTAAAGTTTATATCCTCGGATACAAATTTGCAAAGGAAAATAGAGAAGACTTGACTAATGAAAAACTCGCCGATTACCTTGGCATACTGGAATCTGATGTCAATAGAGCTTGGCAATATTGGCAGAAGATGGGCATAGTTGAAATAGAAAATGAAAAGATAAAGTTTGTTAATTTAAAGGAACTTTATATTAAAAATGTTTACAATTTGAAAGAAGAAAAAAAGAAGGACAAGGGTTACTCGGAAATCGTAGAGAATCCCGTTTATGCAAATTTACTTACTCGAGTAGAATTTTTGATGAGAGAACCTATTGCTCCAATGAAAAAAATTGATATTATTAATTGGATTACATCATACAATATGCCAGCTGATTTAATCGAAGAGGCATTTTTTTATACAACGGAAATTAAGGGAATTTACAGTGTTTCCTATGCTGAAAAAGTTGTAAGAAATTGGTCCCGTGAGAATATTAGGACCATGGAAGATGTTGAAAAATCTTACATTGAACACGATGTAAAATATTATAGATATAAAAAGGTCATGAGGTATATTGGAGTGGACAAAAAATTTTCTCAAGCTGATTTTAATATTATTAATTCTTGGTTTGATGAATTTAATTTTTCAAAGGATTTAATCCTCGCCGCTTGCAATAGAACTTCAAAAATTTCTAAGCCAAATGTAAATTATGTTGACGCTATTTTGAGAAAATGGAAGGAACTTAACATTAATTCAGTTGAAGAGATTGAAGAAAAGGACCAAAAGAAGAAAAAGAGAAAACCAACTGCTTTTCATAATTTTAAGCAAATTACAGATAAATATTCAGAAGATGAATTAGTTGATGTTGCAATGCGAAAACAGCGTGAAGGTTTTAAAAAATTAGGTGTTGATTATGGAACTCACGGCAAAGATAAGTAATTATTACGAAAACTTGAGAAAGAAAAATATTGAAACTCATGAAAAAAGAGTGGAAGAAATTTACAAAAAAATTCCAGAAGTGAGAGAAATCGACGGACTTATTAGAGATATTGCTCTAAGGGCTTCCATTGAACAGATAAAAAATCCAAATCAAGATAAATCCATAGAGCAGTCAGAAAAAATTTATAAATTAAAACTTAAAAAGATGGAGTTTTTAGAAAAAATGGGTTATCCTAGAGATTACCTAGAAGAGATATACACTTGCAAGGATTGTCATGATACAGGAATCAACGAAGACAATGAGAAATGCCACTGCTTAAAGAAATTAATTGTATCTGAACTATACGACATGAGCTCAATTTCCTATATGCTTGACAAAGAAAATTTCGATAAATTTGATTTGAATGTTTTTTCTGAAAAAGTTTATGAAGAATTTAACATGTCGCCAAGAGAAAATATGAAAAATATCCTTGCCATTTCAAAAAGTTTTATAAATAATTTTGATGAAAAAAATGATGTAAATTTACTTTTATGGGGGCCAACAGGTCAGGGCAAGACCTTTTTACTCAATTGCATAGCTTCTGAACTTATAAATAAAGACGCAATAGTCATTTATCAGACAGCCTATGAAATTTTAAATACAATTGAAAATAGAAAGTTTAAGAATATAGATGATGATAGGTACAATTTGTACTTTGAGTCCGATCTTTTAATCGTAGATGACCTTGGGATTGAACTTGTAAATTCCTTTACAACTTCAGAGATTTTTAACATTATTAATACAAGACTTTTGCGAGGAAGAAAAACTTTAATTTCTACAAATTTATCGCCTAAAGAACTTTCAGAAACTTATACTGATAGAGTTTTTTCGCGAGTTTTTCAAAAATTTGTGCCAATTAGATTTTTTGGACCGGACCTTAGATGGCAATGAAGGGAGAAAAGATGAAATTATCAAAGAGAATTGAAGAGGTAGAGTATTCTGCAATAAGAAAGCTTACACCCTATGTTGACAAGGCTAAAAAAGAGGGTAAAAAACTTTATGAACTTAACATTGGTGCACCGGATATTGACGTGCCAGATATTTATTATGATACATTCCACCAATTTAGAAAGGGACCACTTCCCTATGCTCATGCACAAGGACTTCGTGAATTAAGAGAGGCAACTGCAAATTATTATAAAAATAGAAATATAAATTTTGATGCAGACGATATTTACATTACAAATGGAGCAAGTGAAGCTATTTTATTTACCTTTCAAGTTATTGCTGATGAGGGAGCTAGCGTTCTTACAACTGACCCCTTCTACACAAACTATATGACAGTTTTTGAGCAACTTGGCGTTGAGTTAGATGCTTTTAAAACTGATCCAGACAAGGGTTTTGCGCTTCCTGAAGAAGAGGAAATTGAAAAGCATATTACAGACAAGACTGTGGCAATTTTACTTTCAAACCCAACTAATCCAACAGGAGCGCTTTATTCTGAAGAAGAAATTACTAGAATAGTTAATCTTGCAAAAAAATATGATTTATTCATTATAGCAGATGAAGTGTATAGAGAGTTTGTCTACGATGGCAATACTTATAAATCCTTTGGAGAAGTGGAAGGAATAGAAGAAAACTTAATTTTAATCGATTCAATTTCAAAAAGATTTGGCGCTTGTGGTGCAAGAATTGGTTCAATTGCATCAAAAAACAAAGCTTTTAACGATGGAATAAATAAACTTTGCAACTGCAGGCTTGCTGCTTCAACTATTGAACAAATGGCTGCTGCAAAGTTATATGAAATTGACAAAAGTTATTTTGAAGAAGTAAATAAAGAATATCAAAAAAGGCGCGATGTAATTTACGAAGAATTAATTAGTATTCCAGGAGTAAAAGTAAAAAAACCAAAGGGAGCTTTTTATGTAATGCCAAAACTTCCCGTTGACGACACAGAAAAATTTGCAATTTGGATGATTGAAAATTTTGATATTGACGGAGAAACTCTCGTATTTGCACCAGCAAAGGGATTTTTTAAAAACAAAGAAGACGGAAAGCAAATGATAAGACTTGCTTTTATATTAAATACAGATGCTCTTAAAAAAAGCATGAAAATTTTAAAAGAAGGCATTAAAGCTTATGTGAGTGAAAATGAAAAAAGATAAAATTTTAAAAATTCTAGAAAAGATTCTAATTTTTTTAGTAACACTTATAATGATTTCAGTTTTAGCAAATCAATATATAAAGACAAGTGCAGGAGCGATAAACGAGAGCTTAAGAATGGTACAAATTATTCTCGCAATCGTGATAGTATTGTTAACTCTTTTAATGGCAGGTATCAATAAAAATAGAGCATTGTTTTTTATTTTAATAGGATTTTATGCTTTGACGGGAATTTTGTTTTTTATATTTAAATCTGCAAATAAAATCTAAAGTGGATTATTTTTCAACTTTAATTAGCTAAATATGTTATAATTAAAATATATGGAACTGTCATAGGCAGTTCCTTTTTTAAAAAAGAGGAGAATTATGAATCTATTACTTATAACATTGGTACTATTATTGGCGATAATCGCCACAAAAATTTCAAATAGGTCAGGTCTTCCCGCACTGCTTTTATTCTTGGCACTTGGAGTTTTATTTTCAGCACTGGGATATGATTTTAACAATTATAAAGTTGCAGAAAATATTGCCACTATTTCACTTATGATAATAATTTTTTACGGTGGTTTTGGAACAAATTGGACAATGGGTCGTCCTACTGCTAAAGAGGCTATAAGTCTTGCTACCTTGGGAGTTTTTGCAACTGCAATATTAACTGGACTTTTTTGCCACTACATTTTAAAAATTAATTTTTTGGAATCAATGCTACTTGGTTCAGTTGTTGCTTCAACAGATTACGCTTCTGTATCAAATATTTTAGTTTCAAAGAATTTAAACTTAAAATATTCCACGGCATCACTTCTCGAAATTGAAAGTGGCTCTAACGACCCTACTGCATACACAATGACAATGGTGTTTTTGTCAATTTTATCTGGTTATAGTGTTTCAGTTCCAATAATTATTTTGCAACAAGTTGTCCTTGGAGTTCTTGGTGGATTTTTACTTGGATTTATTTTTATAAAGATTATAAAAATATTATCCCTTGACGAAGAAGGTCTATTCTCAGTTTTTATAGCAACGATGATGTTGGGGACTTATTCTCTAACATCACTTGTTGGTGGCAATGGATATTTAGCACTATACATCCTTGGAATTTACATTGGAAACCACGAATTTAGAAGAAAAAGAGATGTAGTTTTTTTCTACGATGGGCTTTCAACAATATTTCAAATTGCCATGTTCTTTTTATTGGGACTTTTATCTGACATACATTTAATAATAAAGGCAATTCCAATTGGATTTATAATTACAATATTTATGTTGCTTGTAGCAAGACCACTTTCAGTTTTTGGACTAATGGCACCCTTCAAAATGAAGAAAAATCAGTTGACATTAATTTCCATTGCAGGACTTAGAGGAGCAGCAGCCATTGCCTTTGCTATAATGGTTGTGAACTCTGGATTAAATATTTCCATTGACATTTTCCACATAGTTTTTGTGATTTGTATATTTTCACTTTTAATACAGGGAACAGCGCTGCCCTTTGCAACTAAGAAGCTGGACATGTATGATCCCGACGACTCAGTTTTAAGGACATTTAACTATTATTCAGATAAAACAGATCTTGAATTTATAAAAACCTATGTTGCAAAAAATTCTCCATGGGTAAATAAAAAAATATCAGAGATAGAAATAGCTTTTAATATAATTATTGCAAAAATCGAAAGAGATAAAAAGAGCATTGTACCAAGGGGCAACACCTATCTCAGAGAGGGAGATGTAGTTGTGTTAGGTGGCGAAGCTTACTTTGATTCAACAGGTCAGGATCTATTAGAAATAAAAATTTCTGAAACGCACAAATGGGCAGGAAAAAGAGTAAAAGACCTTCACATAGATAAGCATGAGCTTATAATTATGGTGCAAACTCCAAGTGGAGATATAATTGTGCCAAGGGGCGACACTGTTTTAAATCCTGGAGATAGAGCAGTTATTTCTAAAGAAACAAATGAAATAGAAGATCCAAAATAGGAGGAATTATGTCGGATTTTAAAGAAATAAATGAAGCTAGGGATGCACTTTTGGATTTAAGAAATGAAATTGATGAAGTTATAAAAAACACAGAAAGTGCAAGCAGGTGGAGTATGTTTGACATTTTTGCAGATTCCGGCATAGTGGGATTTGTAAAAAGATCAAAAATAAAGGACATCAATAAAGGTTTAGAAATTATTCGAGAAAAATTAGAAATTGCAAAAAAGGAACTTGGCGATTTAAGATTAAATTTAGACGAGGAAATAAGCGATACATACTACGACTTTTTTGTAGATATAATTTTTGACAATATATTTACAGACCTTCGAGTGAATAGAGAAATAAAAGAGATAAGAGAAAATTTATACAATCTTCGTGAAAGAGTTGAAGAAATTTTAAAAAAATTAAATTAAATCTTGACAGAAAAAATTAAAGATGCTAACATAGTTAAAAATAAAAAATAAACCATTTGAAGAGAAGAGTAATCTTACTTAGAATTTTACAGAGAACCCCGTTTGGTGAAAGGGGCAAAGGAAAAGAAAGATGAACATGGCCTCTGATGGGATTAGTCGATATTAGACTTTTACGGGAGCTCCCGTTATAGAGATAGAGTATGTTGGTACTTGAGAGTGGCATTTATGCAAAATAGGTGGTAACGCGGAAAATTTCGTCCTTATTGTTTTTTTAAAACAGTAAGGACTTTTTTTATACATTCTCAAGATGGATTGAAAAGGAGAAAGAAAATGACAAAAATTTTAGCACCAAGTAAGTACGATGTAGTAGGATCTTTTTTAAGACCAGTTGAACTAAAAATAGCAAGAGAAAAATTTAAAAAGGGAGAAATAAATTCCCAAGAACTTAAAGAAGTTGAAGACAGAGAAATTGAAAAACTAGTTAGAAAAGAAAAAGAAGCTGGATTAAAAATTATATCTGATGGAGAATTTAGGAGAAGCTGGTGGCACTACGATTTCTTTTGGGGACTAGAAGGAATTGAAAAATATATTTTAAAAGAAGATGAGCTAATTCACTTCCATGGCGAAACATTAAGACCAGAAGGAGTAAAAATAGTAGGAAAAATTGGCGGAAAAAATCACCCTTTCTTAGAGCATTATAAATTCATAAAAGGCTTTGAAGATGAAAATACTTTAGCAAAACAAACAATTCCAGCCCCTGCACAACTTCTAAGAACTGTTTATAAGCAAATAGGCAGCGGAGAAGTTTACGAAGATGAAAATAAATTTGTAGAAGATGTGGCTAGAGCTTACGGAGAATTTTTCCACGAAATTTATGAATTGGGTTGCAGAAATTTACAAATTGACGATTGTACATGGGGTGCATTAGTAGACGAAGACGCCACAAAAATTTACGAATCTGACGGCAAGAATATTGAGGACTTAAAGAAAATTTATCTAGAAATAAACAATAGAGCAATAGAAAATGCACCAGAGGGATTAAATATTACAACTCATATTTGCAAGGGAAATTACAAATCATCCTATCACTTTAAGGGAGGCTACGATGCAGTAGCTGATTATGTACTTGCAAGAGAAAATGTATCTGCCTTCTACCTTGAATACGATGACGAAAGAAGTGGCGATTTTAAAGCACTTTCTAAAATTCCAGAAGGCAAGAAGGTAGTCCTTGGCATAGTAACAAGCAAAAGACCAGAACTTGAAGACAAAGAAAAATTAAAGGAAAGAATAAAAGAAGCATCACAATATATACCACTAGAAAATATATGTATTTCACCACAATGTGGCTTTTCATCAACAGAAGAAGGAAATACATTGACAGAAGAAGATCAATGGAAAAAAATTGCACTATTAAAAGAAGTTGCAGAAGAAATTTTAGAATAATTTTAAACATAATAATTACAAAATCCTCGAGTTCTCGGGGATTTTATTTTTGTTTTATATATGCACATACATAGAAGGAAACTTATAATTATTTTATCTTAATTAAAAACAAGTTAAAAATAAAATTGTATTTTTTAATTAAAAATTATTAAAAATAATTTTAAAATAAAAGCATTTACTTCACACAATAAATTGAAATAGTTATGTATTTAACTACATCCTAAACTTCATACAAGAATTGATTTAAACAGATATTGAAGTTTATTTAAATGTAAAAATGTTTTCAATATTCTTTAAATATACTAGACTACATATTTCTTTTTGGATATAATTAACTTAATCATGCAATTATAATATGAGAGGAGACAAAAAATGCAAGATTCACAAAAGAAAATCAAGTGGTATATGCTGTCATTTATGGCATTCTCCACTTTATGGGGCTTTGGAAATGTTGTTAACGGTTTCGTATTCTTTAACGGAATTCAAGTAATATTTTCATGGGTCCTAATGTTCGCACTTTACTTTATACCTAATGCCCTAATGGTAGGGGAACTTGGTTCAGCCTTCAAGGACGAGGGTGGTGGAGTTACTTCATGGATTAGAGCAACTTCAAGCGATAAGTTAGCTTATTATGCAGGTTGGACTTATTGGGCATGTCATATCACATACATTGCTTCTAAGGGTTCTGGTGGACTAAAGGCAATGAGTTGGATGTTCTTCCAAAATGCAGAAGTTTATGATTCATTACCTACTGTGTATGTTCAACTTGCAACTCTAGCAGTATTTTTAATATTTTGTTGGGTAGCCAGCAAGGGACTTAATCCACTTAAAAACTTGGCAACTATTGCTGGTTCTAGTATGTTTGTAATGGGAATTCTTTATATTTTAATGATGTTCGCTGCACCAAAAATTAATCCTAATGGTGGTTATCAAGCTATGGACTGGTCACTTGACAATTTAATTCCAACATTTGATATGAAGTATTTTACAAGTTTATCAATACTTGTATTTGCCGTTGGTGGAATTGAAAAAATGAGTCCTTATGTAAATCATATGGATGGAAATTCTTCAACTGAATTTCCTAAGTCAATGATTTTTGCGGCAGTAATGGTAGTTATTTCAGCTATATTTGGTACTATTGCAATGGGTATGATGTTTGACCCTGCTATAATTAATTCTGATCCAGCAACTTTTGACTCTTATGCAGCAAATGGTGCTTATTGGGCTTTCCAAAAATTAGGAGAATATTATGGCGTTGGCAATGCCATTATGATTATTTACGCATTATGTAACATGATCGGTCAATTCTCTACACTTGTTGTAAGTATTGATGCACCACTAAGAATGCTACTTGACGATGACAGAACAAACAAATATATACCAAGAAAGCTTCTTAAGAAGAATAAATACGGAGCTTACATCAATGGTATTAAACTTATTATAGTTCTTGCAGGTTCTATTATTCTTGCACAAATTCTTGTACCAGGTGCTGCAACTGTATTGAGACAACTTACAAAGCTTAATTCAATTACAATGCCACTTCGTTACCTATGGGTATTTTTGGCATATATTTACTTGAGAAAAAATAGAAAAGATGTAAAAAGAGATTTCTTCTTTACTCGTAACCAAGGCATTGCATTATTCTTCGGATTCTGGTGCTTTATAGTGACATTAGCTTGTTGTATATTGGGTATGATTTCAGATGACCCAATGCAAATGGCACTTAATGTAATAACACCACTTGTACTTGTTGCACTTGGAGTAATTTTACCAAAGATTAGAGCAAATGAAGACAGAAAACTTAGCTAATTTCTTAAAGGAGGAAGAATGAATTATTTAGAAACTTCAAAGGAATTGTTAGAATTTATTAGAAAAAGCGCAAGTATGTTCCACACAATTGATACTGTGAAATCTTATCTTGATGCAGAAAACTTTATTGAACTAAGGGAAGGCGAAAGCTGGAACATTGAAAAGGGCAAAAATTATTACACAACTAGAAATGGTTCAAGTGTAATTGCTTTTAAAGTAGGTAAGGACCTTTCAGATTATCACTACCAACTAGTAGCTTCTCACTCTGATTCTCCAACATTTAAAGTAAAGAGTATTCCAGAGCTTGAAGGTCCAGAAGATTATATAAAATTAAATGTCGAAGTATATGGTGGACCAATTGACTCCGTTTGGTTTGACAAACCTCTTACAATAGCAGGAAGAGTATTAGTTGAAGAAAAAGATGAGATTGTATCTAAACTTTTATACATCGACAAAGATATTTTAATTATTCCAAATGTAGCAATTCACATGAATAGAGATGTAAATAAGGGCTATAATTATAATAGACAAGTAGATTTGCTTCCATTATTTACAACAGGAGCAATGAAAAAGGGCGATTATGATAAAATGATTGCAGATGAACTTGGAGTAAATGTTGATCAAATTATTTCTAAGGATTTATTTTTAGTAAATAGGCAGGAAGGAAAAATTTGGGGATACAAGGATGAATTTGTATCTTCACCTAAACTTGACGATTTAGAATGTGCCTTCACTTCACTTAAAGCATTTATTCAAGGATCAAATGATAAGGCTGTAAATGTATATTGTTGCTTTGACAACGAAGAAGTTGGCTCAAATACAAAACAAGGTGCAATGAGTACATTACTTCACGATACATTAAAAAGACTTAACGCATCTCTTGGATTTGACGAAGAAGAATACCACAAGGCTGTGGCAAAATCTTTCTTAGTAAGTGCAGACAATGCTCACGCAGTTCATCCAAATCACAAAGAATTAACTGATGATGAAAATAGAACTTTCATAAACAAGGGAATTGTCATAAAAGAAGCTGCAAATCAAAAATACACATCAGATGCTTTTTCACAAGCAGTATTTAAAAAGATTTGTGCTTTAGTAGATGTACCAGTTCAACACTTTGCAAATAGAAGCAATATGCAAGGCGGATCAACTCTTGGAAACTTATCTAACACACAAGTTTCACTTCACGCAGTTGACATTGGACTTCCACAACTTGCAATGCACTCAAACTATGAAACAGCTGGCGCAATGGATCCAGTTTATATGATTAAAGCACTTACAAAATATTATGACTTAAATATTAAAATTGATGGAGCATCAAAAATTGCTATTGAAGAATAATTTTTGCTTACAAATTAAAAAATTATTTGAGTAAAATTAAAAAACACTTAAAGAGCGGACTTATAAAGTTTGCTCTTTTTTTTACGATATATCTAACTTTTTTAATCACAATATTTTAGATGATACTAATTAAAGGGATTTAATTGGATTTTCTGCTATAGTAAAATATGATATGGATTTTGTCAGAAGAAATAATAGCAAAACTTTTAAAGATATTACAGATTACTGGGTGAAAATCACTGGTAATATCTAACTTGATTTCATGATTTTATATTTAACTCTTTATTAAAGATCTTTCGCATAATCTTTTTTGTGTAAAAGGGAATAAAATACTTTAAAGGTGTTAAAATAAATGGAGGTGAGGAATTTGAATAAGTTTTTTATAATGCGCGATGGAGCAAAGATTTTTGCAAAAATTGTGGGAAGTGGTGAACCACTTTTACTTCTCCATGGAAATGGAAATGATTCTAGTTTTTTTGACAAGCAAATTAATGAGTTTAAAAGGGATTATAAAGTCATTGCCATGGACACTAGAGGTCATGGCAAAAGCGACAAGGGCTATAATTTAAACTTAGAAGACTTGTCAAGGGATGTGTTAGACTTATTAGATGATTTGAAAATTCAATGTGCGAATATCTTGGGTTTTTCTGATGGAGCAAATCTAGCCCTTACCTTTGCGAAAAATTATCCAAAAAGAGTTAAAAGACTTGTTTTAAATTCTCCCAATAAAGATTTTTCGCAGGTGAAATTTATTCCAAGAATTTTAAGTTACATTTTTTATTACAATTTAAAGATTTTATCCAAAATTTTTACAGGTCTTAGAAATTATTTTTCCGTCTATAAACTAATTTTTGATAAAATAAAAATTATAGATAGCGACTACAAAAAATTTGATTTTCCAGTTTTAATTATTGCCGGTGAAAGAGATCTAATATACCTTAAAAATTTTTACAAGATTGCGAAAAAAATAAAAAAATCTAAATTATATATAGTTAAAAATCACGGACATAAAGTTGCTAGGACAAACCCTGACGAGTACAACAAAGTAGTCCTTAATTTTTTGAAAAAAGAGGTGAAGTAATGGACAAATTAAAAAAGTTTGCTAAGGGAATTAAGCCAATATTTTTATTTGGTGTAATTCTTTTAGTAATTCTTGAATTTACAAAACTGAGAAAGGAAATTTCTTTTGAAGAGGTTTCAAATATTTTTTATGAAATTTCTATAATAAAAATTTTTGCAATGGCAGTATTGGGATTTGTTGCCTTTTTACCAATGATTTTTTATGATATTCTCTTGAATAATTTTTTAAAATTAGATAGAGATAAAGAATACATAATAAAAAGATCTATCACTGTAAATTCCTTTAACAACTTAATTGGATTTGGTGGTGTGATAAATATTGGACTGAGAATGAGATATTTTGGTGAAGAAAAGGATAGCAAGAACTTTTTAAAGTTTTTGGTTAAGTCACTTTTCTTTGACATTGCAGGTCTTTCATTTTT
>NZ_JALEOV010000007.1 GCF_022767005.1 Peptoniphilus sp. | reverse complement strand
AATTTTAATCCCAATATTAAAAAGATTGCACGCAGGTCAAAGTATAAGAGAAGATGGACCACAAAGTCACATGATAAAAAGCGGCACACCCACAATTGGTGGATTAATATTTTTATCTTCTGTAATAATCACAACTTTACTTACAGGAAATTTCAAAGTATCTGTTCTTATGATATTTTTCTCTACACTTGCCTTTGGAGCAGTGGGATTTATAGATGATTATATTAAAGTTGTTATGAAGAGAAATTTAGGACTTCGTGCCTATCAAAAACTTCTTTTACAAATTATAACTGCTGTAATTTTAATTATCTATCAATATAATTCTAAAAATATGGGAACAGATCTATACATTCCTTTTTTAAAGGATTATAGATCCATTGGACTTTTTTATGTTCCCTTTATAATTTTTGTAATCGTAGGAACTGTCAATTCCGTAAATTTAACTGATGGTCTTGATGGTCTTTCTACTAGCGTTACAATTATTTGTCTATTGTTTTTTAATGTAGTTGCAGTTAAATTTCAAAGATATGAAATTGCAACTTTCTGTATTGCATTTGCAGGAGCTTTAGTTGGTTTTTTATTTTTCAATAAATATCCAGCCAAAGTTTTTATGGGTGATACGGGTTCTCTTGCACTTGGTGGAGCAATTTCTGCAATAGCTCTTCTTTTAAATGTGCCTTTAATTCTACCAATAGCCGGAGGAATATATTTTATAGAAACTCTTTCTGTTATTATTCAAGTCATAAGTTTTAAGACAAGGGGAAAGAGAGTATTTCTCATGTCGCCACTTCATCATCACTTTGAACAAAAGGGTTGGCATGAGAAAAAGATTGTTGCAGTATTTTCATTAGTTGAACTTATACTATGTGCAATTTCATATTTAATATTATTTTAGGTGATAAAAATGTTAGAAAACAAAAATATTCTTATAATGGGTTTTGGAGTAACGGGAAAAGCTACTTTAAAATTTTTAAAGGGATTTCCATGTAAAATTTATATTTTCGATAGCAATAAAGATCTTCAAAAGTTAAATGTAGATGAGGATTTTATAATTTTTAAGGAAGAAGACTTAGAAAAGATTGATTTAATTGTAAAAAGTCCAGGAATTTATCCCTTCCACGAACTTTTAGTTAAAGCAAGGGAAAAGAATATTGAAATAATTTCTGATATTGAATTAAGCTATAGAAATTTAAAAACTAATAATGTTGTTGCAGTTACAGGAACTAATGGAAAAACTACAACTACTACAATTATTGGCGATATTTTAAAGAGAAAAGCAAAGACTTTTGTAGTTGGAAATATTGGAAGGGGAATTTTAGAAATAACTGAAGAAGCAAATAAAGATGATTATATTGTTATAGAAGCTTCGTCTTTCCAATTAGAAGATACAAAAAGTTTTAAGCCCCATATTGCACTTTTAACTTATGTAACTAGTGACCATTTAGATTGGCATAAGACTACACAAAATTATATTGACGCAAAATTTAAAATTTTTGCAAATCAGGATGGCGATGACTTTGCAATTTTAAATTATGAAAATAAGGAACTTGCGCAAAATTATAATTTAAAGGGCAAAAAATATTATTTTTCAATGAATAAGATTTCAGAAAAGGGAGCTTATGTTGAAAATGGAAAAATTTATTTTAACGATGGCGAAAATATCGAAGAGATTTTAGAAATAAGGGACATTAAAATTCCTGGAGAACACAATATAAAAAATATTATGGCATCTATTATTGCCACAAAACTCTTAAATATTGATACAGATATTATTAGGAAGAGCATAATCTCTTTTACTGGAGTTGAACACAGAATTGAATTTGTAAGAGAAATTCAAGGAGTAAAATATTACAATGATTCAAAGGGAACAAACCCAGATTCAACTGAAGTTGCAGTTGCTGCAATGGATGGTGATGTAATTCTTATAGCAGGTGGATATGACAAGGGTGCAAATTTTGATGAATTAATAGAAAAGTCCAAAGACAAGTTAAAAACTGTAATTTTGTTTGGACAAACTGCAGAAAAATTTTCAGATTCTTGTAAAAAATCAGAAGTTGAATTTTATATTGTAAAAGATTTAAACAAAGCTGTTGAGCTTGCAAATAAATTGGCAGTTAAGGGAGAAGACGTTCTACTTTCTCCTGCGTGTGCATCTTGGGATATGTACAGTGATTATGAAGCTAGAGGAAGACATTTTAAAGATTTAATTAGAGAGTTGGTATAGATGAAATTAAAAAAGGAGATGAAAGATGTTGATCTAATGCTATTAGTTAGCATGATACTTTTAGTAGTAATAGGTCTTATTGCGGTTACATCAGCATCTTTTCCCACTGCAAAAAAATACAATTTAAATAGTTTTCACTATCTAATTAGGCAGGGAATATTTCTAATTTTAGGAATAATCTCCATGATTTTAATAATTCGTGTGCCAAGGGCAGTAATTTATAAGAATATTTCATGGTTATTTCCTCTAAGTGTAATATTAATTTTATTACTATGGACACCTCTTGGATCTACTACAAAGGGTCAAGCAAGATGGTTGGACTTTAGGGTAATACCGCTTAGATTTCAGCCCTCAGATATTTTAAAAATTTCATCGATTATTTATTTGTCAAAATATCTTTCAAGAAATATTTATACCCTTAGAGAACCAAAGACATTTATTACAGCTGTTGCTATAATGGGCATATCCGTAGGACCAATTATGATTAAGGACTTTTCTACTGCGGTAGTAATAGGAGTGGCACTTTTTGCAATACTTCTTGCTGCAGGCATTGATAAGAAGCAGTTTTTATTTTTAGTAGCATTAGGTGGTATCTTTATATGGCTTGTTTTAAAGGATCCAGAAAATAAATTTAGAATTAAAAGAATTTTAGGATTTGTATCAGATTCTACAAATTATCAATCAGCAGATTTATACCAAGCAAGACAGTCTCTTTATGCTTTTGCTCTTGGTGGTTATTCAGGCGTTGGACTTTTTAGATCTAGACAAAAATACACAAACTTGCCAGAAGCATACACTGACTTTATTTTTTCAGTGATAGCAGAAGAATTTGGATTTATAGGAACTTTTATAATTATTTTGCTTTTTATAATTTATATTTATAGAGGTTATATGATTGCCTTTAAAGCAACAAATTATTTTGATAAATTCACTGCAATTGGTATGACAACCTATATTGGTATACAAGCATTTTTTAACATGGGGGTATGTGCAAAACTCCTACCTGTTACTGGTATTACACTTCCCTTTATATCCTATGGAGGAACGGCACTTGTAATAGCAATTGTATCTACGGCAATTTTACTTAAAATCTCGAAAGAAGGCACTATATGAAATATATTTTATCTGGGGGAGGAACTGGTGGACATATTTATCCAGCTCTTGCCATAGGCGAAGAAATAAAAAAACAAGACAAAGAGGCAAAAATTTTATATGTTGGCAAAAAAAATTCTTTAGAAGAAGAACTTGCAAAAAAATATAATTTTAATTTTCAAGGAATAGATATTTCCGGTTTACCTAGAAAAAAATTAAATAAAGACACTGTAATTACTTTTTTTAATTTAATGAAGGGTTTAAATCAGTGTACAAAAATATTAAATACATTTAAACCAGATATAGTTATTGGCACTGGTGGATATGTGTGTGCTCCAATAGTTTTTAAAGCACAACAAAAAAAGATAAAGACTGCTATCCAAGAGCAAAATGCGTATCCGGGAAAGACTAATAAAATTTTGGCAAAAAAAGCAGATTATGTTTTTATAAACTTTATGGAAGCAAAAAAATATTTAAGTAACGATAACATTGTCTTTACTGGAAATCCAATAAGGGATGTTTTTTCACATCTTGACAGAAATAAATCAAGAGAAAAATTAAAAATAAAAAATAAAGAACAATTTGTATTTTCTTTTGGTGGAAGTGGTGGACAAGAATCTACTAATGACGCAATTTTGGAAATTTTAAATAAAAAGGAAAAATTACCTTTCAAGCTAACCCATGTAACTGGTAGAGAACACTATAAATCATTTATGGAAAAATTAGGGGAAATACCTGAAAATGTTGAGATTTTAGACTATACTCACAGCGTTTACGATTATCTTTCTAGTGCAGATCTTGTAATTGCATCATCATCTGCAATGACTTTGGCTGAAATTTCAGCAATAGGCATAGCATCAATTTTAATACCAAAAGCATATACTGCAGGAAATCATCAGTATTACAACGCTATGAGTTACAGCAATATGGGTGCAAGCTCAGTTATTCAAGAAGAAAACTTAAGTGGAGATATATTATTAAGAGAAATAGAAAATATATTAAACAACGATGAAGAAAGAAACATGATGGCAGAAAATTCCAAGAAATTAGCAAGTCCTGACGCTGTTTCAAAAATTGTTGATTTAATTTTAAAGTGATTTTATGAAAAAGATGAAAAAGAAAAAAAGAAAACTAAATAAGAAAAGAAAATATTTTAGAATTTTTACTAGGTTTTTTTTGTTTTTTTTCTTCGTTTTTTTGTTGATTTTTGCACTAAAAAATTCTAATCTATTTAATATAAAAAATGTAACTATTGAAGGCAATAAAAATGTAACTGCTGCTACTATAAAAAAGGTTTCTGAGCTAAAACAGGGTAATAAATATTTTGTAATTTCTAAAAAGAAAAGACAAGAAAGGATAAAATCTATTCCTTACATAAGGGATGCAAAAATATCATATAGTATTACTGGAAAAGTCAAGGTTAAGGTAACTGAAAGAACTTCCTATTATCAAATGGAAACAAACGAATATCTTCTAATTGACGAAGATTTTAGAATACTTGAAAACTCAAAGAAGAAAGCTGATAATTTAATAAATTTAAGTGGTTTTAATTTAGAGGATCAAAAGCCAGGGAGTTACATTTTAAATAATAAAGAAGATGAGGAAAAAAAGGATCTTCTTCTTGAGATAAAAAAAGAAGAATATTCACTTAATGGAAATATAAAAGAAATTGAATTAATGGATTCTATTGCAACTTTTACAACAGTTAGTGGAATTAAAATTGAATTTGGCTCTTACAATAATACATCTTATAAATTAAAAATGCTCTCTTTAATTTTAGATGATATTAAAAAGACAAATAAAAACGCTGTTATTATTCAAATGGAAAAGGGTGAGAGCCCAATCCTTATTACTAATGATGAAAATAATGGCGACAATAAAAACAATAAGGAAGCGGAAAAAGAAAATTCTAAAGAAAATAATGAAAAAAGTTATAAGGAAATAGAAAAAAATTAGTAAAAGCAAATAAAAGTTAGCAAATGACCTTTATATATTGACTATTTGCGATTATTTCTATAAAATAATGGTAATGAATAAAAATACAATTAATTAGTATAAGAGGAGGATGTTTATGTTGGAATTCGATATGGATCAAGACGAATTTGCCAAAATTAAAGTAGTTGGCGTTGGTGGCGGCGGAAACAACGCTGTTAATAGAATGATTAACGCTGGTGTTAAAGGTGTAGAATTTTTAGTTTTCAATACTGATAAACAAGCATTAAAAAATTCACTTGCTGAAAATAAGATTCAACTTGGTGAAAAAATAACTAAAGGTCTTGGAGCAGGTGCGAATCCTGAAGTAGGAGAACAAGCAGCAGAAGAATCAATTGATGAAATTAGAGAAGCTCTTGAAGGTGCCGACATGGTATTTATCACTGCAGGAATGGGTGGAGGTACTGGTACTGGTGCAGCTCCTGTTATCGCTGATGTTGCAAAAGAATTAGGTCTACTAACAGTTGGTGTGGTTACAAAACCATTTACATTTGAAGGTAAAAAAAGAGCAAAATCTGCTGAATTAGGAATAAATTCTCTAAAGGGAAAAGTTGATACATTAGTTATAATTCCAAATGACAGACTTCTTAGCATTGCAGACAAAAAGACTAGCTTCTCACAAGCTTTTGAAATGGCTGATGACATTTTAAAACAAGGTATTCAAGGTATCTCAGATTTAATTTCTGTACCTAATTTAATTAACCTTGACTTTGCTGACGTTAAAACAATTATGTATGACAAAGGCGTTGCTCACATGGGTATCGGTCGTGCTTCAGGTGATGATAGAGCTACTGAAGCTGCAAAACTTGCAATCAATTCTCCTCTACTAGAAACTTCTATTGAAGGAGCAAAATCTGTTCTATTGAATATTACTGCAGGATCAGACCTTGGTATTTTTGAAGTTAATGAAGCAGCAGATTTAATTAGAGATTGTGTATCTGAAGATGCAAATATTATCTTTGGTGCAGGAATTGACGAATCACTTAAGGATGAAGTAAAGATAACAGTTATTGCAACTGAATTTGAGCAATATAAAGATGATAAGAAGGATAAAAAAGAAAATAAAACTGAAGTTTCAGGAAAAAGTCCCCTTGAATCTTTTGAAGATACTGAAGAAGATAATGGCGAACTTAAAATCCCTTCTTTCTTGAGAATTAATAGAAAATAATTTTATTAAATTCATAATATAACACTGTGGACATTGGAGACAATGTCCTTTTTTTATTGTATACTTGTAAATTATATGAAACAAACATAAAAGCAAATATCCTATATGTTAATTTCTTAATAGATTTTGTTTTTAATAGAACTAAATTAAAATAAAATTCGTATTAGAATCCTATTCAATTTAAGTATCTTTTGCTTTGAAATTAATTACATAAAGATGAATATTTATAAAATCTCTCGTAGCCATTTATATGGCTTCTCGATATTACTGAATAGTAAATAAATATTTTTACAAATTTTTTACTTGAAGATGAATATATTTTAGTGAAAAATAAATTTCTTGCGAATTGTTTCGCATATTATCGTGTACTAAATTTTTAGTTATATTATATTTTGGATAAATACTTCATTTTTAAATTATTTTAAATATATGAATTTCCTGTAACACTATAATAATAAACAAGAATGTTATTTATATTTCTTATTAAATTTAAACTTTGTATACAGTTTTATTATGTAAATACTAGCTTTGTTTTAAAATAGATTTTATGCTCACTATAAGTATAAACTTTAAATTTATATTAGAGAGTTTTGGTCCTTTTTTTAATTTAGAATAGTTTAATTATATAGGATAATTCCATATTTTTTACATAGAGTTACATTAATTGTAATGTTACAGAAATTATTAAAAATTCATAAAAAAAAACTTGACACTTTTAGAAAATTAAATTAATATAATTAACAATATTAAAAAATAGTTATATTAATATTGCGCTAAAGAAAAAGGGTAATAATTAAAAAACATTAAGAGAGTTGCAGTTTGGTGAGATGCAATTGTTTTGATTATTATAGATCATTTTCTAGTATCATTTCTGAAGTAAGTAGGAAGTGACGGTTAAAGCCGTTATTTTAAATTAAGTGATTAAATTTTATGATTTAATAATTTAGGTGGTACCGCGAATTTCGTCCTGAGAATATCTCAGGACTTTTTTATTAGGAGAAAAGATGATAGAGTTTTGTGGAGTTTCCTTTGTTAGAGATGGAAAAAATATTTTAAAAGATATAAATTTAAAAATTAAAAGTGGAGAAAATTGGCTTGTATTAGGACCAAATGGCAGTGGTAAAAGCACACTTTTTTCAATTCTTATGGCATATAGAATTGCCACAACGGGAAAAATTAAATGCTTTGGGAGGGAATTTGGAAAAGAAAATTGGAATCCAGTTAAAGATAAAATTGGAATTATTTCATCTACTATGGAAAAATTCAACCCAACATTTTTTAAAATGACTGTAAAAGAAATTTTAATTTCAGGTATAAAAAAGACTATTGGAATTTATGAAGAAGTTACAAGTGAAGAAGAAAGAATTGCGGAAGAATATATAAAAGAATATAACCTATCCACTTTAAAGAATGAATACTATAAAAATTTATCTTCAGGAGAGAGAAAAAAAG
This sequence comes from Peptoniphilus sp., assembly GCF_022767005.1. Classification (GTDB taxonomy): domain Bacteria; phylum Bacillota; class Clostridia; order Tissierellales; family Peptoniphilaceae; genus Peptoniphilus_A. Next base: position 10,008 of record NZ_JALEOV010000007.1, on the reverse strand, counting down.
TTTTAATTGTTAGAAGCTTAATTCAAAAACCAGAAGTTTTAATTTTAGATGAACCTTGTGCATCATTAGATATATACGAGAGGGAAAATATTTTAGATACATTAAGAAAAACCAACACCAATTTAATTTATATCACACATGATGTTGAAGAAACAATTCCAAAAATAACAAATGTACTATTATTAAAAGACGGAAAAATTTTTAAAAGTGGAAAGAAAGATGAAGTTTTAAATTCGGAAAACTTAAAAAAATTATATGGTATAGATTTGAATTTAACCAAAAAAAATAATTATTACTCAATAGAAGTTAATAATAGGAGGTAAAATTGAAATACAGTGGAAATGAAATAATATTAAAAACACTTACTAACCTTGGAATAGACACTATATTTGGATATCCCGGAGGAGCGGTAATTGATTTATACGATGCTATTTATGATTACAAAGATATTATTAATATAAGAACATCCCATGAGCAATCAGCAGCACATAGTGCAGATGGATATGCTAGAAGCTCAGGGAAAACTGGCGTATGTCTTGCGACAAGTGGTCCTGGTGCTACTAATTTAGTAACAGGAATTGCAACAGCTTTTATGGATTCCGTTCCAATGATAGCTATAACAGGCAATGTATCTACTTCTCTTTTAGGAAGAGATTCCTTTCAAGAGATTGACATTGTCGGCATGACGATTCCAATTACTAAGCATTCCTTTTTAATAAAAGATATAGAAGATTTAGAGTATTCAATTGTAAGAGCATATGAAATAGCAAATGATAAGAGAAAAGGGCCTGTTCTTATAGATATTCCAAAGGATATACTTTCTTCTAAGACGGAATTTAAAAATTTAAAAGCCAAAAAGGAAGAGCATGGCATTATTCCTAATAGAGATGATTTATTAAGAATTTCTAATTTGATAAACAATGCAAAAAAACCTGTCGCCTATGTTGGTGGAGGAGTTAAAAGTTCCGGAGCATATTTAGAACTTAGGAAACTTTTGAAAAAGGGAAAAATCCCAAGTTGCCATACAATTACTGGTAAGGGTGTACTAGATCCAAATGATGATTTAGACCTTGGACTTGTTGGGATGCATGGTAATCAAAGTGCAAATTATGCAATTGAAGAATGTGATTTATTAGTTGCTATTGGAGTTAGATTTTCTGATAGGGTTGCACTTAATAGAGATAAATTTGCTCCAAATGCAACAATTATTCAAATAGATATTGATGAAAGTGAAATAGACAAGAATGTCTTTGTTGATATAAATATTGTATGTGATATTAAAGATATTGTTTCTGAGTTAGAACCCCTAATTTTAGAAAAAGATAGATGCTCTTGGCAAAATAGAATTGCTGAATTAAAAGAAAAAGATAGAGAGCTAATGAACAAAGAAGAGGGAATAAAACCCTTTGATGTAATAGACATTATCAATGAAGATATGGATGAAAATACAATAATAGTCACAGATGTTGGGCAACATCAAATGTGGGCTGCGCAAAGAGCAAAAATTTATAATCCTAGAAATTTTATTACTAGTGCTGGTCTTGGGACGATGGGCTTTGGAATGGGAGCAAGTATAGGAGCTAAATGTGCCAATAAAGATAAAGAAGTAATTCTGATTACTGGAGATGGCTCTTTTCATATGAATTTAATTGAATTAGCTACATCGGTATATTATGGAATGAAAATTATAGTAATAGTGCTAAATAACAATGCTTTGGGAATGATAAAACAATGGCAGCATTTAATATATCATGATAGATTTTCACAGACAAAAGGCAGAAATACAAAGTTTGACATTGTTGCAAAGGGATTTGGGGCAATGGGATATGATGTAAACTCAATAGAAGAATTTAGAGATGCTCTTAATAAAGCAAGAGCAAGTAAAATTACATCAGTGATAAATGTGAATATATCAGATAAAAATTTAGTTTTACCAATGATACCAGCTGGTGGAACAGTGGATGATTTAATTGTGGAGTAATTTATGAAGTATGAAGTATTAAGTTTATTAGTAGATAATCAGTCAGGAACACTTACAAGGATAGCTTCTTTATTTGCAAGAAGAGGCTATAATATTGAATCTCTTACAGTTTCAGCTGTTAAAGATAGTAAGTATTCTAAAATAACGATAACAACTATTATAGAAGACAAACATGAGTTAAAACAAATTGTTAGTCAATGTGCAAAACTAGAAGTGGTTAGAGATATTGAAATCATAACTAAGGAAGAGGTTGTACAAAGGGAGATTTGCCTAGTAAAGATAAAGTGTAAAAGTGAAAAGGCAATAGAAGTTGTTAATATTGCAAATATATATAAAGCTAATATAGTGGATTTTTCAAAGGACTCACTAATAGTTGAAATTACAGGTAAGCCTGCAAAAGTCGATGCCTTTTTAAGGGTCATTGAATCTTATGAAATTATAGATTTTTGTAGAACCGGCATAACAGCCATGAAAAGATGAAGGGAGTAAAAAAATGATAAAAAAATATTATGACAAAGACGCAAATTTAGAATTATTAAAGGGTAAAACAGTAGCTATTATTGGCTTTGGATCTCAAGGCCACGCTCATGCGCTAAATCTTAAAGAAAGTGGAGTAAATGTAATAGTTGGACTTCACGAAGGTTCTAAATCAATACAAAAAGCAAGAGAATATGGACTAGAAGTTTTTAGTGTAGAAGAAGCTGCAAAAAAAGGCGACATGGTTATGATGCTTGTTCCAGATGAAATTTCTGCTGATTTGTACAACGAAAAAGTTGCACCAAATATGAAAAAGGGAGATACATTAATGTATGCCCATGGATTTAACATTCATTACAATTTAGTAAGGCCATCAGAAGATATAAATGTAATTATGGTTGCTCCAAAGGGACCAGGACACACAGTTAGAAGTGAATATGAAAAGGGAGCAGGAGTACCTTCTCTAATTGCAGTATATCAAGATGCAACAGGTGATGCAAAGGATCTTGCTCTAGCATATGCATCAGGAATTGGAGCAGGCCGTGCAGGAATTCTTGAAACTACATTTAAAGAAGAAACTGAAACTGATTTATTTGGAGAACAAGCTGTACTTTGTGGTGGAGTTACAGAACTTATGAAAGCAGGTTTTGAAACCTTAGTAAACGCAGGATATGAACCAGAAATGGCATATTTTGAATGTATACATGAAATGAAACTAATTGTAGATATGATTATAGAAGGCGGATTTGAAAATATGAGAAATTCAATTTCAAATACAGCTGAATATGGGGATTACCATGCAGGCAAAAAAATAATTGGTAAAGAAACAAGAGAAGCAATGAAAGGTATCCTTGACGATATACAAACAGGTGCTTTTGCATCAGAATTTATGACAGAATTTTCATCAGGAAGAAAAATTAAATTCTTAACAACAAGAAGAAAAGAAAGAGAACATCAATTAGAATCTGTTGGTAAAGAACTTAGAAAAATGATGGCTTGGTTAGATAAATAAGAGAGGAAAAATTATGAAATTAAGGAGTGATAATGTAGTAAGGGGACCCGAAAGGGCTCCCAATAGGTCACTTTTTTACGCATTAGGATATACTGATGAACAGTTAGATAGACCACTTGTTGGAATAATATCTGCATACAGCGAAATAGTACCAGGTCATATGTTTTTAGACAAGCTTGAAAAAGCTGTAAGGGAAGGAGTTCTTATGAATGGAGGAACTCCAATAATGATTCCATCAATAGGAGTATGTGATGGGATAGCTATGGGACATACAGGAATGAAGTATTCACTTCCAAGTAGAGAACTCATTGCGGACAGTTTAGAATCTATGGCTATTGCACATGGTCTTGATGCATTAGTGCTTATCCCTAACTGCGATAAAATTGTACCTGGAATGATAATGGGTGCACTTAGAGTAAATCTTCCTACTATTTTAGTTAGTGGAGGACCAATGCTCGCAGGTCGTGACCAAAATAATGAAATTTCGCTATCAAAAATGTTTGAAGCTGTTGGGGCATTTAAGGCAGATTTAATAACGGCAGAAAAGCTTATGGAATTAGAAAAATCCGCTTGTCCAAGTTGTGGATCATGTGCTGGAATGTATACAGCTAATTCAATGAATTGTCTTAGTGAAGCAATAGGTCTAGCTTTAACGGGAAATGGTACAATCCCAGCAGTATACTCTGAAAGACTAAGATTAGGTAAAAAAACAGGAATGCAAATAATGAATCTTTTAAAAGAAGATATAAAAATAAAAGATATCATAAATAAAGATTCAGTTAAAAATGCACTAGCTTGTGATATGGCTCTAGGCTGTTCCACAAATACAATTCTTCATCTTTTAGCAATTGCAAATGAAGCGGGAATTGAAGTAGATTTAAATGATATAAATAAAGTTAGTGATAAAGTTCCAAACCTTTGTCATCTTGCACCAGCAGGAGACACTCATATAGAAGATTTATACTTTGCTGGTGGTATTGCAGCTGTTCAAAAGGAACTTTCAAAGAAAAATTTGTTAAAACTTGATGTTATAACTGCAAGCGGCAAAAATCTTTCTGAAAACATAAAAAACGCAGTAAATAAAAATAAAAATATCATTAGAGATATTAATAATCCCTTTTCTGAAACAGGAGGACTTTGCGTTTTATTTGGAAATATTGCAAAAGATGGAGCAGTTGTAAAAAAATCTGCTGTGGCAGACAATATGTTAAAGCACACTGGACCAGCTCGAGTATTTAATTCAGAAGATGATGCTATAAAGGCGATTTATAGTGGAGATATAAATCACGGTGATGTAGTAGTAATTAGATACGAAGGACCTAAGGGTGGACCGGGAATGAGAGAAATGTTAAACCCAACATCAGCACTTGCAGGTATGAAACTTGATACATCTGTTGCCCTTATAACAGATGGAAGATTTTCAGGAGCAAGTAGAGGTGCATCTATTGGACACGTTTCTCCAGAAGCTGCACAAGGTGGAGCAATTGGAATAATCAATGAAGGTGATTTAATAGAAATAGATATATTAAATCATAGTTTAAATTTAAAAGTATCTGATGAAGAATTTAATAGTAGAATGAAAAACTTTACTCCACTTGAAACCAACAAAGTATCTGGATATCTAAATAGATATAGAAGATTAGTAACAAGTGCTGATAAAGGAGCAATATTAAAATAGGTTCAAAATAAATAATTTTGAGATTTAATTATGAAATAACCCCCAAAAGTTGTATCTAAAATCCAGCTTTTGGGGGTCATTTTGTAATGTGTTCGGTCTTTTTATGATTAGTTTAATTGATTAATAAATTTTTAAGTGATATTATATTTTAAAATAGTCTTTTAGACTGTATTAAATGAGGTGAAGACAATGAAATGTCCTTTTTGCGGATATAATGATTCAAAAGTTTTAGATACTAGACCAACAGATGAAGGTTATACAATTAGAAGAAGACGCGAGTGTTTAAAATGTCAAAAAAGATTTACAACTTACGAAAAAATAGAACAGTCTCCTGTAATGGTTATAAAAAAAGATGGAAATAGGCAAGCCTTTGATCGAGAAAAAATAATTAGAGGAATGATTAAATCCTGTGAAAAGAGACCAGTTTCAGCCGATGAGATAGAAGAAGCAGTTAATAATATTGAAAAGAAAATTGAAAATTCTATGCGTCGAGAAATTACTTCTTTAGAAATTGGAGAAATGGTAATGAATGAACTAAAAGATTTAGATGAAGTTTCTTATGTAAGATTTGCATCTGTTTATAGGGAATTTAAAGATTTACAATCTTTTGTCGATGAACTTGAAAATTTTGTAAAAAAGAAGAATTAATATGGATTTATTTGAACTTAGCATGCAAAAAAATTTAATGAACAAGGCGCCTCTTGCCGACAGGATGAGACCTAGAAATTTGGCTGAGTTTGTAGGACAAGATCATATTATTGGCGAAGGAAAATATCTTTCACGACTTATAAAAAGTGACAGAATTAGTTCAATTTTGTTTTATGGTCCGCCTGGAGTTGGAAAAACTACTTTAGCAGAAATAATTGCAAAGACCACAAATAAAAATTTTATAAAACTTTCTGCTGTAACATCAAATTTAAAAGAATTACGAGAAGTTTTGAAAAAAGCTGAAGAATCTATGAAATTTCACAATATTTCAACAATAGTTTTTATTGACGAAATTCATAGATTTAACAAGACGCAACAAGATGCACTTTTGCCCTTTGTAGAAAGAGGAGTAATAACTTTAATTGGAGCAACAACAGAAAATCCATATTTCGAAGTTAACAGAGCTTTATTATCTAGAATGCAAATAATAAATTTGCTTCCACTTGAAGGCAAGGATTTACTTAAAATATTGGAAATGGCTTTAAGTGATAGGGAAAGGGGATTTGGAAACAATAATGTAGAGGTTACAGATCTCGCAAAAAAAATTCTCATAAAAAACTCCAATGGAGATGGTAGATTTTTATTAAATAGTTTAGAAATTGCAATTCTCTCAACTGATAAAATTGATGGGAAAATTTTAATAGACGAAAATGTAATAGAAAATTCTCTTTTAATAAAAAACGTAAAATACGATAAAAATGATAATGAACATTATGACACAATTTCTGCCTTTATAAAATCCATGAGGGGCTCTGACCCAGACGCAGCACTTATTTATCTTGCAAAGATGCTTGAAGGTGGAGAAGACATAAAATTTATTGCAAGAAGACTTATAATTTTTGCATCGGAAGATGTGGGAAATGCAAACCCACAAGCAATGGTCATGGCTTCTGCTTGTTTTAATAGCATTAACGCTGTGGGGATGCCTGAAGCTCGAATTATTTTAGCACAGACTGTAACTTATCTTGCATCTTCAGAGAAATCAAATGCATCATATCTTGGTATTAATAAAGCTATGACAGATGTAAGAAATTCAAATAATATAATTATTCCGAAAATTATAAGAGACAAGCACAATCCTCAAAATGAAACCGATGAAAATTATTTGTATCCACATAATTACGAAAATTCTTATGTAGCTCAAACTTATATGCCAGATAATTTTATTGGCAGAAAGTATTACGAACCAAAAAATATTGGTTATGAAGAGATTATTAAAAAGTATTTAGATGGTTTAAAATGAGCTGTGCTCTTTTAAATTAGGTACAGAACATAAAAACAAAGATTCTATATGTTAATCTATTAATTGGGATTCTTCTATTAATAGATTTATTGTCAACAACTATTGCGGCAAAAAAGATTATTAGAAAAAATGTAAGTAACGGTTTAGTTATTAGAAACATTAATGATCGTGAAAATGCACATAGTAGAATAGATGATATCACATAATCTGTTGTATTGGACTTATGTATAGTAAAAATATTACAGTTTTAGGTATGTTATAATATTATTTTAGAGGTATATGGCTATGAAATATAAGAAAGTAGTAAATTTCATTTATATTATGTTTTTCATATTCTTTTTATTTATAACACTTAATTATAAAGACACTATACAGTTACCCACAGGAGGAGAACAAAAAATCAGTAGAACTCGAGTAGAGGAATTTTTTGATGCCAATATTAAAGATGAAGAATTAAAAGCGGGCGACATTTCACGTTATGTAATTTTATTTATTTGGCTAACTCATTTATCTGTATTTGCACTTCAAGATAAGTCCATAAATAATATAAAAAGATTTTTAAAAAGTGCTAAAAATAAAGTTTTTGTTATATTCATTTTTGTATTATTTATAATTTTAAAAAGAATAATTTTTAGCTTAGATTATTATACTCTGCCTATGATTTTTTTAAACTCCATTACAGCAACTGTATTTATGTTTTATTTTATAAATTCAAAACAAGTAAATGAAGCAGAAAATTATAAATGATAATATACATCTGTAAATGAGATACAAAACATAAAAATTAATATTCTATATGTTAATCTATTAATGGGACTTTTACCTATTAATAGATTTTGTTTTTTAACAGAACTAAATTAAGATAAAGTTTCTATCAAAATATTATTAAACTTATTAAAATATTCATTGATTTGATATAATCATATTTATAGATAATGTTATTCTTTTTTAGTTTTGATTAATTTAATTATTCAGGACATTTATCTATTTTCTATTATTTAATTTTGCATTTATTTTATTTGATTGGTTTAAAGTGTGTAAAATTGACAAATTAGAGGTTTAATTATATACTTAAATATTATATACTTAAGTAACATATTAGTAGTTCAAATTAGGAGGAATTATGTCAATTAGCATTAGAGATATTTTTAAAAATCCAGAAGATTTTTTAGATAAAGAAATTTTATTAAATGGTTGGATAAAAACAAGTAGATCATCAAAGAATTTTGGTTTTATTGAGCTTACAGATGGTACAACATTTAAACCAATTCAAGTAGTTTATGGAAAAGACTTGGAAAATTTTGATGTAATTGAAAAATATCCAATTAGTTCATCATTAGAAGTTAGTGGAAAGGTTGTAAAATCTCCGGGAAAGAATCAATCTTTTGAACTTCAAGCAAATAAAATTGTTGCAATTTGCTCATCTGATCCATCTTATCCTCTACAAAAAAAGAGACATACATTGGAATATTTAAGGACAATAGCACACCTCCGTCCTAGAGCCAATACTTTTAATGCTGTTTTTAGAGTAAGATCATTAATTGCTTTTGCGATTCACAAATTCTTCCAAGAAAAGGGATTTATTTATGTTCACGCTCCAATTATTACAACATCAGATGCTGAAGGTGCAGGAGAAATGTTTCAAGTAACAACACTTGATATAGAAAGTATTGCAAAATCTAATCCAACAGAAGTTGATTATTCAAAGGACTTTTTTAACAAAAAGACTCATTTAACTGTATCTGGTCAACTTGAGGCAGAAGCATTTGCAGAGGCTTTCAAAAATATTTATACTTTTGGACCTACATTTAGGGCAGAAAATTCAAATACTCAAAGACATGCAGCTGAGTTTTGGATGATAGAACCAGAAATGGCATTTGCTGATTTAAATGTAAATATGGATGTTTCAGAAGAAATGTTAAAATACATCATTTCTTATGTACTTGAAAATGCGCCACAAGAAATGGAATTTTTCAACAATTTCATTGATAAAGGTCTTCTTGAAAGATTACAAAATGTAGTTGATAATGAATTTGCAAGAATAACATATACAGAAGCCATTGAAATTCTTGAAAAAGCTGATAGAGAATTTAATTATCCTGTAAGCTGGGGCATTGATCTTCAAACTGAACATGAAAGATATATTACAGAAGAAGTTTACAAAAAACCAGTTTTTGTAACTGATTATCCTAAGGAAATAAAGGCTTTTTATATGTATCAAAATGATGATGAAAAGACTGTTGCGGCAATGGACCTTTTAGTTCCTGGAGTTGGTGAAATCATTGGTGGAAGCCAAAGGGAACACAGGCTTGAAGTGCTAGAAGAAAAAATGAAAAACATTGGAATGAATATGGATACTTATGATTGGTATCTTGATTTGAGAAGATATGGTTCTGTTGTTCATTCTGGTTATGGTCTTGGATTTGAAAGAGCTGTAATGTATATAACTGGAATGAAAAATATAAGAGATGTAATTCCGTTCCCAAGAACTGTTGGAAATGCTGAATTTTAGGAGTTAATATGAAAAAATATATACCAAGTGAAATAGAAAAAAAATGGCAAGACTTTTGGGATGAACATGAGTCCTTTGTATGTGAAAATAATTCTGACAAAGAAAAATTCTACGCACTTGTAGAATTTCCTTATCCATCAGGACAAGGACTTCATGTAGGACATCCAAGGCCTTATACTGCTCTTGATATTGTTGCAAGAATGAAGAGAATGCAAGGATATAATGTACTTTATCCAATGGGATGGGATGCTTTTGGATTGCCAACTGAAAATTATGCAATAAAAAACAAAATTCATCCTGCAACTGTTACAAAAAATAATATTGCACATTTTAAAAAGCAATTAAAATCTATTGGTTTTTCTTTTGATTGGTCAAGAGAAATTAATACAACTGACCC
>NZ_JALEOV010000003.1 GCF_022767005.1 Peptoniphilus sp. | reverse complement strand
ACTACTGTTTTTGAAAGTAACGACATATCAATTGAGCATATGCCTTCAAGTATTGATTCTGTTTCTGTAATTGTCTCAGATTCTTACATCGCTCCAAAAATAAATAAAGTCCTTGAAGAACTAAAAATTTACTTAAATGTAGATAATATTAGTTGGGAAAGAGATATTTCACTTATTGCGGTAGTTGGTCGTGGCATGATAAATGAAAAGGGTGTGTCATCAAGGACTTTTACGGCTCTTGCAAAGAAGGGCGTTAATATAAAAATGATAAGCCAAGGTTCTAGCGAAATTAATATTATTATTGGCGTTGAAACTAAGGATTTTGAAAAAGCTATTGAAGCTATTTACGCAGAATTTTATAAGGAGGAAAAAAATGAAGGTTAATGTAGCAGTTGTTGGTGCAACTGGCTTAGTTGGAAGCATGATGTTAAAGGTTTTGAGCGAGGAAAATTTTCCAATAGACAATTTATATTTATTTAGCTCAAAAAAATCTGCAGGCAAAATCATAAATTATTGTGGTAAAGATTACACTGTTGAGGAATTAAAGGAAGATTCCTTCGATGGAAGAGGAATAAAAATTGCACTATTTTCTGCTGGAGGATCTGTGAGTGAGAAATTTGCTCCAATAGCTGCAAAGGCTGGCGCAGTAGTTGTCGATAATAGCTCTACTTTTAGAATGGACCCCAATGTTCCCCTAGTTGTCCCTGAAATTAATCCTGAAGATATTAAAAATAACAATGGAATTATTGCAAATCCAAATTGTTCTACAATTCAGTCAGTCCTACCACTTAAACCAATTCACGATAAATACAAAATTAAAAGAGTTATTTATTCAACTTATCAATCTGTTTCTGGCTCTGGCATAAAAGGAATTTCTGACCTTGAAAAAGGCACTAATCTTGCATATAAATATCCAATTAAAAATAATTGTATTCCACAAATTGATGTATTTTTAGACAATGGATACACAAAAGAAGAGATGAAGATGATTAATGAAACTAAAAAAATACTTCACGATGATTCCCTTCTTGTTACAGCTACAACTGTGCGTGTGCCTGTTAGAAATTCCCATAGCATTTCTATAAATGTTGAAGTGGAAAAGCCTTTTAAAGTTGAAGATGTTAAAAAAATTATCTCAGAATATCCAGGAATAATTTTGGTGGATGATCCTGCAAAGGAAGTTTATCCAATGCCACTTATGTCTGCCGACAAAAATGAAGTCTTTGTTGGAAGAATTAGACGTGATTTTACTGTGGAAAATGGAATAAATTTATGGTCTTGCGCAGACAATATTAGAAAGGGTGCGGCGACAAATGCCGTGCAAATAGCAAAGAAACTCTTGGAGGTTTAATTTGAAAATTGCAATAATGGGCTTTGGCACTGTTGGGACAGGTGTCGAAGAAATTTTGTACAAAAAGAGAAATTCACTTTTAAAAAGAGATTTTGACATAATTATAGATAAAATTTTAATAAAAAATGTAAACAAAAATAGAAATCCACTAGATAAAAACCTAACCTTCACAGATAATTTTGACGAAATTTTGAATTCTGATGTGGACACAGTTATAGATGTAACTTCAAGTCTTGAAGAAACTCACGAAAGAATTGTAAAATTAATGAATGCTGGAAAAAATATTGTAACGGCAAATAAGGCTGTGGTTTCAAAATATTTTGAAGAGTTAAATGAACTTTCAATTAAAAAAAATGTCTTTTTCTCCTACGAGGCATCTGTTGCTGGTGCAATTCCAATAATTCATCCAATTATGGAAGAAGTTTTCATTAACGATATCTTTGAAATTTCTGGAATTTTAAATGGAACTTCTAATTATATTTTATCAAAAATGGAATTTGAGGGTTTAAATTATGATGAGGTTTTGAAAGAAGCACAGGACCTTGGATACGCAGAAGCTGACCCCACAGCAGATGTTTGTGGTTTCGATTCAATGAGAAAAATAAGAATACTTTCATCAATAGTTTATAATTCAAAAATTAATGAAGATGATATCTTTACTTTTGGGATCGCAAATGTAAAAAAATCTGATTTTGACTTTGCAAAGGCACTTGGCTACTCAATAAGACTTCTTGGGAAATCAAAATTAAAGGATGACAAAATAAATATTTCTGTAATCCCTACATTTGTAAAAGATGACTTTTTTGCAAAAAGCTTCGAATCTACAAATGCAATAAAAATTCTAGGCGAAAATTTTAAAAAATATGAATTAAAGGGTCCTGGAGCAGGAAAGCTTGAAACAGCAGATGCGATAATGCGAGACCTTTTGAGGATTCTTGCAAAAAGAGAAATTAAAACTTTCTATGATTCTGCAAATAATTATGTAGTGGAAAATAATTTAGAAAAAAATTATTATGTGAGATGTGAAAAATTTTCTAAGGAACTTAAAAATTTAATTTCATCAGAAAAAATAATTGGAGAAGAATATCACTTAATTACAAAGAAAGTAAACCTCAATAAACTAATAGATGCAATTGATGATTTTGACAAAATCTTTATTGCAGAAATCGAGGAGGAAATATGAAGTTTTTATCAACTAGAAATTCTAAATTAAAAATCTCAGCGAGAGAAGCAATTGTAAAGGGCATTTCAGATGACGGCGGACTTTTTGTGCCTGAATCTTTCCCAAGATTTAACATAATGGAAAATTTAAACCTTAAATATACTGACCTTGCACACAAAATTTTATCTCTATATTTAACAGATTTTGACAGTAAAAAGCTTCTTGAAATTATAGAAAAATCCTACGCAAGTTTTGAAGATGAAATTGCAAAAGTTTCCTATAAAAAAGACTTTTATCTTGAACTTTATCACGGAAAAACTTCTGCCTTCAAGGACTTTGCCCTATGCCTTTTGCCAAATCTCTTGTCCTACGCAAAAGAATCCCTTGGCATAAAGGAAAAAACTCTAATCCTTACAGCAACTTCAGGGGATACTGGAAAGGCTGCCCTCGAGGGATTTTATAACACTGAAAATATAGACATATTAGTTTTATATCCGACAGAGGGAGTTTCTGCAATTCAGAAAAAACAAATGGACTCAACAGATTCACTTAACTCAAAGGTAATTTCCATTGCTGGAAATTTTGACGACGCGCAATCTGCTGTTAAAAAAATTTTTAATGACAATAAAATAAAAAATAAATTGTCAGAAAAAAATGTATATCTTTCCTCTGCCAATTCAATAAATATTGGAAGACTTTTGCCACAAATTGTATATTATTTTTACGCTTACGCAAATCTCGTAAATTCCAAAAAAATATCTGTCGGCGACAAAATTTCTTTCTGCGTTCCCACAGGTAATTTTGGCGATATTTTGGCAGGATATTACGCGAAGGAAATGGGACTTCCCATAGAAAAACTAGTAATTGCATCAAATTCCAACAATGTCCTTACAGAATTTTTTATGTCTGGACTTTATGATGCAAATAAAAAACTGAAAAAAACTATTTCACCATCAATGGATATATTAGTTTCTAGTAACCTAGAAAGATTGTTATACCACAAATCATCTGATTCAGTTGTAAGGGAAAAAATGAAAGAATTATCTGATTCTCGAATTTTTACCTTCGAAAATGAATTTCCAGAATTTTTATGCGGATATGCAGATGAAGAAGAAACAAAAAATACTATTGCAAAAACTTTTCGCGAGGAAAATTATTTAATCGATCCTCACACAGCTGTGGCAAAGCATATAGTTGATGAGCTTGGACTAAAAAATACAGTAATACTTTCTACTGCAAGTCCTTATAAATTTTCATCATCAGTGCTATCTTCCCTTGGCGAAAAAGTTTCACAAGATGAATTTGAAAATATTGACTATCTTTATAAAATTTCCGGTGTAAAAATTCCAAGAGAAATAAAAAAATTAAAATCAAAAAAAATAATTCACGACAATAAAATAAATAAAGACGAAATAGAAGATGAAGTGTTAAAATTTGCAAATCGCGGCATGAGAATTGCTGTTCCTGCAACATCTGCAAATATAGGACCGGGCTTTGATTCTCTTGGACTTGCACTAAAACTATACAATACTTCTGAATTTAAAGAGAGCAAGGACTTAAAAGCCTTTGAAGAAAATTTAAAAGATAATTTGATATATAAAGCTTATGCACAAACTTTTGAATTTTACAGAGAGAAAGTTATTCCCGTAGACTTTAAACTAAAGTCAGATATACCAATGTCACGTGGGCTTGGCTCATCTGCAACTTGCATAATTATTGGAATAATGGCTGCATTTTCTGTCATGAATAAAAAATTCGACAAAAAAGAAATTTTAAAAATAGCAGCAAAAATGGAAGGACATCCCGACAATGTTTCTCCCGCAATTTTTGGAGGAGCAACTGCATCAATAATAGAAGATGAGGAAGTATATGTTGAAAAATTTAAAGTTTCAGAAAAAATAAAATTTTTGGCATTAATTCCAGATTTTAATCTTAATACAGAAATGGCAAGAGAAGTGCTACCAAAAAGTTACAACAGAGGGGATGTAGTATTTAACATTTCTCACCTATCATTATTAGTTTTGTCCTTGATTTCCGGAGATGCAAATAACTTAAAAGTTGCCCTTAAAGATAAAATCCACGAGCCTTATAGATTTAAACTCATTCCAGAAATAAATGAAATTGAAAAAATAATAGACGAAAGTTCAGCCATCGCTCACTACTTAAGTGGTTCTGGTTCAACAATTATGATTTTATTAAGGGAAAATGACAAAAATTCCGAAGAATTTATTAGAGAAAAGTTAAAAAATTTAAGTGGAGAGTATCAATTGATTCCACTTGAAATTGATGACAAAGGCTCTTTTATTATTTGATGAAATTTTTACAAAAGAACTCAATTCAAAAAAATTTTTGACATTTTTAAAAGGTCTCACTTGCAGACCTTTTTTCTTTATATAAGACAAAAATAGTGTTATCATAAAACTTATATTAATAAAAGGAGCAAATATGAAAAATTTCAAAGTAAAAGACTTAGTTATTACATCACTTTTTATTGCACTTGTCTATGTATTTACATGGATCGTGAAAATTCAGCTGCCCTTTGCACCAAATGGAGGACTTATTCACCTTGGCAATGTTCCCTTCTTTTTAGCTGCAATATTTTTCGACAAAAGAATTGGCATGACAGCAGGTGCACTTGGAATGGGACTTTTTGACTTGACAAGTGGTTGGGTAATGTGGTCTCCAATGACAGTTATATCAGCACTAATCATGGGTTACATACTAAATGAATTTAATTACAAACACTTGAAACTAAAAAACTTATTAATTTCCTTTGCGCTTGTTGCAATAGTAAAGGTTTTGGTTTACTACATTGGAGAAATATTTATCCTTTCATCTTTTATTACTCCACTTGCGTCAATACCTGGAAATATTATTCAAATTGCAGTTTCATCAGTAATTGTGCTTGTAGTTTTAAAGCCAATGGAAAGAGTTTTTAAAAACATTTAATCATTAAAAAAGATAGCAACAGCTATCTTTTTTAATATACAAGCGTAAACTCTCAAAATATCTTTTTATAAGCTTTTGAAATCTATTTTTGCCACTCTTATTTTTTACTTCAACTTCATTCAATTCCTTTAATATCAAGGCTTTTCATTTATTG
>NZ_JALEOV010000097.1 GCF_022767005.1 Peptoniphilus sp. | reverse complement strand
AGGGATTGTCATAATTGTTGCAATAGTAACAATATATGCAACTGCAGGAATTCTTATGCGAATAATTTTTGAGAGAAGTATTCCAATAAATGCGATACAAATAAGGATTATCATTCCAGGAAGAGCTTCAATAGGACTTACTTTTGGTCCTACAAAATTCCCAACTAATGTAATTCCAGCCGTTATAAGAAGAACGACAAACACTTTTTTTAAGCTCATTTTTGAACCTCCTTTTCTGCATCTATATATTTTGGTGGAAGTGGGTCTTGTCCATATTTTATCTTGTACATCTTTTTATATAAAAATTCTGCAAAAGGCAGAGAAATTAATATTGACATATAAAGTCCATCAAGACCAGAAAGCAAGTTTGACGCAGCTCCAAATGCCTTTATTTTTTCTTCCATATTTGGAAAAAGTTCTGAAAGTGATCCAACTGAAGCTGTCATCATAGAAGCAGAACCAACGCCAGATGCCATTGCAAGAGAATATGGGTGTAGTGAAGTTGAAGTTGCAAGGATTGATGCCATAAGACCTATAAAAATAGTTCCAAACACAGTTCCTACAAGATATACACCTAAAACTCCTTCTCCTTCTGGAGAATCTAGACCAAATCTTTCTGCAATAAGAGCTACATTTGGTTCTCTAGCAATTGAGTGAGCTCCGCCTATGGCTTCTCTCTTGAGGCCAAGAAGAATTGCAATAGGTACTCCTAAAACTACTGTCCCAACATTTCCAAATTCTTGCAAAATAAGAGCAGGCGAAGCCTTGATTATATCATAAAAAGATGGGCCAATTGTTGTTCCATACTTTGCCATAAGCAACATAAGAGTTACAGAAATAAGGCTTCCAGATTCCTCAATTTCATTTTGACCTGCAATTTTGACCTTGCTTAAAGTTGTAATAGTGCCGAGTATAAGTGCATAAAGCATAGGAAGAAGTACCACAGTTCCTACACCTATTTTAAATGAATGCTTTCCTATAAGTTCTGAAATAATTACAAGTACTAAAACTATAAAATGAAGTTTTTTACTTTTAAACATTTTTACCTCCTAAAAAATCAAGTGCTACTTTTACAAAAATTGAAGTTCCAATATAAAACTTACTCTCATCAACATCAAATTTTGGATTATGATGTGGGTAAAATTTTCCGTCAGGATAAATTTTAGGGTTTGAAAGACTGAAATAAGTTCCTTTTGCTTCTTTTAAAAAATAAGCAACATCATCTCCTCCAAGGGAAGGTCTATCTAGATACTCAACTACTTCTTCTCCAAATAGTTCCTTCGCAGAATTTGCAACAAAATTAGTAAACTCATTATCATTTATAACCGCTGGATATTTAAAATTATATTCCACATCAGCTCTCATATTATAAGCTTTGGCAATATTAGTAGAAATTTCATTTATATACCTTTTTATATCATTTCTTACTTTTTCATCAAAAGTCCTAACAGTTCCTTCTATAAAAACTTCGTCAGGAATAATATTTTGGGTAAACCCTCCGTGAATTTGACATACAGAAAGGAGCGCTTGGTCTAGTGGGTTAATCATTCTACTAACTATTTTCTGAAGAGAATTTACAATTTCACAGATACAAGGGATGGGATCCGCGCCTAAATGCGGAGTAGCACCATGGGTTCCACGGCCTATTATAGTAACCTTGAATCTATCCATAGCAGCCATCATTGGACCAGCCTTCACACCAATATGACCAGGACTTACAGGAAATAAAATCCCATTATGAAGTCCAACAATTCCGTCTACCTTTGGATTATCCATGCAACCTTCTTCAATCATAGGAAGAGCTCCGCCAGGATATTCTTCTCCAGGTTGAAAAAATACCTTAACACATCCATCAAAAAGATCTTTATGTTCATTTAAAATTATTGCAGCTCCAAGTGCCATAGCGGTATGTGCATCATGACCACAAGCGTGCATACATCCATTTTCAGATGCAAATGGAAGTCCAGTTTCCTCTTTTATAGGAAGAGCATCAGCATCAGCTCTTATGGCAAGGCATTTTCCAGGATTTTTTCCTTCAATAATTGCAACAGTGGCATTTCCATCCATGAGTGAAAAATAAGAAATTCCGTAACTCTCTAGGACATCTCTAATGTATGCCATAGTCATTGGAAGTTCATTTTGAAGCTCTGGAATTTTGTGAAGATCATGCCTAAAACCTATAATTTTACTTTCAATTTTTTTTACTTCTTCTATAATATTCATTTTTTTTACCTCCCATTTTATTATAACATTTTAGTGTGATGTTAAGATAGCATAATAATAGTTATTATATCAAAATTTTATTTAATTTCTTTATTTATTAGATTTTAGTAAATCTAAGCCCATTCCTATAAATAATTTTTCCGACATTGCTATAAAAGAAGAATTATTTACTTTAAGCTCATTAGTTAGACTTTGATAATACAGCTATACTGTTAGATTCAAGTTTGCTATTTTTTTATAAAAAACTGACCTTATTAAGTTAGTTTTTTAGGTTTAACTTTTAGGGTCAACTTCTTAGTATCAGAAGTTTTTATTTTAATACTTTGTATGCTAAAATAAGGTTATGGAGGATTTATGAGTATATATAAAGGACTTAATAAATATAGAATTAGAATAATAGTCGTCATTTTGCTTACTTTTGGCAATGCTCTAGGTGAACTTTTTTTGCCAAGACTTATGAGTCTTGTAATTGACAAGGGCGTGGCTTATGGCGACACAAGTTATGTGCTAAAAATTGGCGCAGTCATGATTTTTGTTGTGATACTTACTGTTATGTGTAGAGCGTCTGCTGCCTATCATTCTTCAAAAACTACTATGGCTTTTTCACGCGACCTTAGATACAAACTTTTTAAAAAGATAAATTATCTCAGCTTTGATGATGTTGAACACTTTTCCATTTCATCACTTATCACAAGGACAACAGACGATGTAAATCAAGTTGAGCAAATGGTTTTAATGGGACTTAGACCACTAATCAGAGGTCCACTTATGTTTATTGGTGGACTTATTATGGCACTTTCTACAAATGTGAAGCTTTCAATTGTGTTTCCCATTACTATTCCTTTTATTGCGATTGGAATCTTTTATGTTTTTAAACTAGGTCTTCCATATTTTCCAATATTGCAAAAAAGACTTGACAGGTTAAATGAACTTTTTAGAAGAAGGCTTACAGGTCTTAGAGTTATAAGAGCTTTTTCTAAGGACGAATATGAAGAAAATATTTTTGAAAATGCAAATAAATCTTATCAAGAGATGGCGGCTAAGGTAAATAAACTTCTTGTAAATGTTAGACCAATGCTTGGCACTATTTTAAATTTTGGAATTATTTTTGTGCTATTTTTTGGTGCAAAATTAATTGACATTAGAAATTTAGGCATTGGTGAACTCATGGCTTTTATTCAGTATATTACACAAGTTTTATCCGCCATGATTATGATGAGTTTTCTATTAACGCTTTTGCCTAGAACTTTTGCCTCTATGGAGAGGATCAACGAAGTTTTGGATTATAATTCTACAAAAACTGGCGGCGAAAAAGATTTATCAGGTGAAATTTATGAGATTGAGGCAAAAAATTTGTCTTTTTCCTATCCCGATGCAAATTTAAAAGTTTTAAAGAATATAAATTTTAAGGTAAAAAGGGGCGAAACTCTCGGTATAATTGGCGGAACAGGTTCTGGGAAGTCAACTCTTTTAAGACTTTTGCTTCAATTTTATGAACCGGGCGATGGCGAACTTTTTATAAATGGAATAGACATTAAGAGCTTAAATAATTATGGAGTTAGGGATAAAATTTCATATGTGCCACAGGAAAATTTCTTTTTCTCAAAAACTGTTGCAGAAAATTTATCCTATGCAAAGGAAAATGCTGAAAAAGAAAAAATGCTAGCGGCAATAAAAAATTCTGATGCAGAGGAATTTTTGGGTGAAGACCCGTTGAATAAGAAAATTGCAAGAGGTGGAAAAAATCTTTCTGGTGGACAGCGACAGAGACTTGCAATAGCAAGAGCCCTTACTCGCGATGCGTCAGTCTATATTTTTGACGACTCCTTTTCTGCGCTAGATTATAAAACTGATTATGAACTTAGACAAACTTTAAAGAAAAATTTAAGGGATAAAATTGTAATCGTAGTTGCACAAAGAGTTGCCACTATTTTGAATGCAGACAAAATTTTGGTATTGGAAGATGGAGAAGAGGTAGGCTATGGAAATCACCATATCTTAATGGAAACAAATGAAGTTTACAGAGAAATTGCGACTAGTCAGGGGCAAGCTTATGAAGAAAAATAACACAATTTTAAGAATAACTTCATATTTAAAAAATTATAAGGTTTTTTTATTTCTAGCTATTTTTCTAACCATTGGATCTTCTATTTTTGAAATAATTTCACCTAAATTAATGGGAAACATAACTACGCGCATTTTTGAAAATTTGAAAATGAATACAGCAATAGAATTCGATTATGTAATAAAAATTTGTATAATTATGGCAGCTGTCTATTTATTTCAAGGTGCCTTTGAATTTTTTAGGGGCAGGATTTTAGTTGACGTTACACAGGATTTAATAGCAAAATTTAGACGGGAAATTTCTGAAAAAGTTAAGTATATCCCAACATCATATTACGACAAAAATAAAACTGGCGACCTTTTATCTAGGATGACCAATGATGTCGAGACTCTTGGTAAGAATTTGCAACAGACGATTTCTTCAGTTTTATCTTCCATAGTTTTAATTATAGGAATTTTGGCTGTAATGATAAAAATTTCGCCAATTTTAACTTTGGTATTTTTATTTACTCTTCCCATGACTTATTTTTCTACAAAATTTATTTCTAGCAAATCTCAAGGGTATTTTAGGAGAAAGTCAAGGGGCATAGGCTCTATGGTGAGTTTTGTTGAAGAAAACTTTTCTGGTTCTGAACTCATTAAGGCTTTTAATTATGAAAGCAGGGCTGAGAAGGAATTTTTAGAGATAAACGAAAATCTCTATGAAGTAAGTTATCGTGCATCTTTTATGACTGGCATTATGCTTCCTATTATGACTTTTATTTCAAATATTGGATATGTAATGCTTTCAATAGTTGGCGGGCTTTTAGTGCTATCTGGCAAGTTATTTGTGGGAGATATTCAAGCTGTGATTCAATATGTAAGAAGACTTGCAAATCCCATTGAACAACTTGCAGAGATGGCGTCAATTTTTCAAGCATCTATTGCAGCTGCCGAAAGGGTTTTTGAATTTTTAGATCAAGAAGTTGAAGTTGAAATTGTAAAGGATGAAATAAAAAAACCTGTTGAGGACATTGAATTTAAAAATGTATATTTTTCCTACGATAAAGAGAAACCTGTAATAAACAATCTTAACCTAAAGGTTGA
The DNA here is from genome assembly GCF_022767005.1 of Peptoniphilus sp. Taxonomy (GTDB): domain Bacteria; phylum Bacillota; class Clostridia; order Tissierellales; family Peptoniphilaceae; genus Peptoniphilus_A. Next base: position 7,142 of record NZ_JALEOV010000097.1, on the reverse strand, counting down.
AAAAAATAGAACTGTCGCCATAGTGGGTTCTACTGGTGCAGGAAAGACTACTATTGTAAATCTTCTAATGAGGTTTTATGATATTGATAAGGGAAGTATTAAAATAAATGGAAAGGATATAAGAGATGTTTCAAGGAAAAACTTGCGCTCTCTTTTTGGAATGGTTCTTCAAGATTCGTGGTTGTTTCACGGAACAATTTATGAAAATATTTTGTATGGACGAGAGAATGCCACGCGAGATGAAGTTATTGATGCAGCAAAGAAGGCTTATTGTCACTCTTTTATCGAGAAACTGCCAAAGGGTTATGATACAGTTTTAAATGAAGAAGCGACAAATATTTCTCAGGGGCAGCGACAACTTATTACAATAGCAAGGGCTCTTTTGTCTGACCCGGAAATTTTAATTTTAGACGAGGCAACTTCATCTGTTGACACGAGAACAGAGGCGCTAATTCAAAAAGCGATGAAGAATCTTCTACACGATAGGACAAACTTTGTAATTGCACATAGATTATCGACAATTGTAAATTCAGATTTAATTTTGGTTTTAGACAAGGGAGACATTGTTGAAAAGGGTAGTCACAGTGATTTAATTGCAAAGGATGGAGTTTATGCAGAATTATACAATTCACAATTTAAGGACTAGGAGGTCATTATGAAAGATTTTATTTTTAATGTTAGTACGAAAATTCTTTTTGGAAAGGACCAAATGAAAAACTTGGCAAAGGAGATTAAAAATTATGGAAGTAGAGTTCTACTTTCCTATGGAGGAGGATCTATTAAAGGAAGTGGACTTTACGATCAAATAATAAAAATTTTTGAAGAAAATAATATTTTCTTCAAAGAACTTTCCGGCATAGAACCAAACCCAAGAGTTGAGTCAGCAAGAGAAGGCGTAAAAATAGTTAGAGAAAATGACTTGGATTTTATCTTGGCAGTTGGCGGTGGATCTGTAATTGATTTATCAAAATTAGTTGCAGGGGCTGTATTTTTAGATTGCGACCCATGGGATATTGTGATTAAAAAGGCAAAAATCGAAAAGGCTCTTCCTATTGGCACTATTCTTACAATTGCGGCAACTGGTTCTGAAATGGACGCTGGTGGAGTTATTACAAATCCTGAAACTAAACAAAAACTTGCATTTGGTTCACCTTACACTCTTCCGAAATTTTCAATTTTAAACCCAGAAATAACTTATACAGTTAATGCAAAGCATACGGCTGCAGGTATCGCTGACATAATGAGTCACACAATGGAAAATTATTTCACATTAAAAGATGGCGCTTATATGCAAAATAGACTTGCTGAGGGAATTTTAAAGACTTGCATTCACTATGGACCAATTGCCATGGCAGAGCCAGAAAATTATGAAGCAAGAGCAAATATTATGTGGGCATCAAGTTGGGCGATAAATGGACTTTTATCAACTGGAAAGTCTACACCTTGGTCAGTTCATCCAATGGAACACGAACTTTCTGCTTTTTATGATATTACTCACGGCATTGGACTTGCAATTTTGACACCAAGATTTTTAAATTACATTTTAAATGAGGACACAGTAGATATGATTAGAGATTTTGGGATAAATGTCTTTGGAGTAAAGCCAAACGACGACAAATTCAACGATGCTAAAAAAGCCATTGCTAAGATTCATGAATTTTTTGAACAAGACATGAATATTCCAATGACACTTGGCGAAGTGGGAATTGATGATAAAAATTTAGAAGAGATGGCTGAAGCAGCAGCAAGACACGCTGGTGGTTCAATAAAAGGTGTTGTTGAACTTAAAAAAGATGACATCTTAGAAATTTATAAAGCCTCACTTTAATTTTAATAAAAAGAAAATATAAATAAAAAGAGCTATGATTTTTGTTTTCATAGCTCTTTAAAATTAAATTATGCTTCTACTGAATTTTCCCATAGTCCGTGGATATTGCAATAACTTAATGCGTAAACTTCTCCACCCTTGTCAGTTTTAACAGCAGTTTCAACACAAGGAACTGTAAAAATTTCGCCTTCGCCGTGAGCGTTAAATTCGTAAGAACCAACTTCAATTGGGAATTTTTCTCCTTCTGGTTTGAAGAATACTTTAATCCATGCAATGTGGTGTTCTAAAGTATTTGGATGTTCAATTTCCTCTCCAACAATTGCCTTAATCTTTAAAAGACCATCAGCCTTTTCTACGTGGATTACAGGAACGTGTTTTTCAGATTTAAAATCAGCAGTTTGTATTGTTTCAGTTAATTTCATTTTTGTTACCCCCAAATTACATTTTTTTACTACATAAAATAAGTACCCTTTTTAAATTAATTAACTCATTAATTTTAAATAAAGAAAAAATTTTTTATATCTAGTATAATAAATGAGAGGTGTTAAATGGAAAAAATAAAATTAATCGCCACGACAAATATGGGCCTCGAAGCAGTTACTAAAAGAGAGCTAATTGATTTAGGCTACGAGGACATAAAAGTTAGTGATGGAAAAATTGAAATAAATTGTGAACTAAAGGACATTGCAATTTTAAATTTAAAACTCAGGACGGCAGAGAGAATTTTACTTTTAATTGATTCCTTTAGAGCAGAAACCTTTGAAGAACTTTTTGACAAGGTTTTTGAAATAAGATGGTGGGACTACATCGCTAAAGACGACAATTTTATCATTCAGGGAAGAAGTAGAAAGTCAAAATTATTTTCTATTTCCGATTGTCAAAGAATTACTGAAAAGGCAATAATCGAAAAATTAAAGATGAAATATAAAATATCTTGGTTTGAAAAAAGTGGTCCAAGAGTAAAAATCGAAGTTTCACTATTAAATGATATTGCAGAAATTACAATGGACACATCAGGCGATGGACTTCACAAGAGAGGTTATAGAGAAGTAAATTACAAAGCTCCACTTTCAGAAACTATTGCAGCAAGTCTTGTAAAATTAACCTTTTGGAACAAAGATAGAATTTTATCAGACCCCTTCTGTGGTTCAGGCACAATTCCAATTGAAGCTGCGATGATAGAAAAAAACATTGCGCCAGGACTTATGAGAAAATTTGACTTTGAAAATTTTGTATTTTTTGACAAGGATATATTTAAAGAAGAAAAGAAAAAATGTTACTCAGAAATAAAGTACGATGTAAAATTGGAAATTTTAGCTTCAGATGTATCTTATAAGGCAATCCAAATTGCAAAATCAAATGCAGAAATACTTGGACTTGATGAAGATATATCCTTTTTCCAAAAAGACATAAGAGATATTGACTTGCCAGACGATTATGGCGTAATAATAACTAATCCACCCTATGGCGAGAGAATTGGAAAAGAAGATGTGGAGGAGCTAAACAGTGAATTAGGTGAACTTGCAAAAACACTAAAGACTTGGTCCTTTTATATAATAACTGCAAATGAAAATTTTGAAAAAAATTTTGGCAGAAAAGCAGACAGAAATAGAAAATTATATAATGGTAGAATTAAAACTTATTATTACCAATATTATGGACCAAAGCCAAAAAGGTAATTGTTTACTTAGTTTTAATTTGCTATACTGTAAACGATAATAAGGTGGTGACTATGGAAAATTATTTAGCTGAAGAATTAACCGATGATAAAGTTGACTTTCAAGTTCTAAATGCCATTGCAGATTTAGTGCGAGTTTTGGATTATAACGAAAAGGTGGTCTTTGTAAATAAGGCGATGGAGGACTTGCTTGGCTATGATAGCGACAAAAAAGTTTGTATTTTGGGCGAAGATCTCTTTGATCCAGAGATAACTAGACGTGCACTTTTAAGTGGTGAAGTTATCCAAAGAGAAGAAAATATTGGTGGCATGGTTTTTTCTGTAAAATGTTCACCTATTACTAATAAAAAAGGGGAAATCAAAGGCGTAGTTGAAGTTTTTAGAAATGTAACTATGGCACGAAAGCTTCAAAAGGAAATTATTGAGAAAAACAGATTTATGACTAGCGAAACTATGGCAGCATCACTTATTCAGCGGACAGTTTTGCCAGAAAAGGGATTTATAAAAAATCTAAAGGTAAATTATATTTACAAACCATCCACTATTTTAAGCGGAGATATGTTTGATGTATTTGAAATTGACGATGAAAACATAGCAGTTTACATAGCTGATTCCGTTGGTCACGGTTTTGCCGCATCTATGGTAACAATGTTTATAAAATCTATGATAAGAACTTTAGATAAATTAACACTACTATCCCCTAAAAAAACTTTAACAGAACTTTGCACGAGGTTCATCAGCCTTAGACTTGAGATAGAAAATTATTTTACATGCTTTTATGGAGTTTACAACACAAAAAAGAAGAAAATTATTTTTTCCAATGCAGGTCACTTGCCTCTGCCAATAATGGTTCGTGATCGAGGATTTATGAATTTAGAATCCAAGGGTTACCCTATCTCTAGATTTTTCGCAAAGCCAAATTATGAAGAAAAAGAGGTAAAACTTTATTCAGGCGATTACATTTTATATATGACAGATGGAGTTGTGGAGTCCAGAAATTCAAAAAAAGAATCCTTTGGCTACGATAAAATTCACAATATTATTTTAGAAAATAACAGAGATGTGCTAGAAGTTTTAGACAGCGAGCTAGAGGAATTTAACGACGGAGAACAAACTGACGACATTTCCATGTTACTTATAAATGTTTGGTAAAATTTAATAAAAAAGCTCATCAAATGATGAGCTAAGATTATGCACTATATTCAGGCAAATTTTCTTTTAGAGAAATTTTTGCCTGATTTTTTATTGCAGTTGAAAACAACATTATCAAGACCAAATAAACAATAGCTATAAATTTAAAAACAATTATTGAGCCTAAATTCTTAAAAATCAAATAAAATATAAAGGAATTAATAGCTATTACAGCCATGCTAAGTATTCCAAAAATAAATACTGTGAAATTTTTCTTAACAGCTTCTTGCGGATTTTCCCAATTGAGTTTAGGATATTTTATCCCAAAGAAAATTCCGAAGACTGAAGAAGCATAGGAGCCTAATGCGGCGCCAATTAACATTGACAAAATATATAGTGTATTAAATTTTGTAAGATATGATAATAATATTATTATGGGAAGAGCTGATGCAAATTGAAAAATAGTTGAACCTAAAAGTCTTCCACTTACTTGATCCTCGTAGGATATTGGAAGTGTCTGCATAATATAAATATTTTTGCCCTCTCGAGTGATGCTTGTCAAAGATAGTGGCGTCATAAAAGCTGCGTAGAAAAACACTGCCAGCATAAAGGCAAAGAATAAATTAATTTTGTCAAAGCCATAACTTTCTATGTTGTCAAAGAAATTTTGAATAATACTTATATTTTCCATTCTCTTAAAAATAGAAAATAATATTAAAATTGGAATCATAAAGGAAGATGCTGCCAAATTAAAAAAGTAAACTGGCGTCTTTAAAACATTGATGACGTCTTTTTTTGCCAATGAAAGTACAATTGATGTATTTTTATTTTCTCTACTATGCCATACCCTTGAACTTTGTATATTTGTTTTTAAAACTCCGGCAATCATTATCTTTGATAGTGGAAAACTAAGCGCATACAAAATTATTGTCATTGCAATAAGTATAAAAAAGCTTAGAAAAAATGCGGGCAAATCACTCATTCCATAAACTTTGTTCAATAAATGAACCTGTGGAAAGAATAGTTTTATAAAATGCAATAAATTATTTTCATTAATTATATTTGAATTTTCTGATCTAGTCATAATTTGTGGCAATAAGGTTGTACAAATAATTATTATAGAACCAAGGGCTTGCAACAAATTTTTTAAACCACCAACACCTGCGAAAGCCATCATAAATAAAATTAAGATAATAGACAAAATTAAAATAGTGAAAATAATATTTGATAAATTCAAAAAGATAATTGAAAAAAATTTAAAAAAACTTAAATTCGCAAATCTTATTAAAGGAAATACCATTGGAACAAAAATTATAAAGCTAATAACCAAGGAAGGAATTACAGAGCCCAAAATTTTTGAAAGATAAATATTATTTCGCCTAATTGGAAGGGGAAGAAGTATTTCCACATCTTTGGAATAATAAATTTTAGAGATAATATTTGCACTAGTAAAAATTATTACTCCAATGGAAACAAATCCAAAGAATGCCATTAGCACTGTATTTGACTCGCCATTTTTAGACATAGGGATTATAAAAGCAAGAATAAGCACAAAATATAAAAATCCAAGGTAGACAAATAAAAGTGCCAGTCCAAATATTGCCAAAGCTTTAAAAGAACCACCATTTTTTGATGGCTTTTTAAGAGGAGCAATGAGATTTAAGTAGATATCTTTTTTTAAAAGAGTTTTTAATTCTAAAAATTTGTCCATAAAATCACTCCGTAAGTTCCAAGAATATTTTTTCAAGACTTCCGCTATCCTTAGCAGCAGCCCTAATCTCTTCGAGAGTTCCCTCTGCAATTAATTTGCCCTTGTTTATAATTGCAATTTCATCACACATTTTTTCTGCGACTTCCATGACATGAGTGGAGAAGAAAACTGTGCCGCCCCTTTCTGCAAATTCTCTCATAATATTTTTTAGTCTAAAGGAACTTTTTGCATCAAGTCCCACCATGGGTTCATCTAAAATTAAAAGTTTTGGCTCGTGAATAAGCGCACCAATTAAAACTATTTTTTGCCTCATTCCATGTGAGAGTGCGGAAATTGTTGCGTCTAAATTTTCCTCCATCTCAAAAATTTCTGCGTATTTTTTTATGTTTTCATTTCTCTTTTCTAGACTAAGGTTAAAGACATCGGCTATAAAATTTATATACTGTCTTGCAGTCATATTGTTGTAGATGTCGGGATTATCTGGGACGTAGGCAAAAAGTTTTTTTGAACCAATGGGATCTTCTAGAGTGTCAATGCCGTCAATTTTAATTTTCCCTTGATCCTGTTTTAACATGCCAACTATCATTTTAATTGTAGTAGTTTTGCCAGCGCCATTTGGACCTAAGAAACCATAGACTACACCATTAGGCACTTCTAAGTTTAGATTATCAACTGCAACCTTTGTTGCAAAATATTTCTTTAAATTTTCTATTTTAATCATTTTGCCTCCTTGCCTTTCTATCTTGAAAATTAATCTCCAAATTTAAATCAATATTATAATAAATTTATTGCAG
>NZ_JALEOV010000087.1 GCF_022767005.1 Peptoniphilus sp. | reverse complement strand
TAAAGCAACAGTAGTTGAATGTCCTAACTGCCATGAAATGAAATTACCTCATAGAGTTTGTCCATCATGTGGACACTATGCAGGCAAAGAAATTGTTGCAGAAGCTGAATAATTAAGTGAGACTTAGGTCTCACTTTTTTTGTGCGAAAATTTTACTCTATAATATTTCGGATATAATCCAAGATATTATAGAGTTTTTATTATAAAATTTCTTTTAAGAATTCATACTAAAGTTGTGCTATAATAAAAATATGGTAAAGTTAAAAAAAGCTGATATTTTAGTTATTATTTTAATAGTTATTGCTTCTTTTTTAATTTATTTTTTTACAAATAAATTGCCTAAAGAGGATGCAAATCTTGCAAAAAAAGTTGTGATTACTGTTGATGGGAAAGTGTTTAAAGAGATTCCACTAACTAAGAATACAGATGAAAAAATTGATATAAATACTGTTTATGGTAAAAATGAAGTTGTAATTGAAAAGGGAGAAGTCCATATGCATGAATCTAATTGCAAAGATAAAATCTGCATAAAAATGGGGAAAATTAGCATTCCCGGTGATTCAATAATATGTCTTCCCAATAGACTTATTGTTAAGATAGTCTCTGAAAAAAGAAATGACAATGATTTGGATTTGGTTATAAAATGACAAGAAATAAAAAATTAATTTATTTATCGCTACTTAGTGCAATTGGAATTGTCCTTGGGCTATTTGAAAGTGTACTTCCACTTCCAGTTGCAATTCCCGGTGCTAGACTTGGATTGTCAAATATTGTTGTGCTTGTAATCATAGTTTCCATAGGTTATAAGGAGGGCTTTTTTGTTTCTATTTTTAAGACTGTGATCTTAGCTCTTGTTACTGGTGCAGTTTCGAGTTTCTTTTTCTCCATGGGCGGTGCAATTTTAAGTTCAATTTCTATGATAATTTCTCATAAGTTTTTGAAAAAATATTTGTCTTTAATTGGAATTAGTGAAATAGGTTCTTTTTTTCATAATTTAGGTCAAGTATTAGTTGCATCTTACATTATGAAAACTACGGCAATACTAGCATATCTACCATTGCTTGTAATTTTGGGGATTTTTACAGGATATTTTGTTGGGCTTACTTCAATCTATGTAGTCAAAAATACTAATATATCTAAAGAGAGAGGTTGAAATGGAAAAAATTATTTTAGCGTCAAGTTCTCCTAGAAGGAGAGAAATTTTATCGAATTTTATAGATTTTGATGTAATTTCTAAAGAAATCAACGAGGTAAAAGACGATTCTTTTTCTCCATGTACAACTGTAACTGCCCTTGCCTTTGAAAAGGGAATTGAAGTCGCAAAAGAACATATTGATAAAATAATTTTATCTGCAGATACTTTGGTTGAATTAAATGGATTGCTCTTAGGCAAACCTAAAAATCGTGAAGACGCAAGAAAAATGATTAAAAGTTTAAGCGGAAAGACTCATGCTGTCTACACAGGTTATGGGATTTTTAAACTGTCAGAAAAAATTAAATATGTAAGTTATGAAAAGTCCAATGTAAAATTTTATGATTTAAGTGATGACGAAATTGAAAAATATTTAGATACCCTTGAATATAAAGACAAAGCTGGTGCCTATGGAATTCAGGGCAAGGGATCATTATTGGTGGAAAAAATAGAAGGAGATTACTATAATATAGTGGGCTTTCCAATAGGAAAGATAAATAGAGATTTAATAAAATTATTTAATTTTAGCCTATGGTGATTTTATGAAAGAAAGAGAAACAGAAAAATACACAATAAAAGAAATGCCAGAAGACGAAAGGCCTCAAGAAAAACTAATAAAATTTGGTCCAAATTATCTTTCCAATGCTGAACTTTTAGCTCTTATTATAAGAACTGGTACAAATTCAGGCAGTTCGGCAATTGATACTGCTCAAAAAGTTCTCAGAAGTTTAAAATCAGAAAATGATGAAGAAGGTTTAAATAGTCTTAAAAATGCAAATTTTTCAAACTTGATGAAAGTAGATGGAATTGGGGAAGCAAAAGCTGCTATGATTATTGCTGCTGTACAACTAGGAATGCGACTTGCTTCTAGCAATTACAATTCAAAGATTAAAATTACATCACCTTCTATTGCCGCAAATTATGTTTTAAGTGAAATGAGCGTTTTAGAAGAAGAACATTTTAGAATTATGACATTAAACACTAAAAAAGAAATAAATTTTGTTAGAGAAATTTCAAAGGGGACTATTAACATGACTATTGTTCATGCGAGGGAAGTTTTTAGAACTGCAATTCTTGACAATGCACATAGTATAATTTTATTACATAATCATCCAACGGGCGACCCAAGCCCTTCAAAGGAAGATATTAATCTTACAAAGAATCTTGTTGAAGCATCGAATATTATTGACATTAAAATTTTGGATCACATAATTATTGGCGACAACAAATATTTTAGTTTTTTAGAAGAGGGACTTATTTAGGAGGTTTTATGAGGATTTGTGCTCTTGGGGACTCCATATTTGAAGGTTATTTAGTTGGAGGAAAGTCTTTAATTTATTATTTATCAGGAAAAGGTTATGATATCGACAATTATAGCGTCAACGGTTTGACAACAGATGAGCTTTTATATGCTATAAATAATTTAATGAGTTATGACTTATACTTAGTTCACATTGGTCTCAATGATTTTTTCAATGGCAGATCTCTTGAGTATGTATTAAATAATATATACAAAATTATTAAAAAATTAAAGATCTTAGGAGGAAAGATTTTTGTAATAAGTCCTTATCCTACATCCTTTAAAAATTTAGACGAAGCTTATGAAAGTTTCATTAACTTTAGTTCAGTAAATAAAAATATAGAAAATTTAGACAAAATTTTAAAAGAGAAGGCTGAAGATTTTAAGGTTATTTCCTTTTTTGATTATTCTAAAGAAAATTACATAGAAGACGATTTAATCGACGGCATTCATCCAAATATAAATCTTAATAAAAAATTATCAAACTACGTAGAGGAAAAATTAAATGGATATATTTGATATTTTAAGTAAAAAAATTAAATATAGAAGATTTTCTAATAGAGAAAAGATTTTATTAATAGTTTTTATTTTATTGTTTTTAGAATTTTTATTTTATAATTTTTTAATAAAAAGAGAAGTACAAAAAATTTCTGAAGTTAATTTCAATGAAAATATTGAAGTTGAAGAACCTATTTATAAATACAATGGACTTGCTGATTTTTCCAATGAAAATTTAGATAAAATTGCTTCTGAAAACAATTTGAGTAGAGATAATTTTACAAAGGATGGGAAGACGGACATTGACACTCTTTTAATTTCTGGAAACGTCAATAATAGCGAGATTAATAAAATTTCTGCTCTCACAAATTATTATGGATATTCAAATATTGAACTAAATAGGATAGATGAAAATTCTTTTTCATATAGATTAAAAGCTGAAAAGCCATCTAAAGCAATTTATTATTCAGATTTAAAAAAAGCCTATTTTAATGAAAATGAGCAAGACAAAAAAATAGAAGCTCAAAACAAAAAGGAAGAAATTAATCCTAAAAAATCAGAAGAAATTGTAAAGGTTGACCAATTAAAAAATACTGAAGCAGCAGTGATAAAAAATTCTAAATCAGAAAACATTAGTAAAAATAGCAAAGATATTGATAATAAAATTAAAGGCACAGAAGTTTCTTCCTCAAATATTGATATAAATTTAAAACCTGAAAAAGATAAATTCAAATATGCAAATCCAATTTTATTTGATGATTTTAAAACTAAAATTAAAAAAGATAGGGAATATAAATTTATTGTTGACGACAATGTGAAAACAAATTATTATAGCGAGTCTGGCATTACATCATTTTATATAAACACGGAAAATATTCGCGATATTGTTAAACTTGGTGTAGAGAAACATTGTGATGGGATTTCTCTTTCACTATTTTTTCCCTATGATTCCTGTAAAGAAATAGGAATTATAAATATTTCTGGGGAGCAAATTCCCTTTACGGGAGAGATTCATCAAGATGAGTGGTTTAGAATTAATTTATTTGCATACGATATTAGTTACATTTATTTCTTGCCACAAAATAACGAAGATTTATTCTTTTTTGTAAAAGAAGTTGAATACAATGATGAAATCTAAAGGATTTACATTAATTGAGTTAGTTGTATGCATTGGAATTTTATTAATTCTTTTATCTATTGCCAATATTAATCTCAATGTTCGTGACAAAATTGAAGCTAAGGAGCAAATTAAGACCTTAGCTTTAGATATTAAACAATTAAAAAATTATTCCCAAGTTAATAATTGTAGAACTAGTATAAAAATAAATGATAATGGCTATACAGTTAATTATGGTAAAAAGAGTAAAAGTGTAAAATTTAATAAATTAGTTAAGCTTGAGTCAACAAATGTGAGAGTTATTAATTTTACAAGTGAGGGAAAGCCATCTTATATTGCAAAAAAATATTCTGCTTGTACTATTAACTATACTATAAATGACAAAAAAACTGTTAAAATTACAATACAACCAGTCACTGGAAAGGTTAGTTACTATGAATCTGAAAACTAAAAATAAAGGACATTTGATGATCGAAATATTATTTTCTATAGCCATAATAGGACTCATTGCATCAGCTATTTTGCCAAATATTATAACTCTTATGGAAAACCAAAATCACATAAAGGAAAGAGAATTATTAGTTTATGCGGTGAATTCGAAAATGGAGGAAATAATTGGCGAAGCATACAACAATAAAGATTTGAATTTAAATTTTGATGATGTAGATAGTGAAAATGAGAACTTTATTATTAATGTAACAAAAAATAGAGAGGGCAAATTAAATCATATAATAGTAAGTGGAAAGAGGCGTGATACTGATGAAGAAATTAAGTTTGAGGTTTATCTCGCACAAGGCGGGTTATTCACTAATTGAACTAGTTTTTTCTATTGCTATCCTTTTAATTATTTCAATGGTATTAACTTCTATACTTGGAGTTTCACAAAAGGCTTTGAATAAAACATATCTAAATCAAAATGCAAATTCTGAAATGTCTTATGCAATTGAGTACATAAAGGATGAAATAGATAGCTGTGATTATTACGCTAAAATTAATGGGAAAATCTATTTTATTAAAAAAATTGATGACAAATACAATTACATAAATTACGAGAAAGAAACAAATCAATTATACAGAACATCCAATATAGTTAATTCATTGATGAATAAAATAAATTCATCAGGTGAGGTTAAGAATGCTTTGACTGGGGAAATAAAAAGTTTTAAAATCTCTGATTATGGAAATTATTTTAATATTTACCTTGAATATGGAAATAGAGATAAAATAGCATTTAAAGTGGCAAAGAGGATACAAATTTATGAATAGAAAAGGAAAGGGCTATATTTATATTTTTACAATTATTTTAATTTCACTGCTTGCTATTTTCTTTTATTTTATTTATTCATACATTTCAAATACATCTTATATAAATCTAAATAGAGTTGAGAAAATTCAATCAAAGTATGCAGCAGAATCTGTTTTAAATATAAAAATCTCTGAAAATAATTTCAATGAAGAATTAGGAAATTTCATATTTTCTGATGAAGAATATATAAATTTAAACTGTGAATTTAAACCAAATGATACAGAAGTAAAGAATCTTGAACTAAGGAGAAGAGATTATTCAAATAAAAAGGGAATAGATGTAGATTTAGTTGAACTTAATACTGATGTAAAATATAAAAATTCCATAGCAGGTGCTAAGATCATGGCGAATTATATCAACAAAATTTATAAAGAAAAAGATGGAGTTTTAAATTCAGGGAGAGTCAACAAAGATGATTTAGAAAAAATAAAAAATTCCTTCAAGGATAATAATTGGTCTAAAGGTGAAATTAAAGCTTTAAATCTTGATGGAGATTTTATTTATGGTACTGAAAGGGGCAAAAAATTTATTTTTGAAGAAGTTGAAGTTTATGATGAAAATCTGAGAGAGAAAGTGAAAAAAAGAAATCCCCTATATTTGTTAGATAATGTAGATGTTATTGTTCAAAATAGTGGAACTCTCAATATAGAAACAGACATTAGAAACCAAATTTTATTAATAAATAATAAAGTTTTGTTTAATGATAATGCAATATCTGGTATAATTATTTTAAATAATAATGCAGAAGTTTTTAATAATTGTAAATTAGAGGGATATTTAATAAATTTATACGATAAAAATTCTGGCATAAATGTTAAATATAAACCAAAAGTCTTCGAAAAATTTGGTTCTGTGCTACCTGAATACATAAAATTTCAGCCAAATTCACTTAACTATTATGATATAGAAGACAATACTTAATATGGAGGAAAATATGATAACAGCAGGAGATTTAAGAAAAGGACTTACATTTGAATGGGATGGAGATGTTTGGGTAGTTTTAGACTTCCAACACGTTAAGCCTGGAAAGGGTGCAGCTTTTGTAAGAAGTAAAATTAAATCCGTACTTACTGGTGGTATTAAAGATACAACTTTTAATCCATCAGAAAAATTTGAAAAAGTTGTAATTGAAAATAAAGAAATGCAATACTTATATTCAGATGGAACATTGTATTATTTCATGGATCAAGAAACTTATGAACAAATTCCACTAGAAAAAGATATGGTAGAAGATGCCCTTAACTTTATTAAAGAAAATGATATGGCAACTATCAATTTTTATAAAGGCAAAGCTTTTAGAGTTACGCCTCAAAATTTTGTTGAATTAGAAGTAACGGAAACTGAACCAGGTGTCAAAGGGGATACATCAAGTGGTGGATCTAAACCAGCTACTGTTGAAACAGGTTTCACTCTTAATGTGCCACTTTTTATAAATACAGGCGACATTATAAGAATTGACACAAGAGATGGCGAATATATGTCTAGAGTTTAAATTGGAGGAAATATGGAATATTTATTAAAGAGAATATCTTATTTACAAGGTCTTTGTGATGGATATGATTTAGACACAACTACTAACGAAGGTAAAATAATATCTGAACTTGTGGATATTTTAAGTGATGTTATTGATGAGATGAGAGAATCTCGAGAAGAAATCGAAGATTATGTAGACATTATTGAAGAAGATCTAGCAGATTTAGAAGATTATGTATACGAAAATGAAGACATGGATTTTGATTTATACGATGACGATTTTGACTTTGACGATTTAGAAATCTATGATGAAGGCGAAGAAAAAAGCGAAGAAGAATAATTAAATTTTAGAAAGGCGAGGATTTCCTCGTCTTTTTTAAAATCTTGATAAATAGGAGAAAATATGATTATAAAAGGTGGAAGAGTAATTGATCCTCTTTCAAAAACTGACGATGTTTTAGATATTAAAATTGAAAATGGAAAAATAATTGATATTAATAAGAATATAGATACATCAAATATTAGCGATGAAATAATTGATGCCAGTGGAAAAATTGTAGTTCCAGGATTTATTGACGTTCACGTTCATTTTAGGGATCCTGGTCAAACCTATAAGGAAGATTTGGGGAGTGGAAGTGAAGCAGCAATCGCCGGTGGATTTACCACTGTCATTCAAATGGCAAATACTAGCCCTAAGATCGATAGTAAAGAAAAAATTATTGAACATTATAAAAAAGCAAGAGAACTTCCTTTAAAGGTTTTTACAGTTTCAGCTCTCACAAAAAATTTTGGCGATGTTGAACTTGTCAATATGGAAGAAAATTATAATGCAGGTGCCATCGCTTTTACAGATGACGGAATTCCCAATAGAAATTCTAAATTAATTTTAGAAGCAATGTATCGTGCAAAAAAATTAGATGCAATAATTTCTTTTCACGAAGAAGATCCAAATTTAATTGCTCAAAATGGAATAAATCATTCAGAAGTTTCAGAAGAACTAAATATTCAGGGATCGCCAACTATTGCAGAAACATCTTTTATAGCAAGAGATGTTGCCATGGCAATTTATTCTGGCGCAAAAATTTCAATCCAACATATTTCAACAGGTTTAGGAGTAGAACTAGTTAAATTTGGAAAATCCATGGGAGCAAATATTTTTGCAGAAGTAACTCCTCACCACATTGCATTAAATGACAGTGCAATTTTAAAATTTGGAAGTTTGGCAAAGATGAATCCACCTCTAAGAAGTGAAAAGGATAGAAAAAGAATAATTGAAGGTATTAAAGAGGGAACAATTGAAATTATAGCAACAGATCATGCACCACATAGCAAGGAAGAGAAAGATTTAGAGCTTACCAAGGCACCATCAGGAATAATTGGGCTTGAAACTTCTTTTTCAATTTGCTATGAAAATTTAGTTCTAAATAATGAAATAAGCCTTATGAAATTAATTGAGCTAATGAGTACAAATCCAGCAAAAATTTATGGATTAGAGGGCGGAGAAATTGCAAAAGAAAAAATAGCAGATATAACTATTATTGACCTTAACAGTCATTATAAAATCGAGAAATTTAAATCAAAATCATCTAATACTCCCTTTGTCGATAAAGTATTAATAGGAGAAGTTCTTTATACAATTTCTGAAGGAAAAATTGTATACAAAAAATAAATATGTCAAAGTGGATACAATGATAAAGATTTTGACCATTTACTTTAAAATTTAAGGCATTTGATATATTATTAAAATAGGGAGGCAGTTATGAGAATTTTTAATTATACATTATTTAATTTTAATAGTATTAAAAACACCTTTAAAAGATTCCCCTTTACTATTATAAGCGCCATGCTTGCGACAGTATTTTTGATTATGTCAACTTTTTATGATAAAGAAGATATATTTGTAAATAGAATGGAAAGTTATGGTTTAGTCTTTGTATTTGGAATTTTTCTTTACGCCTTTGTTATACTTTTTAATGAGGGGCTAAAAAATTATTATGACCTAAAAAATTTAAAAAATAATAATCTATTCAAAATACTTTCCTATATAGTTACCTTTCCAATTTTATATGGAATTTATGAACTTATTTATAATGAAAGTAAAACATTAGCTAATTATAATAATAATTTTATTTATTTTACATTGATTGCGGCACTTGTTGTGGCATCATCCTTTATTGGAAAATTTAATTACCACAAGGATTATGTGGCTTATGTCGCAAAAATTTTAAAATCTTTTATAATCTCAAATATTTACAGCTTTATTGTATTTATTGGCATAAGTGGAATTATATTTGCATTAAATAACTTATTTAAATTTAATTTTCAGTCTTCAGTTTATCTTAGAGTAGCAATTTTTTCTTTTATATTGTTTAATGTTGTGACATTTTTTTCTGATTTTCCAAAAGTTAGAGATTCTTTCACAGATTATAGATATCCTAAAGCTTTTAAAATTTTATTAGTTTATATAATTACACCTATTGTAATTATTTATACAGCGATTTTGCTTGCATATTTTGTAAAAATTTTAGTGCTTTGGCAAATTCCAAATAACTTAATCGTAAATTTAGTTATTTGGTTTGCAAGTTTTTCAGTAGTATATCTATTTTTCTTGTCCAGAGTGGACTCGATAAAAATTATTAACTATTTTAAAATTATTTTTCCTTTCACGCTTTTCCCACTATTGGGCATGATGTTTTTTGCAATTTATTTAAGAATTAGCGAATATGGAATTACAGAAAATAGATATATTGTTATAGCAGTGGGAGTTTGGATTTTTCTCTCTTTGATTTATTATATTTTTTATAGAGAAAATTCCAATATAACTATACCAATATTTTTATCTGTAATAATTTTAATTACGGGAATAGGGCCTGCATCTGCACCAAGCCTTAGCGTGAGGTCTCAAAATTCAAGGTTTGAAAAACTTTTAGAAGACAATAAAATGATTGCAGGAGAAGAGATAAAACCGAATTTAAATATTGAAAGTGACGCTAAAAGTCAAATTGTAGATATAGTTAACTACATGGTAAAAACTGATAGAGTTTCTGAATTAAAATATATGCCAAAAGATTTTAAGTTAAACGAAGATAGCTTCACAAAATTATTTGGATTCAGTAATATAATTGAAGACAAAAATTCTCTTGGCTATTCCTATACAGATAATTTGCCAAGTGACAATGAACTTAAATTTAATATAGATATTGAAGGTTACAATCATTTGATTTTTGTATATTCTCTTGATGATATTGTTACATCTGGAGATTATAAATTTGAAAAAACTAAAAGAGAAATAAAAATTTATAAAAAAATAGAAGAAAATTATAAAAATATTATGACAGTAGATTTGGCAAAATTAAAGGATAATTTAAAGATTTTGAGAAAGACAAAGGACAAAATAGAGTTAGAAGATTTGGCAATAGAAAAAGATGGATATAAAATTTTATTTACAAATATTTATTTTCCAAAGGAAGATAATTTAGAAGATGCCTACATTGAATTTTATCTTTTAACAAAATAAGGAGTGATTATTTGTACTATATAAATTTTGAAAATAATGTCTTTATTGAAGAAAAAATTGATTTAAACCCAGTTTTTGATATTTTAAAAATATATCTAAATAAATGTGATTCCTATCAGATTAAAGTTTTAAAAGAAGATAAAAAATCAAAAAAATTAGTTGAAGAATTTGCTGTTTATTCTGATGAAGATGGATATGAATACATTTTTCAGGGAATAATTGATGAAGACTTTAAAAAGATGATTTTAGATAATTTAATTGGAGATGTTGCTCTTAATTTTATGGGAATAAATCTCTATAATGATGGGATTTTAAAATTAGAAATTATAAATTATGGCAGCGAAGTTTACATCTATGGTTTTGATGAAAAATCTGTTGTTGAATTTTCTGAAGAACTTGAAAAGATATATGGAATTAAGAATCTAAATGTATACATGGATGAAAGTGAGAAAGATGATGGTGATGGAGATGACCATCACGAACATAAACACGATCACGATTGCGGCTGCGAAGATAAGGATGAAAATTCATGCGGTTGCAATGGAAACTGCTCTAAATAATGATAAAAAGAGTCTATCAAATGATAGGCTCTTTTTTGTAAAATAATTATGAAAGTTCTTCTGATATTGCAGAACTAATTTTAGGAAGGAGTTGTTTTTTTCTTGAGAGAAGTCCTTCAGATAAAAATTTGTCGTTAACTAATTCCTTTTCAAATTTTCTTGCAATTGCTTCTTTAAAACTTCCTGCTAGGATTACCTCAGAAACTTCCCTAAATATATCTGTAATCATCAAGACAAAAGTTTCTGTGTCAGATGTTTCTACAAAGTTTTCCATTGCCTCTTTTAATTCTTTTTCCACAGAAGTCGTACTTTCCAAATCCATAGTAAAAATTTGACAAATTCTTATATTTATACCTTCAACTGAAAAGTTTTTAACATCGGATTTTAAAAGTTCATCGGGTTTTCTTCCTTCAAGGCTTGTACCTGCTTTAAACATCTTCATTGCAAATTCATCTATATCAATTGCTGCAATTTTTTTCATTTTATTTAGAATATACTTATCTGTATCAGTAGATGTAGGAGATCTGAATAAAAGTGTGTCGGAAATTATTGCCGCACAAAGAAGACCAGCAACTTCACGAGAAGGCTTTATTCCATTTTCAAAAAACATTTTTGAGACAATTGTTGCAGTTGATCCAACAGGCTCATTTCTAAAATAAATTGGAGAACTTGTAGAAATATTAGCAACTCTGTGGTGATCCACGATTTGCACAATTTCTGCAGAATCAATGTCATCAATGGATTGATTTCTTTCGTTGTGGTCAACTAAAATTATCTTTTTCTTTAAATTTGAAATTAAGTGATAACGAGAAATGTTTCCAATTACTTTATTTTTATTGTCGAGAACAGGATAGGATCTAAATCTTGATTGTGCCATTTTTTCACGAACGTCGTCAATTAAATCGTCCTTGTGAAATACAACTAGATCATCTTTTGTCATTACATATTCAACGGGAACAGCTTGTGGCAAAATTCTTGCAACCATAAAAGTTGAAAGTCCAGTAGAAATTACCGCAACATTATTTTCCTTTGCAAGTTCTAAAAGTTTATCATCGAGTTTAGTTGAAATTGTAAGAATTAAAAGAGATATGCCCTTTTTAATTACAGCTTCTTGGTCTTTTATATCGTCGCCAACAATTACTATATCATTTTCATTTATTAAGTCCTGATTTTTTATAGCCTTGACAGCCATTTTACCTGATAGCTTTCTTGGATTTTTTGGCAAATAAAGGACCTTACCTTTGAGTACATCTAAAATATTTTCAAAGCTTGTGTTACTCCTGCCAATTATTGAGTCGTCCCAAATTTCCATATAAGATGATGCAATGTTGGATAAACTTACGATTCCAATAAGGTTGTCATCATCGTCTACAACGGGCAAGGAATTGATATTATTTTTTTGAATCAAATCCATTGCTGATGCCATAGAAAGACTTGGATTTACACAATAGGCAGCGTCTATTTCAATATCACGAACTTGTGGTTTGATAGAAGTCTTTAGCCTTGGATAAGCCACGTTAAAATACTTAAGTACAAATTCGGTTTCTTTGTTTAAATTGCCAAGCCTAATTGCTTCAGCATTTTCGCCCAATTTATTTTTTAACTCTGCCAAGGCAATGGCAGAACATATACTATCTGTGTCGGGGTTTTTGTGTCCTGTTATATAAATTTTATTTTTCATAATTCCTCCAAATTTATTAGCTATTATAACACAAATTTTTTAAATTCTTGTAAATTTATATAACTTTAGGATATAATTTGTTTGTGATACTATGAATATAATAATTATTGGTGCAGGACCTGCTGGAATGGTTGCTGCTATAAATGCAAAAAATGAAAATAATGATGTTACATTAATTGAAAAAAATGATAGAATTGGGAAAAAATTACTGGCAACTGGCAATGGCAGATGCAATTATACTAACTTAAATTTGTCAGAAGAAAATTATTCTTCTCCAAGTTTTGTTAAATACACCATAAAAGAATTTAATAATCAAGACTTAATAAATTATTTTAAAACTTTAGGGCTTGAATCTACAATTGATGGAAATAGAGTTTATCCAATTACATTGAAGTCAAATTCTGTGCTAAATATTTTTATGTATTGGCTTAATAAAAAGAATATCGACATTAGGACAAACACAGAAGTTTTAGAAATTAAAAAAAATAAAAAGGGTTTTGAAGTAATTACAAATGATGGAATTTTTAAATCAGATGTAGTTATAGCAGCTTTTGGCGCAAAATCCATGCCTGCAAGTGGTTCTGATGGAAGAAGTTTTGAAATTTTAAAAAAGCTAGGTTTAAAAATAACTGAATTAAAGCCGGCACTTACTCAAATAAAATTGGAATCAAAATATTTAAAGCATCTTAAGGGAACTAAAGTAATTGGAATGGCAAAATTATTTGAGAAAGATAAAAAAATTGACGAAAGATTTGGAGAAATTTTATTCACTGATTATGGAATAAGTGGGCCGCCAATTTTAGATTTGTCAGTGAATATTTCTGAAAATAATTTTATTGAAGTGCCCATAATAAATAATGTTGATGAAAATACAATTGAGATGCTTTATAGCAGATATTATATGTTTCCAGATTTTTCCCTTGAAGAGTACTTAATGGGAATTGTCGATAAAAAATTTATTCACTATATAATTGATTCTTTAAATTTAGACAAAAAAGTTGCAATGAATATGATTCCTATGTCAGATTTTGAAAATATCGCAGAAGTTTTGTTAAAGTCAAGGTTTAAAGTAATTGGGAGCACAGGTTTTAAAAATTCCCAAGTTACAAGAGGTGGCGTTGATTTAAGCGAAGTAAATCCTTATGACTATTCATGTAAAAAAATTGAGAATTTGTATATTATAGGAGAGGCACTAAATATTGACGGAGACTGCGGTGGTTATAATTTGCAATTTGCATTTTCTTGTGGATATCGACTTGGAAAGATGCTTAGTGAAAAATAATTTGCAATAGAAGTAAATTCAGATTAAAATAATTTTGCAAATAAGATTAATTTTAATGATTCAAATAGATTTGGAGGAAGAATGTTTTACTTACAAAAAAAATTAAAGGAATATGGCAATATTTCTGTTGGAATTGTTGGCTCAGGAATAATGGGCACTTCACTATTTACTTTGTTAAGTCAAAATGAAAATTTTTATCCCATAGTTTTTTCATCAAGAAATAAAGTAACGCTAAAAGCTGCAATAGATTCAGCAAATATAGATAAAGGTGATTATGCCTTTACAGATGATTTGGAAGAAGCAAGGAATCTTTTAAGAGAAAAAAAATACATCGCCACAACAAATAATTTAATTGCATCAACTCTTGTGGACTGCATAGTTGATTGTACGGGAGACACTGAGACTGGTACAAAATTATCTATTTCTGCAATAGAAAATAATGTAGATATAGTTAGTCTTAATGTTGAGATGGATGCAACTGTTGGACCAATCTTAAAGGTAATGGCAGATGAAAAGGGAATAGTTTATTCGGGAACAAAGGGCGATGAACCTGGTGCCATTGTAGAGATTTATGAATTTGCAAAAAATTGTGGGTTTGAGGTTCTAGTTCTCGGAAAGGGGAAAAATAATGAATTAAATAATTATGCGACTCCAGATAGTTTAAGGGACTCTGCAAACAAAAGGGGAATAAGTCCAAGAATGTTAACTTCTTTTGTAGATGGGACTAATACAATGATTGAACTTAATGCTGTATGCAATGCTCTTGGCTTTATTCCAGATATTAGGGGTTGCCATTTTGTAGATACAAGTCCTAAAAAAATTGCCGATGATTACAAATTAAAAGAAGATGGTGGAATTTTAAATTCCTATGGTGTTGTAGACTTTGCAACAGGTATAGCTCCTGGAGTTTTTGCTGTGGTAAAACCAAAATCTAATATTATTGATAAAGAAATGAAATATCTTTCCATGGGAGAAGGTCCAAATTATACAATATATAGACCTTATCATTTGACTAGCATTGAGACAATAGTTTCCATTATTAAAGCTGTGGTATTGAGAGATTCATCTATTGCCCCAATGGGAGAGCCCTATGCAGAAACCGTAGCAGTTGCCAAAAGAGATATAAAAAAGGGCGAAAAACTTGATTCTATTGGCGGAGAAATGATTTTTGGAACTTTGGAAACAAAAAAAGACCAACTAGATGGGAACCATGTGCCAATTGGTATTGTAACAGATGGTGCTTATGCGAAGAGAGATGTAAAAAAGGGAAGTCTAGTTAATTATGATGACATATCTTTAAATGAAGAGTCAGAAATTGTAAAGCTTAGAAAAATACAAGATAAGTATTTTAAAAAGTAAACAAAGATGATATAATATTCAAAATAGGTGATAAAATGAGAATAACACAAGAGACAGATTATGCCTTTAGAATTGTAAGGTACCTGGCTGAAAATGAAGGTACAGTAGTTGGAGCACCTCAAATTGCTGAAAATGAAGGTGTTACTAAAAGATTTACTCTAAGAATTTTGAGAAAATTAAATTTAGCGGGAATTACCGATGCAAAAAGAGGTTCTAAGGGTGGATATTATTTAAAGAAACCAAAGGAAGACATAACACTATACGACATACTTATTGCGATTGATGGACCTATTGTAATAAATAGGTGTTTACAAAAAGATAGTTATTGTAGTAAAAACAAATCTGGTAATGTAGGAAATTGCAAATTTCATGGTACACTCGCAAAGATTCAATCCAACATTATTAAAATGTTTAAGGATGAAACAATAGACAATTTTATATAAGCTTTGATGAGGACGGTAAATTCTAAAAACTAAGAGAGCAGTTGTTTGGTGTGAAACTGTGTTTTGAAAATTTATAGATCACCTCGGAGCTCAAAGGTCAAAAGCCTTTGCGTATTTGCGTTAAAAAATTAAGTGATAGTTACCTATAATTAGGGTGGTACCGCGGCTAGTTCGTCCCTTCTCGTTTGAGAGGGGACTTTTTTATAAAAAATTAGGAAGAATAAGGAGTTTTAGATGAAAAATTTTAAAGAATTATCTAAGGATAAGGTTAGTGAAAGGGAAGAAAAAATCTCAAGATTTTGGGATGAAATAGATCTTTTACACAAATCTGTAGAATCTAGAAAAGATGGAGAGAATTATATTTTCTATGAAGGACCTCCAACAGCAAATGGCAAGCCAGGAATACATCATGTAATGGCGAGAACTTTAAAGGACTTAACTTGTAGATATCATACAATGCTTGGATATAAAGTTAAGAGAAAAGCTGGTTGGGACACACATGGTCTTCCAGTTGAAATTGAAGTTGAAAAAAAACTTGGACTTCATAATAAACAAGATATTGAATCCTATGGAGTTGAAAATTTTAATAAAAAATGTAAGGAATCTGTTTTTGAATATGAAAAAGAATGGAGAACACTTACTAGAAGAATGGGCTATCTAATAGATTTAGACCATCCATATATTACACTTGAAAATAGTTATATTGAATCAGTTTGGCATATTTTAGACAAGATGTTTAAAGAAGGACTAATTTATGAAGGACATAAAATTGTTCCTTATTGTCCAAGATGTGGAACTGGACTTGCATCTCATGAAGTTGCACAAGGCTATGAAGAAATAAAAACTACTACTGTAACTTGTAAATTCAAATTAAAGGGTAAGGATAATGAATATTTCTTAGCATGGACAACTACACCTTGGACACTTCCTTCTAACGTAGCCCTTGCTGTAAATCCAAAAGTTGAATATATTAAAGTAAAGCATTCCGACGGAAATATTTATTATGTAGCAAAGTTACTTGCAAAAACAGTTTTCAAAGATGATGAATATGAAGTAATAGAAGAATTTGTCGGCAAAGATTTAGAGTTTATGGAATACGAGCAACTTCTTAAATTTTTAGAACCTGATAAAAAAGCATTTTATGTAATATGTGCTGATTATGTAACTACTGAAGATGGTACAGGTATTGTTCATATTGCACCTGCTTTTGGTGAAGACGACTACCAAACTGCAAGGGGATATGACCTTCCAATGTTAAAACCAGTGGATGAAGAAGGTAAATTTACTGATACACCATGGAAAGGTCAATTTGTAATAGATGCTGATCATGATGTGATTCATTATCTAATGGACAATGACTTAATGTTTTCAAAACAAAAAGTAGTTCATAATTATCCACACTGTTGGAGATGTCATACTCCATTAATTTATTACGCACATCCATCTTGGTACATTGAAGTTACTAAATTTAAAGATAAATTAATTGAAAACAACAAGGGTGTTAATTGGTTCCCAGATTTTGTTGGTGAAAAGAGATTTGGAAATTGGCTAGAAAATCTAAATGACTGGGCAATTTCAAGGTCAAGATATTGGGGGACACCACTTCCAATTTGGAGATGTGAATGTGGTCATACAGAATCAGTTGGTTCAATTGAAGATCTTAGAAAAAAAGCTGTGGAAGATGTTCCAGAGGATATAGAGCTTCACAGACCATATGTTGATGACATTCATATAAAATGTCCAAAATGTGGAAAAGAGATGAAGAGAGAATCTGATGTAATCGATGTATGGTTTGACTCTGGAGCAATGCCTTTTGCACAATGGCATTATCCTTTTGAAAATAAAGATAACTTTAGTGAGTTATTCCCAGCAGACTTTATATCTGAAGGAATTGATCAAACTAGAGGTTGGTTCTATTCACTAATTGCAATTTCAACTTATATGACAGGAAAAAGTCCATATAAAAATGTACTTGTAAATGACCTTATCCTTGATAAAGATGGAAAGAAAATGTCAAAATCAAGAGGAAATACAGTAGCTCCTTTTGAATTATTTGATAAATATGGTGCCGATGTTGTAAGATGGTATCTACTTTATGTATCTCCACCTTGGACTCCAACAAAATTTGATGAAGATGGTCTTCGTGAAATTGAATCAAAATTCTTTAGATCACTTAGAAACACATATAACTTCTTCAGTCTTTATGCAAATACAGATAATATTGATCCTAGAGAACACAAAGTAAGCTATGAAGATTTAGAAGAAATCGACAAATGGTTGCTTTCAAAATATAACAGACTAGTAAAAACTGTAAGAAAAGACATGGAAGTATTTGAACTTACAAAAGTTGTTAGAGAAATTCAAGAATTTGTAATTGAAGATGTTTCAAATTGGTACATTAGAAGAAACAGAAGGAGATTTTGGAAGACTGACAAAGACAATACTAAACTTGCAGTATACAAGACAACTTATGAAGTTTTACTTGGTGTTACAAAACTAATCGCACCAATAGTTCCATTTATCTCTGAAGAATTGTTTAAGTCACTTACTGATGAAGAGTCTGTACACTTAGTTGATTATCCAACTTATGATGAAAATATGATTAACGACAAAGTAGAAGAAAAAATGGATTTGGTAAGAGATCTTGTAACATTGGGAAGAGCATCTAGAGAAGAAGCAAAGATTAAAGTAAGACAACCACTTTCAGAAGTTATTATCGACGGTAAGTATAAAGATATTATTGGCGATTTAACTGATTTAATTAAGGAAGAATTAAACGTTAAAGAGGTAAAATTTGAAGATAATCTTTCAGAATATATGGAATTTGAACTTAAACCAAACTTTAGAGTTTGCGGAAGCATTTTAGGTTCAAAAGTAAAAGACTTTGGCAAATATTTAAGGGAAACTAATGCAAAAGAACTTCTTTCAAAATTAAATGAAGGAAATGTAAACATTGAAATTGGTGGCGAAGAAATAGAAATCAAGAGAGATTATGTAGAAGTAAAAATCAATGCAAAAGAAGGTTTTGATGTTGTTATGGAAAACAATCTCTTTGTAATTCTTGACACTGAACTTAATGCTGAACTTCTTAATGAAGGATATGTAAGAGAATTTATATCAAAGATTCAACAACTTAGAAAGAAAAAAGATTTAGACATTTTAGACAATATTAAGATAACTTATAAATCTGACGAAGAAGTAGAAAAGGCAATAGCATCTGAAGAAAAATTTATTAAGACAGAAACTTTGGCAACTGAAATAGTTAATTCAGATGTAGATACAGAAGTTGAAAACCTAAATGGACATGAAATAAAAATAGAAATAGAGAGAGTATAAATTTAATTTAAAGGCTCTAGTGAAAAGTAATGACCTTCTCAAGTTGGACTGAAAAACCGATTTGAGGAGGTCAATTTTTATTAAATTTAATGTACATTTTTTGTGCATTTTTTCACTATATGAAAATTATGTAAAACTATTGACAAAAGTAGAAGGTTCAAATATTATAATCAAAGAATATGAATT
This sequence comes from Peptoniphilus sp., assembly GCF_022767005.1. Lineage (GTDB taxonomy): Bacteria > Bacillota > Clostridia > Tissierellales > Peptoniphilaceae > Peptoniphilus_A. The sequence continues at coordinate 16,077 of NZ_JALEOV010000087.1, read as the reverse complement.
GATTAATCAAATTAATTCATATTACATATTTGGAGGTATGAAGTGAGAAACAAAATTGATAATTTAGAGAAGACAGCTGAAGTTTTAAAAGTAATGGCACATCCCATTAGACTTAAAATTATTAAAAATCTAATTGACAATGGTCCATGTAATGTTGGATCCTTACAAGAGAAATTTAATATTCCTCAACCAACTGTTTCTTCCCATCTCGGAAAATTAAAGAGAGCTGGCGTGTTAAATAGCGATAGAAATGGAACTGAAATTTTTTATAAAGTTGACAATAAATTTATAATAGCTCTTGCAGAAACAATATTTGATTAATCCCCGTAGTGGGATTTTTTTATGGAGTTTTTATGATTTTAAATAAAATTCAATTAGAGGCAGTTAAATCTATTGATAAAGACGTAACATTGATGGCAGGAGCGGGTACAGGAAAAACAAGAGTATTAACAAGTAGATTTATAAATATTGTAAAAAAGTATAATGATCCAAAAAGTATTTTAGCAATTACTTTTACAAAAAAAGCTGCAGAAGAAATGTTAGCAAGAATTTCCAGGGAACTTGTAGAAGAAAATATTGAATTTGAAGAGAAGGATTTAAATGTTATGACAATTCATTCCTTTGCTCTTGAAATCGTATCTAATTATTCTTACATTCTTGGAGTTAATCCAAACTTTAAAGTCTTAGAGGATGCTAAAAGTTTGAAATTATTAGAAGATTCTATAAAGTTAGCCTTAAATAATAATACAGATGAAAGGCTGAAAAAATATCTTATAGATTTTAACACAAATCCCTTTGAGGAAAGAAAAGTTTTCTTTGACCTTTATTTAGATTTTAAAAACAATGATTTAGATTTTGAAGATATATTAAAGAAAAGTTTAAACTTTTGCAGTTCAAATAAAAATTTTAGCGAATTAGTTTTATTGTTAGATGACTTTAGAAAAGTAAGTGGTAAAAAGTTTCAATATTTTTACGATGAAAATATTGAAGATATTAAAAACTTAGAAACTTATAATCTAGACATTTTAAATTCAATAGAAGAAAATCTTGGATCTGCAAAAAAATATAATGATAAAATTGAAAATATTTTAGATTTAGTAAGGGAATTAAGGAAAAATCTTGAAATAAAAAATAAAGAGTATTACGAAATTATCATTGAAATTTTAAAAGATATTTACAATATTTATTCAAATAAAAAGAGAGAAATAAATTCTCTTGACTATGACGATATAATTTCTTATACTCATAAGATTTTAAAAAACGAAAATTGCAAAAGAGCTTTGCAAAGAAGGTATTCTTACATATTAGTTGATGAATATCAAGATACAAATGGAATTCAAAATGAAATTATAAATACTTTTCTTACATCAAATTTGTTTATAGTTGGAGATCCAAAGCAATCTATTTATGCCTTTAGAGGCGCAGACCTTTATAGTTATTTTAGCTTTTCAGATGATATAAAGAAACGTGGACTTTCCCTTATTATGAATAAAAATTATAGAAGCGGCGGAAATATTATAAATTTCATAAATTCCACTTTTGAAAAGTTAATTGATAATTATGAAGAAATGGAATATGACTTTCAAAATGACGGCGATGTTTATCTATATAATACTGAGGATAACAATGAAATAAGTGTTGTTGTAGGCAATTTATTAAAAAAATTTAAAGCTAAAGATATTGCGATTTTGTCTAGGAGCAATGCTCAAATTGACGAAGTAAGTAAGATACTTACTCTTAAAAATATATCCTTTAACAAGGGTGAAAGAAATTTAGAGGAAATAGAAGTTTTAAAGGTTACAAAAAACATTTTGTCTACAATTTATAGTCCTGAAGAATTTTTAAATACATTATCTCTTTTTAATTCTTCGCTTTTAGAGTTTAATTTTAAAGATTTAGTCAAAATATTAAATTTAGAAATTAATAAATTTTCAGATTTAATTCAAATTGAAACTGAAAATAAAAATTTAGATAATTTTATAAAATTTTTAATTTCAATAAAGAAGAAATCTAAAACACTTTTTTTGGATGAAATAATTGAAGAAATTATGAATTATTTTTATGATTTAGAAACTTTAAGAGAAATAGATTGGGATTATTTATATAAATTTAAAGAGATAGCAAGAGATTTTTCTTCTGAGAGCTCAACGGATTACGGAACTTTTGAAAAATATATTTTGACTATTAAATTTGAAGATTTGGAAGATGGAATAAATCTCTTGACAATACACAAATCAAAGGGATTAGAATTTGATGCAGTTGTAATTTCTCACATGGATAGAGGAAAAAAATTAGGGCAAAGTAAAAAAATAATCGTAGACAAAGATCTAGGTATTGCTATTAAATCTGATTTTTCTGATTCCAGGTATAGAGCAGTAAGTGAAAAACTAAGAAATATTGATAATGAAGAAGAAAAAAGAGTTTTATACGTAGCTATGACTAGAGCAAAAAAGGAACTTTTACTCTTTGGAAATTTTAAAGATTATAAATCAAACTCCTATTTTGACTTTTTAGATGATGATGTAGAAATAAAAGAATACAAGCTTTCTAAGGATTTAAAAGAAGACCTTCCTTTAAAAAAATATTTGCCTTTAGATTTAAAAATTAATTTTGAGAATAGAATTAGAGAGTATTACACTGTGACGGATTTTATAAATTATAAAAGAAGTCCTATGGATTTTTACAAGAAATATTTTTTGGGAATTGACGAGTATACAATGGGAGATGGAAAGAACAGGGTATTAGATCCAAAAACCTTAGGAAGTATTGTTCATTTATTTGCACAAATTCATTCGAGAAAGGATACAAATAAAAATAATATAGATGAATTTTTAAAAGAAATTTTTGATTATTATGAAGAAGAAATAGATGATGATAAATTAAAAATTGCAAGAGAACTTTCCCTAAATTATTTGGAAATGGAAGAAGAAAATATAGTTGAGAAAGAATTATTATTTTATTATGATTTAGAGGGGTTTTTAGTTAAGGGATATATTGACCAAGTTATAAAAATAGGCGGAGAGTATTATATTGTAGATTTAAAAACTAGTGAAATGGATTTGGACTATCTAAAATCTTCTTATGAAAATCAATTAATATTATATTCAGCGATTTATGAAAAATTATACAAAGTTGATGTAAAAGGTGCTTATATTTTTGACCTAAGGGGTAAAAATAAAATAATCATTGAGACTAATAAGGGAAAAAGTGAAATTATTATGGAAGAATTTTTAGATTACATTAAGTTTTTAAGGTCTCATACAATTTATAGGGATTATTTATAATTTAAGGAGGAAATATGGATTATTCTAAAGAATATCAAGAAAAATTAATTTCAGCAAAAGATGCTGCCGCAATGGTAAAAGACAATATGTGGATTGACTATGCATGGTGTGCTAACACTCCTGTTGCCTTTGATAAGGCGCTTGCTGAAAGACTTGACGAATTAAATGAAATTTATTTAAGGGGTGGTGTACTTCTTTGGGAACCAGAAGTTTTTAAGAAGGACCCTGAAGGCAAAAAAGTTGTATGGAATTCTTGGCACGCAGGTGGACCAGATAGAAATAGGATTAATAAAACACCTGGCGGATTTTATAATCCATTAAGATACTCTGAATTGCCAAGATGGTACAGAGAAAACTGTAAAGTGGATATTGCAGTTATAGTAACTCCTCCAATGGATAAACATGGAAATTTTAACTTTGGATTAAGTGCATCTCATTTAATGGCAGTTATTGAAGCAGCTGACAAAGTAATTATAGAAGTAAATGAAAAAATGGTAACTGGATTAGGCGGTTTTGAAAATGAAATTAACATCAAGGATGTTGATTATGTTATTGAAGGCGAAAATCCTGAAATTGCTACTCTACCAAAGGGAAGTTTTGGTGAAGTTGATAAAAAGGTTGCAGAATTAATTGTAGAGGAAATTCCTAATGGAGCAACTCTTCAATTAGGAATTGGTGGAATGCCTAATGCAGTAGGATCACTTATTGCTAATTCTGACTTAAAGGATCTTGGAGTTCATACTGAAATGTATGTTGATGGATTTGTAGAAATGGCAAAGAAGGGTAAACTTTCTGGAGCGAAGAAAAACATCGATAGATTTAGACAAGTTTATGGATTTGCAGCTGGTTCAAAGGAAATGTATGATTACATCGACGGCAATTCAGCTTGTATGGCAGCTCCAACTTCATATACAAATGATGCAAGAGTAATTGCTGAGCTGGACAATTTTGTATCAATTAATAATGCCGTAAATATAGATTTATTTGGACAAGTAAGTTCTGAATCTTCAGGTTTAAAACATATTTCTGGAGCAGGCGGACAACTTGACTTTGTGCTTGGAGCATATTTATCTAAGGGAGGAAAATCTTTTATCTGTCTATCTTCTAAATTTATGAACAAGAAGACTGGAAAAGAAGAATCAAGAATTGTTCCTAATTTTGAAACTTTCTCAGCAATTACAGCTGCAAGACCAAATACTCACTGGATTGTAACTGAATATGGAAAGTATAACTGCAAGGGTCAAGCAACTTGGCAAAGAGCAGAAGGAATAATTAACCTTGCCGCACCTGAATTTAGAGATGATCTAATTAAAGAAGCTGAAAAGATGAATATTTGGAGAAGAAGTAATAAGAGATAATTTTTAAGTATTTAACCCTCTAACTTTTATGAGTTAGAGGGTTTTAAATTAAAAAAATTTCACAAAAAAAGTTATTAATTTTCACAATAAAGCCTTATACTTAAATTTATAATTTAAACAAAATGAAAATTGATAAAAAGTCTTTGCATAAAACAATAATCTATGATATAGTGAAGAATTTTACTTTTTTAAAAATCTTTGTTATACTAATAATAGGGATAATAGGAGGTAAAATATGTTTAATATTGGCGATAAAATTGTATATCCTATGCACGGGGCAGGTGAAATTGTAGCAATAGAAGAAAGAGAAATTCTAGGTAATGTGCACAATTATTACATAATGAAATTACCGATTAATAATTTAAAAGTTATGGTGCCTGTAAAAAATGCTGAAGAAGTTGGGGTTAGAAAAATTTCTGATGCACAAACTATGAAAAATGTTTTAGATACACTTTCTTCAAGGAAAGAAATATCTATGCCAAAGAATTGGAATAGAAGATATAGATTTAATTTAGATAAAATAAAATCAGGTGATTTAACAGAAATTGCCGATGTAGTAAAATGTCTTGAAAATTTGGACAGACAAAAATCTCTTTCAACAGGAGAGAGGAAAATATTGACAGAAGCAAGACAGATCATCGTTTCAGAGATGGCACTTGTTTTTGATAAAAAGGTGGAAGAAATCACAAAGCTTATTGATGACGCCATATTTGGTTAAGGAGGGATTTTTATTAGCAAGAATCGAAAAATTGTGTCCAAAATTTTTAAAGTGCTATTCACATTAATAGGAGCACTTGTGGGTATTTTTATCGTGTCTCTTTTGTCAGACATGAAATTTGTAAGAGATATTGAAAGCCAAAAAGTTATGACAGTAATTTTTGCCGTTATTGTAATTTTATCTGCACTTATATTTTTTATACTTTCACCGAAGGCATTCAAAACTTTAGAAGATCTTTTGGCTTTTTGGGAAAGACAAATTCAGACAAAATCTTTTGCAGAAGTAATACTCGGTGCTGTTGGTCTTATTCTTGGACTTATAATAGCATTTTTAATTTCGCAACCTATTTACAAGATTCCTATTCCATATGTAGGTTCAGTAATTTCTATTTTACTTTATGGAATGCTTGGTTACTTAGGTCTTAATATAGGAATGTCAAACAAGGACACTATTTCAGAAAAGATAAGAGATTTAACTTCTTTAGCTGCCAAGAAAACATCAAAGCCAAAGGAAAACATTAAAACTCGAGAAGGCATTCCAAAAGTGTTAGATACTTCTGTTATAATTGATGGAAGAATACTTGATATTGTAAAAATTGGTTTTATCGAAGGACCTCTTGTAGTACCAGTATTTGTATTAGAAGAACTTCAACATATTGCAGATTCTGCAGATGCACTAAAAAGAAATCGTGGAAGAAGAGGACTTGACACCGTTGCAGAAATTCAAGAATTAAAAAATGTTGAAGTAATAATTTACAAAGGAAAAATTGAAGAAATTCCTGAAGTGGATTCAAAACTTTTAAAGCTTGCAACTGACTTAGGTGGTAAAATTGTCACAAATGATTATAATTTAAATAAAGTTGCAAAAGTTCAAAATTTAGAAGTTTTAAATATTAATGAGCTTGCAAATGCAGTTAAACCACTTTATCTTCCAGGAGAAGAAATGAAAATTTTGATTGTCAAGGAAGGAAAGGAACAAAATCAAGGTTTAGGATATTTAGACGATGGAACAATGATAGTTGTTGAAAATGGAAAGGACCTTATTGGAGAAAGTGTAAATGTAATAGTTACAAGTGCACTTCAAACTTCAGCAGGAAAAATGATTTTTGCAAAATTAAAATATTAATTTTAGAACTCTGTCTACGGCAGAGTTTTTATTTGATAATTGAATATATTAATCTTTAAGGTGTTATAAAACAGGTAAATAAAATACATATAAGCAGACTGACAAAGAATTTTATTTGACTATAAAAATATTTTGTAATATCATATTTAAAATAGTTAGGGGGAATAAAGATGAAATTATTTTTACCCGGTCCTGTGTCTGTTCGCAGTGAAGTTTTAAAACAATTTGAAAAACCTGTAATAGGACACAGAACTAAGGAAGCATCAGAAATTCAGAAATCAATTGTAATAAATATGCAAAAAGTTTTTGGAACTAAGGAATATATTTTAGTTTCAACATCATCAGGGACTGGACTTATGGAGGGTGCAATTAGATCTTGCACAAGAAAGAGAGCATTAATTTGTGCACTAGGTTCCTTTGGAGAACTTTGGCAAAGATTGGGTCTTGAAAATGGAATTGAAACAGATATTTTAAGAGCTGAACCAGGAGAGGCTACTGATCCAAATAAATTAGAAGAAGCTTTAAAGAAAAAAGATTATGATTTTGTTGGCATCACACATAATGAAACTTCTTCTGGTATTTTAAATAATCTTGAAGAACTAAAACCTATTATAGAAAAATATAGTGAAATTATTTGGGCAATTGACACTGTTAGTTCTGCTGGTGGCACTCCAATTGAACAAGATAAATATGGAATTGACATTTCAATTACATCTTCGCAAAAATGTTTAGGTCTTGTACCCGGACTAAGTTTTGCATCTTTTTCTACAAAAGCGGTAGAAAAGGCAAAGACAATAGAAAACAGAGGACATTATTTGGATCTATTACTTCTATATAATTATTCAAAAGAAAATAACTTCCAATATCCTTCAACTCCTGCGATTTCAAATATGGTTGCCGCAGAATACCAACTTAATTATATAGTTAATGAAGAGGGCCTTGAAAATAGATTTAATAGACATTTAATGATGTCAAATTATTTTAAGGATTGGGCAAATAAAAATTTTGAAGTTTTTGGAGATAAAAAGTATTTATCGCCAACAATAACTTGTGTTAAGAATACAAAAAATTTAAATTTTGAAAAATTAAATAATGAGTTGCTAAAAAGAGGAATTGTAATTTCTAATGGCTATGGTCCAATGGCAAATAAAACTTTTAGAGTTGGACATATGGGTGATACAACTTTAGACGATATGAAAGAACTTACAAGAATATTTGACGAAATATTAAAAAACAATTAAATCATTTAAAATATCTTGCGTCTTAGCAAGATATTTTTTTTGCAAAATTTTTAAAATTAGTTTTACAATTAAGTTTTTGTTACAAATTCAAAAATTCTTTGAGAAAATTAATATATTCCTTTATACTTTTTATGTAAGAGAGGTTGATAAAATGAATAAAAAAAGAATTAGTTTAATAATGACTGTATTTTTAATGACTATTACTATTAATGTTTTTGCAGCAAATAAATTAGTATTCAATGAGCCTATTGCTCCAGGAGTTGTGAGATATAAGTATGAAGTTACTGGAGATAAAAAGAATGCCATGGTAAATGTTGTTACAGTTGATTTAAATAATCCACACATAAAAATCAACACTGTGGCAGGAGGCGGTACTTATACAAATAAGGCAACTGTCTCACAAATGGCTGATAGAACTAATGCTGTTGCTCTTGTAAATGGAGATTTCTTTACAATGCAGCTTCAAGGTGTGCCACTAGGTGCATCTATAATTGATGGTGATATAAAATCATCTCCGGCAGTTTTAACTGACATTTGGTCCTTTGGAATTGATGAAAATAATACTGCCTTTATTGACAGCACAAAATTTATAGGGAGTGTAACAGCCCCTAATGGCAAATCTTATCCAATTGATGGATTAAATAAGACATACTATTGGTATCAACCATCAAAGGAATATTCTCACGAATCAAAAATTCAAATGTATAATTCTTTTTGGTCTTCTAAATCAAGAGGAGATAGCACTGCAGGAGAAGTTCTTCTTTCTGGAGATAATGTCGTGGAACAAATTGTATATAGAAAAAACATCGATATGAAAATTCCTGAGGGGAAGAAAATTTTACAAATAAGCGGTGCATCAGAAAAATTTGTACGTGATAATATTAAAGTGGGAGACAAATTAGAAATTAAGACTAATATTGAGCCAAATAGAAATTGGAAGATGATGATTGGTGGTCATGCACTTCTTGTTGAAAATGGTGCAATTAAAAAATATACTAAGGACGTAACTTCAATTGGCGGTGTTAGAGCGAGAACTGCCGTAGGAATAAGTCAGGATGGGAAAACTGTTTATATTGTATCAGCAGAGGGTAGGACTAAAAGATCTTCAGGTATGTCTTTAAATGACTTGTCGCAATTTATGTTAGATCTTGGAGCTTTTAAGGCAATGAATTTAGACGGCGGCGGTTCAACTGCAATGGCTGTTAGAAATTTAGGAGACTTAAATAGAACTAGAGTTACAAATCCAGAAAAAAATGCTGGAGAGAGAAAGGTAGTAAATGGACTTGGAGTTTTCAATACAACTACAAATACAAATATTATTTCGGATGTAAAGTTTGAAAGTGATTTAGATACAATTGTTGGCGAAACGCTTAATTTAAAATTAAAATCAGCATGGGATGAATTTTTAAACCCCATTGACATAAAAGATAGAACTTATACAATTGCAGATAATTCCAATGGAGCAAATATTTTAAATGGATTGTCATATCTTTCCATGAATCCAGGAAAGTTTAACTTAATTGTTACAACTAATAAGGGTGAAAAAATAAATAAAGAAATTAATGTAGCTGATAAGTCTGCTTACACAAAATTTAATATTAATGTAAAAAATAAAATTATAAAAAGAGGAATGAATCTAAGTCTTGACGCAAATGGAGAATATAATGGTAGGAAAGTAAAAATTTCTCCAAGAGTTATAAATTACTCCTTTGAGGATATGAAGGCAAGTGTTGATCCAAATAATTTTAATATTAATATTTTAGATTATGGTAGAAATCCAAAGATAATCGCAAAACTTGGCGACAAAACTTCCACACTTTCACTATATGATGAAAATACAAAGTTAATAAAGATGAAAGTAAATGATGTAAATTATAGTATTAATGGTGAAGCAAAAAAGATGGACGCAAAACCATTTATAAAAAATGACAGAACTTTAGTCCCACTAAGATTTATTGTTGAAGCTATTGGTGGAGAAGTAAATTGGGATAATGATAATAGAATTGTAATTGTTAATAGCAAGGGAAAAAATTTTGAACTTAAAATTGATTCAAAGACTATAAAAATCAATGGAGAGGACGTAAACATTGATCAAGCAGCAATAATTAAAGGCGACAGGACTTATGTGCCAATTAGATTTATTGCAGAGAACTTGGACATGGTTGTAAATTATATTAATGAAACTCGCGAAATTGAAATATCTTCTTTTGAAGATAAAAATTCGCTAAACAGTGAAACGACAAAAGATGTTAATTCAAATAATGCAGTTAACAATTCGCAAAACAAAGAAAATAATTCAAAAAATAATTTAAATACAAAAAACAAAAATACAAATAAAAATAATTCTGCTAATACAAAAAATGATAAGCTCAATAATGAGTCAGATAAAAATTCTAAAAATACTGTAAATTTATTTAACTAGATGAATTTACAAAAATAGGTCTTATAGATGTAGATTTTAAAAATCTATTTCTATAGGATCTTTTTTATAGATGATTAAAAAATAGTAGATAAAATATTTTACGATCTTTACTATGTCTACCAAATAGATTGAATTTAATTTGATGATATATCAATAAAAAAGGAACTCAGAGGAGTTCCAATAAATCGTTAATATTAAATTTATTTTTCTAAAATCATTTCGCCAATTTTATATACATCGCCGGCACCCATAGTTACAACAACATCCCCCTTTTTAATATTTTCTTTAATGAATTTTACTATATCTTCAAAGCCAGAAATATAAAAGGCATTGTCTCGGTGTTCGGAAATGGCATCTCTTAAAGTTTTTGAGTGAATATCACCATAATCTTTTTCACGTGCTGCATAAATATCTGTAATTATAATTACATCTGACTCGTCAAAGGAGTTGGCAAAGGCATCCAATAAAAGTTTTGTTCTTGTGTAAGTGTGAGGTTGAAAAATTGTGTATAATTTTCCATTACAAGCATTTTTAATTGCGTGAATTGATGATTTTATCTCCGTTGGATGATGAGCATAATCGTCCATAACTTTTGTTCCTTTGTAGTAGCCCTTTTCTTCAAGTCTTCTTTCTACACCTTTATAATTTTTAAGTCCTATAATTGCATTTTCAAGTGGAACATTGTTTACATAGGTTGCTGCAATTGCGGCAAGAGAGTTTAATACATTGTGTTTTCCAAGGACTGAAAGCTCAACATGATTTACCTTTTTACCATTTAAATACAAATCATAAATTGGGAAACCATCTTCGTTAAACTCAATATTTTTTGCCATTAGGTCTGCATTATTTTTTATTCCAAAAGTAAAGACTTTACAGTTATCAATTGGGAAGAGAGAATTAACATTTTCGTCATCAATATTTAAAATTACATAATTATCTTTATGAAGATTATCAACATAGCCTTTAAAAGTTTTAATTATATGGTCGATATTGTCAAAATAGTCTAAATGATCTTCATCAATATTTAAAACAATTTCTGTAGTAGGAAAATATTTTAAAATATTTGCCTTGTATTCACAAGCCTCTGTCAAAAATAATTTTTCGTCGCCAATTTTAATATTGCCATCAATATCTTTTAATTGACCACCAAGCATAATTGTTGGATTAATTTCTAGGTCTTTTATAATTTCTGTTATCATGGAAGTTGTAGTTGTCTTGCCATGAGTTCCTGATACAGCAATGGAATAATCGTAATTTTTCATAATAGCACCTAAAAATGTAGCTCTATCAACTAAATCTATTTTTTCTTTTACAGCTGCTATATATTCTTCGTTGTCAAAGGAAATCGCATCAGTAAAAATTACAAGGTCCATATTGTAAATATGTTCCTTTTTGTGCTCGTAATATATTGTAGCGCCATTTTTTTCTAATTTTTCTGTATTTATAGAGGGACTTCTGTCGCTTCCATAGACATTATAGCCTTTATAAAGCATGAGCTCTGCAAGTGCAGACATACTTATTCCACCAATTCCTATGAAAAATATATTTTTATACTTACTATTATCTATATTAATTTCAAACAATTTACTTCCTCCAGTTCTTTTTCATTATATCACAAAAATTTTACAAAGAAAAAATAATAAACATTAAAATTAAATAGATTAAAGGAAAAATTTTAATTAAAGCGTTTATTATGTATCTTATTTGTGCTATAATATGATAAAGAAAGAGAGGGATACTTGTATGAACATAACTGATGTAAGACTTCGCAAATTACCAACAGAAGGAAAGCTTAAAGCAATAGTATCTGTAACCTTTGATAACGAATTTGTGCTTCATGATATAAAAATAATAGAAGGAAATGAATCTTTATTTTTAGCAATGCCAAGCAGAAGACTTTCTAATGGAGAGTACAGGGACATTGCTCATCCAATTAATGCCGAAGCAAGAAAAGAATTAGAAGATGTTATTTTTAAAGAATATTATGCTGTAAAAGAAAAATTAGATTCAGAAGAAGCAGAAAAACAAGAAGAAAAAACTGAAGAATAATATAAGAGAGTCTTAGGACTCTCTTTTTATATGCTAAAGAATAGAAAGTTTAACAACCTTTGTACTTATATTTTTAATCCATTTGAGAAACATGGACAAGTTCACCATGTCTGTAATAATATTTTGGCAATCTCCTATTAAGATGTGTGATAAAAGATGTTTCGCAGTCGCCAGAAAATTCACATATATCTCTTACTCTAATTTCTTCATCACCTTGTTTGCCAATTAAAACAACTTCATCACCAATTTTGCAATCAACACCTGTTGCATCTATCATCATTTGATCCATACATATTAAGCCAATTTGTTTACACCTTTTTCCATTTATTAGTACTTCTAATTTTTCAGATAAAATTCGAGGAAAGGCATCTGCATATCCAATGGGAAGAGTAACGACTTTTGTATCTTTAGTGCATTTATAAAATCTTTCATAGCCAACAGTTTCGCCGCATTTTACCTTTCTTATAGAAGATATTTCTGCTTTTATTGAAAGTATTTCTTTTAAATTAAACTCCTCTGGAAGTTTTTTGCTGTCAGTATAACCATATTGAATAATACCTGGTCTTACCATATCTAGATCGTATTCTCTGTGATATAAAACAGAAGAAGAATTTGCAATATGTCTATATTTGAAATTATAGCCCTTATCTTCAATTTCTCTTATAAAATTTTTAAAGGAGTTAAACTGCTTTTTTGTAAATTCAGGGTCTGATTCACAAGCTGCAAAGTGTGAAAAAATTCCTTCTACATAAATATTTTTAAGTTGGAAAATTTTTATGACTTCGTCTAAAGAATTTTTATTAGGTATAAAGCCAATCCTAGACATTCCACTATCTACGGCAATATGAATTTTTGCAATTTTATGAATTTGTTTTGCAATAGCATCAAGATTAGTGGCATCGTCAAGTGAATAAAGATTAAGCGTAATATCATTTTTAATTGCATCTTCATAAAGATGCGGTGGAGTGTAGCCAAGAATTAATATATCCGAATTGGGAAATTCTTTCCTAAAAGTCAAAGCTTCTCCTAGAGTTGCCACAGCATAAAATTTTATTCCAAGTTCCATGGATATGTAAGAAAGGGGAACAGCTCCAAGTCTATAAGCATCGCTTTTTACTACACTCATAACTTCAGTATTTTCGCCTACGAGATTTTTAATTTCCTTAATATTATTTTCAAAATTATCTAAGTTTATTTCAATCCAAGCCGGTCTTGTCAAAAAGTCCTTCATTTTATTATCCTTTCAAAACGAGTATTTCTTTTAATATTATAGCATAGTAAGAGGTTTTATAAAAATATTTGCACAAAAAAACTGCCACAAGGGCAGTTCCTCTTAATAATCTTTTTCAACTAGCAAAATATTTAATATTACAGCTACAATAGTTCCACCTGATATACCAGATGAAAAAAGTGCTGAGATTAAACTTGGAAGTTTTGAAACAATGTCAGGTCTCATTGTAATACCAATTCCAACGCCAATTCCTCCGGCAATAATCATAATATTTTTTGTGGAAAATTTTGCCTTGCTAAGTGCTTGCATACCTGAAGCTAAAATTGTACCGAACATAAGAATTCCTGCACCTCCAAGAATAGGTGAAGGCATAATTGAAACTAAAGTGGCAAATTTAGGACAAAAGCTCATTATTATTAATATAAAAGATGAAAAAAGTGCAACTTTTTTTGACGCACATTTTGTAAGTGGGATTAGTCCAACATTTTGACTAAAAGTTTGTGCTGCACCTGAACCAAATACGGGAGATAACATTGAACCAATAGCATCAGCTCTAACTCCACTAGAGATGTCTGAATCAGATAGTTCAACTTCACAAACGGTGCCAAGAGTTTTCATAACTCCAACAGTTTCTATTATAGTTACAAGATAACCAGCGATAAAGGGAACGACAAATCTCAAATCAAATTTAACTCCAAAAGGAAATAACTCTGGAATTTTTATCCAAGGTGCAGCTGCAACTTGTGAAAAATCTACAAGACCCAATGGAATACAAATAATATAAGAAATTATCATTGCAATAAATACTGATGCGGTAGTCGCAAAACCTCTTCCGTAATGATTTATAAAAATTATGAGTAGAAAAGTAAAGACGGCAATTCCAATAAAAAGCGGATCTCCATAATTTTCTGCACCATATCCTCCGCCAACCCAATCAAAGGCAACGGGCATCATAGTTATTCCAATTAGCGTAATAACAGTTCCAGTAACTACTTCTGGGAAAAATTTTAAAAGTGGTTTAATAAAAAAGCTGAGTATTAATTCTAAAAGTGCACCTAAAATCGTTGCACCAAAGTAACCTGCAAGTCCACCACCCATAGTGTTAATGACAGCATTGGCAGGTGGTACAAAGCCAAAGTCAGTTCCCATAATTGTTGGAAGACCTATACCGACCTTTGCATTGCCTTTAAAAATCCCCTTAGTTTGTATAAAAGAACAAATACCAGATGCAAGTAGTGCAGCAGAAATAAGTATAGAAGTTTCTGCTACATTAGTACCAGCTATGGCTGCAATACTTAGTGGTACAGCGATAATTCCACTAAAAGCAGTCAAAATATTTTGAAATCCAAGCAGTGAGGATTTAAAAAAACCTGGTTTATCATCAACTTCATATTCTAGTTTCATTCCAATGTATTTCTTCACAATAAACTCCTTTTTTAATATAATTATAACAAAAATGATTTTAGCATATAAGTATTTGACATACAATAAGTATTAGAAAGGAGTAAATATGTATTTATATGTAGCATTAGGCGGAGCATTGGGGTCTTCCTTAAGATATTTTTTATCTAATAATATAAAAAGTGGTGTGGATTTCCCATTTTCAACTTTTATAATAAATGTAATAGGATCTTTTTTGATTGCATTAATTGCCTTTTACGCAGAAAAAAATAAATTAGATTCAAGACTAGTTATATTTATGAAAGTTGGATTTTGTGGAGGATTTACGACTTTTTCTACTTTTGCCTTTGATATATTTAATTTAGAAAATAATGGAAATTTTTTGAATTCAATTTTTTACGCTGCTCTTAGCATAGTTTTTTCTCTTGTTGCAATACATTTTGCAAGGCTTTTAATACTAGGAAGATTTTAATTAGTATTATTTAATAAATTTGTAAGATTTTGTAAGAATATTTGTAATTATTATTTGCTATTATAATTAAACAAGGAGGGATGTAATGGATAGATACAATATTTTAATTGCTGAGGACGACAAGGAAATTGCAAGATCCATTGGAATTTATCTTAAAAATGAAAATTTTAATATTTTTTATGCATATGATGGTCTTGAAGCTATAAAAATTTTTAGAAATGAAAAAATTGATCTAATAATAATGGATTTAATGATGCCAAATTTATCTGGCGAAGAAGCTATTATTAAGCTAAGGGAAATCTCTGTAGTCCCAATAATTATTTTATCTGCAAAATCAGAGGACACTGACAAAATTTTTGGACTTAATATTGGAGCTGACGATTATATTCAAAAGCCCTTCAATCCAATGGAGCTTATCGCTCGTGTGAAGAGTAATCTTAGAAGATTTTATGCCTATGATTTGAAAAATGATAGAAATTTTATTGAAATAGGAAGCATAAAATTAGATTTAGCACAGAAGATTGCCTATGTAGAGGATAAACCAGTAACGCTAACTTCTATTGAGTTTAAAATTTTGGAACTTCTAATGAAAAATCCAAATAGAGTTTTTTCAATTGAAGAAATTTATGAAAGTGTGTGGAATGAACCTGCAATTGAAGCAAAAACTGTAACTGTTCACATTAGGAGAATTAGAGAAAAAATAGAAGTAAATCCAAAGAAACCAATGTATCTTAAAGTGCAGTGGGGACTTGGTTACAAATTTGAAGATTTGAGGC
>NZ_JALEOV010000074.1 GCF_022767005.1 Peptoniphilus sp. | reverse complement strand
CATCATATTTTTTCACCTTTTAAGGCAAGAGAGATTTTAAAGATTGATCTATGAACAATCCTAATATTATTTTAACACAATTTTTATTATTATACTCAAATAATAGGAATTAATTTTAATTTTTACAAATTTTTAATAAATTTATTATAAATACATAGGCATTACAAAATTTATTACAATCATAATAAATAAAGGAATTGTGTATTTTTTTGTTTCTTTTAAATTATCTCTAGTTCCACCGGGTAAATAATGTACAATTGAAGGCGCTAAAATCATTATCCACCAAAGAATTTGAACATAAATTGGTCCTATTGCCATGTGAGAAAATTCTGCAACTCCCGTTATTGCAAAATATGTATAAATAAGGTCAAGTGCAAATAAAATTATAAAAAGTATTTTTCTATTTTTAAACATAATAACTCCTTAAAATAGCCCGAGGAAAACTTGAGCTATTGTCTTACATCGCTATTCTAACCATTGAAATAGTAAATAAAATTAAAACGACTACATAAATTCCCATAGCTATTTTATATCCCTTTGTCCAATTGTCTTTTTCTTTTTTTATCCAAATTAAGTTCAATACAAGGGCAAACAATCCTGGCATAGCCACTAGGATTGGATTTCTATGGTTCTTTGTGAAATCCGACATTGTAATTAAAACAAAAATGTCAAGTATTCGCCAAAAAGCATTGACACGGAATGGATATTGTTTCATAAAATCACCTAACTTTTCCCTTTTTATACTAAGAATTCTCCTTGCATAAAATGACAAAATAAAATTCCCATTAACAATACAATAATTAAAAGTATATCAGACGGTAAATATTTTAAATTATTTCTCTTTATAGAGATAATAACATCGATAATCTTATACAATAAAAAACACCTTAATGGTATAAGAAAGGCATTTATATTCAATGTCGCTTTATAAAATTTATCGCTGGCAATATTTGTTAAAACAATTACTACCGCCTCTATTAATTGCTTTTTATTAAATCTATCATTAGTCACTGTACTAAAACCTATCTTTTCCCTTTGAATATTCATAAACATCAATTTTTTACTTATTGTATTATAAAGCGCTGGTGTTTCAGCAGAAATATTTTTCTAATTCAATTCTTTTATTTTACTTCTTACAAAATAAGAACTTAAAAAATATTAAATAATATCTCAATGAACAATAAAAACATTAATTGTTTTCTTCATCACTCTCATTGAAATAATTTTTTGATAACGTTATCTTAATTTCATATTACTCCTTCACCTTAAAAAAAAATCAATATTTTTTTCTTCATTCAATTAAATTGAAAACCTTATCTAAATTTTCTATTATATCCCTTGCCCTTAGGCTTGTCTTTGAATTTTTCTTCGCATAAATATCTCCAGAAAGCCCATGAACATACACTGCAAGTTTAGCTGCATCAAATAGAGAATAATTTTTCATAAAGGCAGAAATTATCCCAGTCAAGACATCGCCTGATCCTGCCGTTGCCATGCCAGAATTCCCTGTATTATTTACATAAATTTCATCGCCCTTTGTAACAATTGTATTGTGCCCCTTTAAAACTAAAATGACTTTATGTTTTTTTGCAAAATCAAAGGCAACTCTCTCTCGATTATTTTTTATTTCATCTAAAGATAGTCCCGTGAGCCTTGCAAACTCTCCTTCATGTGGAGTTAAAATTGTTGTAAAACCCTCTCTCTCATCTAAAAGTTCTAAATTTTTTGACAAAATATTTAGTCCATCGGCATCTATCAAGAGATTTTTTTTCATTTTTATTACTTTTTTAAAAACAGCTTTTGCATATTCGCCAAGACCCATGCCTGGACCCATGGCTACGCAGTCAAGCCCTAATAAAAATTTTTCCATTTCATCTAAGTTCGAAAAAGTTTTTGCAATGGGCTCTAGGAATTTTATAGACATAAGGTCAAAAATTTCTCCTGGCACAATATTATACACAAGACCTGCTCCTGCTTTTAGTGCTGCATTTGAAGATAGATAAGATGAACCTGTCATGCCAAGAGAACCTCCTACTATGGCTATTTTCCCAAAGTCGCCCTTGTGTGTGTCCTCTTCTCTATTTTTCCAAAGGGATTTTATTTTTTCATCTAAAATTATTTTTTCTTCTATACTTTCAGTAAATTTTTCGCAAGCTAATTTTGCAATTGCAATTGCGTAATTCCTCTCGTGGCTAATAGATAGATAAAATTTTTGGTCAAAAACTTCTGCATAGGGTGTATCTTTTATGTATTTTATTTTTATATCGTGAAAGGAAATTTTGCCTATGCCAGTAGTCATTGCCTTTGAAACTGCTTCCTTTGCCGCATACATCCCTGCAATTCTCTCGTAAGGATTTTTTCTCTTACTTATTCTTTCTATTTCATCTTCGTTAAAAACTTTTTGGAGAAAATTTGCGTGCTCCTTTATTACTTTTTCTATTCGTTTTACTTCTACAATATCTATCCCAATCAAAGTTTCACCCCATTTGACAATTTATTTATTTTCGATTATTATATCATAAATAGTATGAATATAAGACGGAGAAGATATACAGTAAGCGAAAGCTGAATTACAATATTGGAGTCTATTAATTTTGGAGGCCTCGGCGAAGAAAGGTGGTACCACGAATGCGTCCTTTCATCGTGGGGCTCTTTTTATTTTTTTGGAGGAATTATGGAAAATGTATTTGATGTTTTAAGCGAGAGAGGTTACCTAGATCAATGTACTTATGAAGATGAATTAAGAGAAATGCTAGGTAAGGAGCCTGTTACTTTTTATGTTGGCTTTGATGCAACTGCAGATTCACTAACTCTCGGCCACTTTATTCAAATTAGGGTAATGCAACATATGCAAAGGGCAGGGCATATTCCAATAGCTCTACTTGGCGGTGGAACTACAACTATTGGCGACCCATCTGGCAAGAGCGACATGAGAACTCTCATGGACAGGGAAACTATTAATTACAATGCTCAAAGATTTAAGGAACAAATTTCTAATTTCTTAGATTTTTCTGAGGGCAAGGGCATTATCGAAAATAACGCAGACTGGCTTTTGAAATTAAATTTCTTGGATTTCGTTAGAGAAATCGGCGTTCATTTCTCTGTAAATAGAATGCTACAATTTGATTGTTACAAAAATAGAATGGAACAGGGACTTACTTTCTTTGAATTTTCTTATATGCTTATGCAATCCTACGACTTCTTATATCTTTACAGAAAACACCACTGCAAGCTAGAAGTCGGCGGTTCAGACCAATGGTCAAATATCCTTGGTGGATATGAGCTCGTTAGAAAATTAGAAAATGACAAAGTTTATGCAATGACTTTTAAACTTTTAACTACTGCTGCTGGAATCAAAATGGGCAAGACTATGGCTGGTGCAATTTGGCTTGATCCAAAAAAGACTACTCCTTATGAAATGTTCCAATATTTGAGAAACTGCGACGATAGAGATGTCATTAAATTTATGAAACTTCTCACAATGCTTCCTCTCGATAAAATTGCTGAATACGAAAAATTAGAAGGTGCTGAATTAAATAAGGCAAAGGAAGTTTTGGCTTATGAAGTTGTAAAGGATATTCACGGAAAAGAAGCTGCAAAATCTGCCCTCGATGCTTCACATTCACTTTTCGGTGGCAAAAAAGATTCTGATGACATACCTTCAACTGAAATGTCCTCAGATAAATTCAATGAACCTGTTGGGATTTTAAATTTAATGACTGAACTTGGTCTTATTAAAACAAATTCTGAAGGTAGAAGACTTATAACTCAAGGTGGAGTTAGCATTGACGATAAAAAAGTAAGTGATCCTAAGCTTGAACTTACTAAAGATGATTTCAAAAATGGAGAAATTATTATTCGAAAGGGCAAAAAAGTTTATCACAAAGTTATTTTAAAGTGAGGTTAATATGAATATAGAACCAAAAAAAGTTTTTGATTATTTTGAAAAATTATCACAAATTCCTAGAGAATCTGGAAAGGAAAAAGCAGTCTCTGATTTTTTAAAAAAGTTTGGAGAAGATGCTGGCTACGAAGTTACACAAGATGAAAGTTTAAACATAATTATGGAAGTTCCAGCCACAAAGGGCATGGAAGATAGACCTAAAGTCATACTCCAAGGTCATATGGACATGGTTTGTGAAAAAGACAAGGATTCAAATCACAATTTTGCAACTGATCCCATTGAATTAATAGTGAATGGCGACAAACTTCACGCAAATGAAACTACACTTGGTGCAGACGATGGAATTGGCGTTGCAATGTCAATGGCACTTGCAGAAGAAGAACATGGCCCACTAAAAATAATTGTAACTGTGTCCGAAGAAACTGATATGCACGGAGCGAAAAATCTTGACGCAAAATATCTCGAAGGCAAGTATTTAATCAACATAGACTCCGAAGAAGAAGGCATTTTAACAGTTTCATCTGCCGGCGGAAAATTGCTACACTCAAAATTTAAACCTGAAATGGAAGATTTTTCTGGCGAAGCTTTTGCACTTAATCTACATGGATTTTTAGGCGGACACTCTGGAATGGAAATTGCAAACAACAAGGGCAATATGATTAAAGTTATTGCAGAAATTTTAAATAAATTAAGTTGTGCAAATTTAATTGACATAGACTGCGGTACAAAACAAAATGCAATCCCAAGAGAGGGAAAATTTTCTATTGTATGCGACGAAAAAGAACTAAAAGATGCCACTGAATACGTCAAAGAAAAATTTAAAAATGTTGATGGAGAACTTATCATCGAATGTGAAAAAACTTCTCACAATGGAAAAGTTTTGACAGCAGAATCTAGTGAAAAACTTGCAAAATATTTACTAGAACTCCCAACTGGACCTCATTCCTTTATAAATGAAGAAAAAAAGGTTCTTGAATCTTCATCAAATCTCGCAATAGTAAAATTAGTCGATGGAATTGTAGAAGTTTTCGTATCATTAAGATTTGCAAGCTCATCACTTTCTGAAAAATTTGGGAAAATTTATCTAGACATCGTTAAAAAATATGGAGCTAAAGCAGAATTTATAAATCCATATCCTGAATGGGAATATAGAAAAGAATCTAAATTTAGAGAAATTGTAAAGAAAATCTACAAAGAAATGAAGGGCACTGAAATGGAAGAAGAATTTACTCACGGCGGTCTTGAATGTGGAGTATTCTTTGAAAAAAATAGAGATTTAGACATTATTTCCATTGGTCCAGACATTAGTGGAGCTCACTCACAAAAGGAAACTCTTTCAATTTCTTCAACTAAAAGAGTATACGAACATCTTAAAAAAGTTTTGAAAGAAATTTAATAAAAATTGCGGCACGATGTGTCGCTTTTTTATTTTAATTTTAAAAAAAGAAACCCCTAGAGGTTTCATATGTAAATTCAAATAATAGCTTATAGATTTTTTATTGCGATAACTTCGTTTTCGTTTAATATAAGTTGGTCAGTAAGTGCTTCAACAATTAATAGCCCTCTGCCGCTACAATTCTTTTTTGTACAGTCATATAGAGATGTGTCAAAATTCACGCCTCTGCCTTCGTCTTTTACAATTATCTTTAAAGAATTTTCATCTAAAAGTAATTTTAGACAAACTTTTTTGTTTAGGTCTTCTTCATTGCCATGCATGGCTCCATTTACAACAAGTTCATTTAATATAACTTTTATATCAAATAATTTTTCTTGGTCATCTATAAATGGGTCTAAATCCATTATCGCAGAATCCAAGAAATTTTTTATTAAAGATAAGTCGCTATTGACAAATCCCTTAAATCTATATAAAGTATCCATAATTCTCACTCCATTTATTAGAAAATACCCATTATCTTTTTATTTTAAACTTTAATTAATATGTGTGAATTTATTAATTTTAAAATTTTACTGTATTATATTTAGCAATTTGTTATAATGGAACTAAGCTTGTATTGCAAGTAATTTTATTAGGAGGAAGATCAAAATGAAAAAATATGAATGCACACTTTGTGGATATATATATGACCCTGAAGTAGGCGACGAAGAAAATGGAATCAAAGCAGGAACTGCATTTGCTGATCTACCAGAAGATTGGGTATGTCCACTTTGCGGAGCTGAAAAATCAGATTTCGAACCAGCTGAATAATTATATTAATGAAGGCAATATGCCTTCTTTTTTTATACAAAAGACCTCTTTATATAAGTAAAAAGGTCTTTAATAAATTCTAATTTAATTAATCTTCTTCTAAAATTTTTTTCCACTTGTCCAAACTGTCGAGTTCTTCTTTGGAAAGTTTTGGAAACTGTGGATTCATTTCTTTTAACTTTTCTAAAATTACTTCTGAAACTAAATACCTTGAAAACCACTTTTTATCTGCTGGCACAATATACCATGGTGCTATTTTCGTGGAAGTTTTTACAAGCATATCGTCATAAGCCTTCATATAATCGTCAAAATACTTTCTTTCAGTTATATCTGATGATGTGAACTTCCAATTTTTTTCTGGTCTTTCTATTCTCTCCATAAGTCTTTTCTTTTGTTCATCTTTGGAAATGTGGAGAAAGAATTTTACAATGGTTATTCCGTTGTTGGAAAGATATTCTTCAAAATTATTTATCTCTTCAAATCTTTTTTCCCAAATATCCTTAGTTACTAAATTTTTTGGAAAGGGTTGATCTAAAACTAAGTTGTGAACTCTTGACACAAGAACATCTTCGTAATGACTTCTGTTAAATATTCCAATTTCACCACGAGGTGGTAACTCCTTTGTAACTCTCCAAAGATAATCGTGATCTAATTCATTTTCACTTGGTTTTTTAAAGGAAGCTACCTTTGTGCCTTGTGGATTTACACCAGTCATGATATTTTTAATAAGAGAATCCTTCCCTGCAGCATCCATTGCTTGAAGTACAATTAATAATGACTGATTGTTTTCTGCGTAAAGTTTTTCGTGATATTCACGCATTTTTTCAATATTTTTAGGGATTAAAACTTCTTTTACTTCCTTTTTTTCTAACTTGCCTTTATAAGAAGTTGGAACTTCGTATAAATTTAATTTTTCCTTTTCTTTCACTAAATATTTTTCTGTATTCATTAGAACCTCGCAATTTCTTTAGAAAATATAATTGACGCTTCAAGCATTTGAGTGGTAACTTGATGAGATGTGGCTTCAAATGTTTGGAAATCCAAAAGTTTTTTGTCGCTATAAAATTTTTCAATTTCCTTTGCAAAGGACTCTTGACCAGCTGGGTCAATTGTGTCATCATCTTCTCCATTGTATAATACAATTGGTCTATCTTTAAAATTTTCTGGGCTATCCATTGGATTCATATCTAGGAAAAATTCATTAATCCTAAATTCATTTTCTTCAATTTTTTCTTCATTCTTAATTTTATTTAGATAATCAACAAGTGCACGCCAATTATTTATGCCATTGTAAATAAATGCCATTTTTAAATCTTTTTTAAAATTGTAAAGCCCCCCTGCAGTTATGGCACCCATGGAATGACCTCCCACTGCAATTTCATTTTTAGGATAATTTTCTTCTATAAATTTAAAAATTGAAGGTGCCTCTTCAATGTTGTGCATGATGACTTTTAAAATGTACTTCATCCCAATGTCCTTGTCTGTGTGGTCAATACCTATGTCATTTCTCTCGCCGTGGTATCTTGCATCGGGTAAAATTACTCTATATCCATAACTCGCAAAAATATTTCCGCGAAAAATTTGGTTTTCCTTGCAAGAACCCCAACCGTGATAAAAAACAATTGTCTTATTTGTTTTCAAATTGGGCTCAATAATTATAACAGGAACATCTCCTATCTTTGCCCTATTTATATCTGAATAATTCATTTTTAAATACTCCATAATTCACCTCAATTTACATTATATTAAAATAAATACCCAATAAAATTTTTTGCAAATTTATTTTAAGCTTTTAGATTACGTGATATATTATTATTGGTGATATTTTGAAATACGAATTAAGTTATGAAGAAATTCATGAAATGATAAAAAACAAGGAAAAAATAAAATTTATAGACATGAGAAGTCCAAGGGAATTTAATGAAAATAAAATTCCTGGTGCAATTAATCTCCCCATACTAGACGATGAAGAACGAAAAATCGTGGGTACTACTTATGTAAAGGAAAGTGTGAAAAAAGCAAAATACCTTGGAATAAATTTTGCTAAGGATAAACTTCCCGCTTTCTACGAAAAAGTTATTGAGCTTACAGAAAATTACGATCATGTTATAATTTATTGCTCTCGCGGCGGTTATAGATCCAATGTATTTTTTACATTTCTGCGTGCCCTTAACGTAAATGTAAAAAAATTAATTGGAGGATACAAGGCATACAGAAAATACATTAATGAGAACCTAGATAATTTAATTGCACAAAAAAATTTTGTGGTTTTGTGTGGCAAAACTGGTGTTGGAAAAACTGAAATTCTAAAAATTTTAAGCTCCAACTTTCCCGTACTTAATTTGGAAAAACTCGCAAGCCACAGAGGGTCAATTTTTGGTGGCATTGGATTAAATAATCAGCCTTCGCAAAAATATTTTGAATCTCTTTTATTTGAAGCCTTAGACAATGAGAAAAAAATTTTTTTCACTGAAGGAGAAAGTGCAAAAATTGGAAATATTCAGTTGCCAAAAATTTTAATCGAAAAAATTTCTTCTGGCAAAAAAATAATTATTGAAGATAAAATAGAAAACCGCATTGCAAGAATTAAGAGAGATTACAATTTATCCAATAAGGATGAAATTTACAAGGCCTTAATAGAAATTAAAAAATTTATTTCTGCTAAAAAAGAAAATATTTATTTAGAAAAATTTTACGAAGGTGATTACGACTTTTTGATTCGCGATCTTTTGTTAAACTATTACGACCCTAATTACAAAAAAAATTACAGCAAAGAGGATTTGCATTTAACAAATGATTCTGCTGTAATAAAAAATATTTTAAATTTTAAAAATTCTATTTAACTTCCCAAGTAGGTGGCGTAACTCCTCTTTCTCTTAAAAATTCATTTGCTCTAGAGAAGGGCTTTGAACCAAAGAAACCTCTATTGGCGGAAAGCGGAGATGGATGCACACCTTCTATTACAAGATGATTTTCATTGTTTATAAATTTTTTACGAGCCTTTGCGTGATTGCCCCAAAGTATGTAGACAACAGGCTCTTTTTTTTCGTTGATTTTTTCTATAACTGCATTTGTAAAAATTTCCCATCCAATTTTTGCATGGCTCATTGGCTGATGTGCTCTAACAGTTAGTGTTGTGTTTAAAAGCATTATCCCTTCGTCTGCCCATGATTTTAAATAACCCGTCCTTGGTATTGGAAGTCCTAAATCTGAGTTAAGTTCTTTATAAATATTTTGAAGTGATGGTGGAATCATAACTCCATCTTTTACAGAAAAAGCAAGTCCATGAGCTTGACCCACATTGTGATAGGGATCTTGCCCCAAAATCAAAACCTTTAAATCTTTGTAAGATGTATAGTGAAAAGCATTAAAAATATCTTCAGCCTTTGGAAAAATTTCGTAATGTATGTATTCTTCAATTAAAAGTTTTCTAAGGTCTTTGTAATAATCTTTTTCAAACTCCTCTTCCAGAATTTCTTGCCAATCGTTTTTAAAAATTCTTTTCACCAAATCATCTCCTGAAAAAATCAAAAATGCTCTTCTTTAGCGTTGGGTCTATTAACTCTTCAAGTTCCTTCCTACTTTCATTTGTGGAAAAAATTACAAGCCTATCGCCCTTTTCGATTCTCGTGTTGCCCCTTGGAATTACTGCCGAATTGTCATATCTAATTATTCCGCCAATAATAATTTCTCTGTGAAGATTAATTTCAGATAATTTTTTGCCAATGTAAATAAAATCGTCAGGGATTTTTATTTCGTAAACTTGTGCCTTGCCTCCAAACATATAATTTATTGAAACCTTCATATCCGTATTAATGGCTTTAATAATTTCATTTGCCACAATGACCTTTGGATCAATAACTCTATAAATGCCAAGGCTTTCCAAAATATTGTCGTAATTATTGTCATTTTGTATAATTATATTTTTTGAAATCCCATGATTTCTCGCCATAAGTCCAAGAACGATATTTAGCTCGTCGGAATCCGTCATAGAAATAAAAGCTGCGTCCTTTGAAATATTTTCTTCTATAAAAATTTTGTCGTTTTTTAAATTTTTATTTACAACAAAGGCTCTATTGAGTTTTTTTCTAAAGTCTTCAAATTTTTCTCTATTAGGTTCAATTATTTTTAAATTTACATTTTCAAGATTAGAAATAATCCTGTTAAAAGTCATATCGCCAGATGCAATTACTACATCTCTTACTTCTTCTTTTTCCTTTATCTCAAAGTGAGAGTACTTAAAATTTCTAATATCTCCTGAAAGTCCCATTAGATACATATAGTCGCCACTTTTTAAAATAGTTTCTCCGTCAGGAACTATTAAATCTCCCTCTCTAAGTATACCAACAACTAAAATTGTCGAAAGAGAGCCAATGTCCCTTATTTTTAAATTTTCAAACTCTTCGTCCATGTCGATGTAATGACCTGTAACTTCTATTTTTCCCTTGCCAAAATAATCTGCTTCATAATAGTTAGAACTTCCAATTAATTTTGTAGCAAGTTTTGCACACTCAAGACTTCTGTTAAAAATATTTACAACATTTGGAAGAGAATTTTTTATAATTCCAATTTCAGAAATATTTTCCATTTCATCAAGACGCAAAATTATTTTTACATTTAGATTTTTAAAAATTGATGCCATTATTAAATTTGTCTTGTCGCTGTCCGTAGCTATAATTGCATAATCATAGCTTTCTAAATCCATTGTCAAGACAAAATTTTCATCTAGTACGTCACCCTTAATTTTCGTCACAGTGTTTGTGATTTTTTCAAAATTTAACTCATCTCTATCAACTACATCTATTTCAAATTTTTCTAAGCTAAGTGTATTTGCAATTGTGGAACCAACTTTTCCCGAACCAATAATTAAAATTTTCATTATAATTTAATAATATCCTTTCTATGTCTACTCTTTGAGAATAATGCCAAGATCGTAAAAAATTCAAGTCTTCCAAGAAGCATAAGTGCGCTAAAATATAATTTTAAAAAATCACTGTAAAAATAAAAGTTTTTTGTTGGGCCAATCTCTCCAAATCCTGGTCCTACATTTGAAAGTGTAGTTGCAACTGAAGAAAATCCCGTTATAATATCTGTTCCAGAAAGTGTAACTATGCCCGTTGAAATTATTGCAATTACAAAATAAGTTCCAAGATAGGCATTTATTCCTAGGACAACTTCATCGGATAGAGTTTTTCCGTCAGATATAACTGGAAGAACTGCCTTTGGATGTGTCGCCTTTCTCATTTCTCTTTTTATCAATTTTAATAGAATTGAAATCCTAATGACTTTGATTCCACCTCCAGTTGAACCAGCACATCCGCCAAAAATCATGAGTATTAACAAAATAAATTTTGAAAAACTTGGCCACAAATCATAATCTGCATTTGCGAAACCAGAGGTAGATGATATTGATGTAACTTGAAAGGCTGAATCTCTAAATGCTATAAAAAGCGAGCTGTAACCCTTTGAAAATAAATCTAGAGTAATTAAAGTAATTGATACCACTGTAATTAAAATCCATAGTTTTAACTCGTCATTTTGAAAAACTTCTTTGAATTTTTTTCTTGAAATTAGTGCATATATAGTAAAGTTTGTTGAACTCAAAAACATAAAAAATGCAAGAATAAAGTGAACAGCATTTCCTTTATAAGACATAAAGGAATCGTTGTAGGATGAAAATCCACCAGTACCAAGTACTCCAAAAGTGTGAACAAAGCTATCAAATGCAGGCATACCTGCAATTTTTAAACATGTAAAAAGTGCAGCCGATAAAATAATATAAATAATATAAAGTCTTTTTGATGATTGAGAAATCGTAGACTCAATTTTTCCTGCAACTGGTCCCGGTGACTCTGCCTTAAAAATTTGAAATCCTCCTACACCAAGCTTTGGAAGAAGTCCAACAGTAAATACAAGTATTCCCATGCCACCAATCCAGTGAGTAATAGATCTCCAAAGAATAATTGATCTTGGAAAGGATTCTATGCCCGATATAACTGTGGCACCTGTTGTAGTAAATCCTGATACAATCTCAAAAAAAGAATCCACATAAGTCATTTTCGCCGAAATAAAAAGAGGAATAGCTCCAACAAGGGACACTAAAATCCAAGATGCTGTTACTATTAAAATTCCATCTCGTGGTGCAAGAGAAATTTTCTTTACTTTTAAATTAATTAAAATTAATCCCAAAAAAGCAGCAATTGCCATTGGGATTATAAAGCCATTGGCACTTCCATCTCTTTCTACTAAGCTAAGTATGAGAGATGGCGCCATAAAAGCTATTTCTATTAACAATATATAACCGAGTATTTTTGAAATAAGTTTATAGTTCATCTACTCTTCCTCGATTCTTAAAAGAATTTAGTACGTCGTTTAGTTTACCTTCAGATGAAAAGAACTTTTGCATCTTTGGTGCAACATCATGTTTTGAGAATAAAACAATTCTATCACCAGCTTGCAAAACTGTCTTTCCATTTGGAACTATCATTTCATTATTTCTCACAACAGCAATGATAAGAATTCCAGCAGGAAGATTTAATTCTTCAAGTGCTTTGCCACAAACTAAATATCTTTCCTTTATAATTAACTCTGCGCATTCTACTTGTCCATTTAGCAAAAGATGAAGGGAAAGAGAGCTCTTTCCTCTAATTTCCTTTAACATTTCTGCGGCAGTTATATAGGAAGTATTAAAAACTGCATCTATATCTAATTTGTCTAAAATCTTATCGTAATTAGTTCTAGAAATTTTTGCAACAGATTTATAAATTCCAGTTTGTTTTGCAACAAGACTCATAAGTAAATTTGCCTCATCAATTCCAGTTGCAGCTACAAAAGCATCGTATGTGTGTAACATCTCTTCTTCAAGAATGGCAATGTCAGTTCCATCTCCATTTATTATCTCTGCGTCTGGCACAATTTCTTTTAATTCAAGACATCTCTCTCTATTGATTTCTACAATTGTAACGTCAATATTTTCTTTTAACAAAAGTATGGCAAGGTATAATCCTGTTTTTCCACCGCCTAAAATCATAGTACTTCTGAGAGTTCTAGCTTTTTTTATGCCAGTATGTTCCTTGTCAAACAATTCTATGTTTTCGGATTTCCCAGCTAAAATTATTACATCATTTTCTTCAAGGACTGTGCGACCATTTGGTATAATAGCATCACCACTTCTTGAAATCGCTGAAATTAAGAGATTGTTAATTTTTTCGATGTCCATAATTCTTTTGCCAATAAAATTTGGATCATTTCCAATGTTAAATTCAACAAGGGAAACTTTTCCTCCCGCAAATTCATCATAGTAAAGTTGGTATCTCTTCATGAGGTACTTTACAATAGACCTTGCAGTAGCATTGTCCGGATTAATAATTTTATCTATTTCAAGTTCCTCTGATATAAAATCTAAGTGTTTTCTATATTCTGGGTCTCTTACTCTCGCTATGGCATATTTTGCT
Organism: Peptoniphilus sp.; assembly: GCF_022767005.1. GTDB lineage: Bacteria > Bacillota > Clostridia > Tissierellales > Peptoniphilaceae > Peptoniphilus_A. The sequence goes on along the minus strand of NZ_JALEOV010000074.1, from coordinate 15,536 downwards.
CCAAGCTTTTTTGAAATTGTACAAACTATTACATTAGCCTCGTCATTAGTAGTTGTTGCAATTACATAATCAAATAGAGATATATCTAGTTCTTCCAAAACTCCAAAATCAAGTGCATTTGCACAAATACTAAAAACATCAAGAGAATTTGAAATATTTTCAATTACATCTTCGTCATTATCTACTACTGTTACTTCATAATTCTCACCTATTAGTGAAGCTGCAAGTCTATAACCTAATTTACCAGCACCTACAACTAAAGCCTTCATATTTCCTCCTAAAAAATCGCATCAAGAATTATTTCAAAATCATAATCCTCATAAATTGATTTTAATTTATCACTAAGCTCTTTTTTCAGAGCATCTTTTTCCTTCGAACTAGAAACGGCATCAGCATTATAATCAATGTCAATGTATATTTTTTTATCCTCAAGCACTATATCATGAAAAGAATAAACATTTAAACTTTCTCTAATAATCTTTTTAAGTTCTTCTGAAACTGATTTAATTATAGCGCTACTGCTGCCAAGTGGATCAGCATGAATAATCAGCTTGATTCCTAAAAGTTCAGACACTTCTCTTTCCACTTTGTCTACTATGTTATGCGCCTCTTCAAGTGTCAAGTTATAATCAAGGGCAGCATCAATTAACACAATTATGTTGTCGGGACCAAAATCTGTTACCATCATATTGTGAACATTTGATATGCCATCATAAGTTGAAACCTTTGACTTTATCTCATGCTTAGTCTCCTCTGTAAGACCTCTTCCCAAAATAATTGAAATAGTTTCATAAATTAGAGATAGCGCAGTGTATAAAATAAATAATGCCACCAAAATCCCAACATAGCCATCTAAAATTTTTCCAGTGAATTTTTCTATAATTATAGAAATAATTACCACAAGAGTAATAAGAGTGTCGCTAAGTGAATCCTTCTCCTGCGCCTTTAATGTTACTGAATCAATTTCCCTTGCCACATGAGAATAAAAGGACGCCTGCCAAAATTTTATAAACACAGTTATTATTAATATAATTATTGTAGAGCTTGGGTAGATTATATCTACGGGATGCAAAATTTTTCCAACAGAAGTCTTCAAAAATTGAAAACCAACTGAGAGCACAATACCACTTACTACAAGTGAGATTAAATACTCCAGCCTCCCATGACCATAGGGGTGATCCCTATCCTTTGGCTTTGATGCAAGTTTTATGCCAAAAATTGAAATAATTGAACTAGCACAATCTGTAATATTATTAACAGCATCAGACAATATGGAAATTGAACCTGTAAAAGTATATAAAATAACTTTTAAAAGTGCCGCCAATATGTTTGATAATAGTCCAAGAATAGATGTCTCCTTGGCAATTTTTGCTCTATCGTAGCCATATGCGTTAGTGCCCCTTTTTAAAATGAGTTTTGCTAACATTTATCCTCCGTAAATAAAAACAGGCACAATGCCCATTTTTAAAATTTTATTGTAATTATATTCATTATAACACTGAAATATTAGTAATAAAAGAAAAAGTGCCTAGTTTAGCCTTGGAGTAATATTTTCTTATGGTGTTTTTTTAATCTTATGAAAAAATGTATCAGATAAACTCTGATACACTTTTAATAAATTTTCTTTTATAATTTAATTTCAAATTAAATAAATTTTTTGAGTTTGTGAAGTAATAATCCTTCTGCAACTTCTTCTGCCTTTTCCTTTGAGTCTAGTATCTCAACTAATTTTATTCCAAGTAAAATTGCTAGAGCAGGTCCCATTGCTGTAATTATATTTTTTTCAACAACTACCGCTTCATCTTGAGGATCTTTTGCTTTGAGTCTATTTTCTACTCCAGGGTAACAAGTAAATTTGCCATCTTTTAAAATTCCTGCCGCATCTAAAACTTGTGGTCCTGCACAAATTGCGACAACATTTTTCTCGTCATCATTAAATAAATTTACACATTCAACAACTTTTTTGTCCTTCATTAAATTTGTGGCGCCAGGTTGTCCTCCTGGGATGTACATTGCCTTGTAATCATCAATATTTATTTCATCAAAGGTTTTGTCTGCGATGACTTTTACATCGTGAGTTCCTCTAACTTCATTTCTATCAGTTATAGAAACTGTTTCTACTTTAAGATTTGCCCTTCTAAGCACATCTACAATAGTTAATGCTTCAATTTCTTCGAAACCATCCGCTAAAAATACCAATAAATCTTTCATAATGACCTCCTATTTATTCATAATAGAATCCACTGCATTTATAATTGCAGATCTAAAACCATCCTTCTCCAAAGATTTTAATCCCTTAATAGTTGTACCACCTGGTGTTGTTACTTGATCCTTTAATTCACCTGGATGAAGACCAGAAACTCTAACCATATTTGCAGAACCAGCCACTGCTTGTGAAATAACTTTATAGGCTACATCTCTCTTCATACCATAAGACACTGCCGCATCTGCCGCCGCCTCGATATACATATAGACATAAGCAGGCATACAACCGCATACCGCTTCATAAATTTTTATATTTTTTTCTTCAACAATTTCAGTTTCGCCAAAGGAAGAAAAGATTTTTCTTAATTCACTTAATTCTTCATCTGAAATATTTTCGCCCGGACAAATCCCCGTCATTGAATTTAAAATTTTTGCAGGCGTATTTGGCATTGCCATCAAAAGTTTTTTGCCTGACAATTTTTCTTCTAATTTTTTTAAATCATAGCTTGATGTGACTGATATTATTATTTGATTTTTCACGTTTTCCTTAATTTTATCCAACAATTCATCGTAAGCATAGGGCTTAACTGTAAGAATTACTGCGTCAGCATTTTTCACTACATCAACTTCAGACTCGACAATATTTGCCTTATCAAAACCTTGAAATTCATCTCTTTTGTCTTTATTTTTATCGTAGAGGAAAGTTTCTATATTATTATTTAAAAGGCCATGTGCCATGGCAGAACCCATGTTGCCAAGACCTATTATTCCCATCTTCATCACAACCACTCCTTAACTAGATTATACACGATATTATTTAAATTTTCATTTATGTGCTATAATTAATTAGGTGATTTTATGAAAAATATTTCTTTGCTAAAATTATTTTTAACATTTTTTAAAATAAATGCCATAACCTTTGGTGGCGGATATACTATTGTACCTGTTATAAAGGATATTTTCGTTTCTGACTTAGAGCTAATAGATGAAGATAAAATGATGGATATAGTTGCCATTTCTCAAGGTGGTCCTGGTGCCATGGCAATTTCATGTTCAGTCTTAACTGGTTATTACTTAAGAGGACCTATTGGCGCAATAACTTGTCTTATTGCATCGTCTCTTCCTTGTTTAATAATTTTATCTATAATTTCAAATTTTTATCAAGAGTTTAAAACTAACTTTTATATAAAGGCAGCCCTTGAGGGTATTAGTGGAATAATTTCTGCCGTTTTATTTATTACAGTTTTTCGCATGGGAATTTCTTCCTACAAAAAAAATTCAAAATTTAGCGTTGTAATGATTGTACTCGTATTTTTAGTTGCTTTCTTTACAAAGATTAACACAGGACTAATTATTCTATTCTGTGCAATTGCAGGAATTTCTTATTTTAGTGTAATGGAGAGATATAAAAATGCTTGATTTATTTTTAATTTTCTTTAAAATCGGATGCTTTGCCTTCGGCGGAGGCTACGCAGTAATACCTTTAATTTCAAAATATGTTGTAGAAGAAAACGCCTGGATAAACACCAAAGAATTTATAGATTTAATTTCAATTTCACAAATGACTCCAGGACCTATCGCTATAAATTCTGCAACTTTCGTTGGACAAAGTGTATATGGAATAATTGGTTCAATTATTGCAACTACAGGTCTTGTACTCCCACAATTTGTTTTGATGATGATTCTAGGTTACTTTCTATTTAGCAAGGACAAAAAATTTAAAATTATGGATTACTCCCTTCTTGGAATAAAGGCAGGGGTTGTGTCCCTAATTTTTATAACAACTCTAAAATTATTCAAGTCCTCAGTTTTTCCAGAGGGAATTAAGCTTGAAGGCATGAGCATAGCCGCTCTAATTTCCTTTGTGCTAGGTTTTATCCTATACCTAAAAAAAGTAGACCTATTTAAATTAATAGGTATTGGTGCAATAATTGGCATCGTAGTAAAACTTTCATTAAATTATATTTAAAAAAGTGATGTTGCATAATAGATAATTCTATTTTGCTCATCACTTTTTTATTAAACATTTGAATTTAAACTAAAGTCCTAACATATTTGGTACGATTGTAATTATATTTGGAACAAAGGCAAACAATAATACTGATATTAATTCAATTATTAAGAATGGCATTACACCTTTAACTATATCATTAAATTTTAGTCCTGTTATTGATTGTGCTGTAAACAAATTATAACCAAATGGTGGTGTAACATATCCTATTACCAAATTAATTACAAAAATCATTCCTAAGTGAAGTGGATCTATTCCAAGGTCTAAACCAAAAGGAACTAGTACAGGTGCTAAAATAATTATTGCTGCTACGGTATCCATCAATGCACCAACAAAGAACAATAATATCATCAAAACAATTAAATATGAATACTTCGTAGTTATAAATGAACTTAAAGCATTTGTTACCATGTTGCCAAAGTTATTAACCGACATTATCCAAGATAATAAATTTGCAGCGCCCATTATAATTCCAACCATCGCAGCAGTTTCCATAGCTTTAAGTAATGCTTCTGGTAAATCTTTTATTTTTATTTCACGATAAATAAATAGTCCAAGCAATAACGCATAAACAACTCCGACTGCAGCAGCTTCTGTTGGAGTAAATACCCCTGAATATATACCTCCTAATATTATTACAGGTAGCAATAATGCACCTAATGCTGACCATGTATTTTTTAGTAATCTTATAAAACTAAATTTCTCCCTATTATTTAGTATATCTGGCTTATTTTTTATAAGAATAAAATTAACAATTATTAGGAGTAACATCATAACTATTCCAGGAAGAATACCAGCAATAAACATTTTAGGTATAGACAACCCCATTGTGACTCCATAAATAATCATAGGTATGCTAGGTGGTATTATTGGACCTAGAGCTCCACCCGCTGCGACCATTCCAGATGCTGTCTTTTTATCATATCCAGTTTTATTTAGTGAAGGTATCATTATGGAACCAATAGCAGCAACAGTAGCTGGTCCAGAACCAGTTAGAGCAGCGAAAATTGCACAAGATACGATTGTTACTACTCCCAAACCTCCTGGAACCCATCCCATTAAGGCATCTGCCCAATTTATCATTCTCTTGGATATTCCTCCTCTATCCATTAATTCTCCTACTAATACAAATAGCGGAATAGCAAGTAGTGGAAAAGAATCTAAACCAGTTGTCATTCTTTGACTAACTAACAAAAGAGGCTTAATTCCAGTTGCTATTAAAAACATAGAACCTGATCCTAAAATTGATAAATACACTGGCAGCCCTATAAAAATTAAAGCGAACATTACAATAAACATAATACTTATCATTTGATCACCTCCATATTATATGAAGAATAAATGTCATAAATACAATAAAAAATTAATAATGCTCCAAAAACAGGCGCTGCACCGTAAACAAAACTCATACTAATCCTAAGTGCTGGACTTAATTGAGTTCTAACTGCCCAAGCAACTCTAGACCCATAAATTAGGAGTACTAACCCAATAATTATTGATAGCACATTGACAATTTTTCTTAATAATAGTTGATTTTTAACGCTTAGATTATCCGTTATAACGCTTACAGTCGCATTACTTTTGTTTTTCGTACACAAAATTGCCCCAAGCATATTTGCCCATATAAAAGTATACCTGGCTAATTCTTCTGTCCAAGATAAAGATGAATTTAATATAAATCTAGTAAAAACTTGAAGAACACATGACGCCACTAAAATACTAAAAACAATCACTATTGCAAATTTTAAAAATTTAGTTACAATGTTATATGCCTTTTCCATAATTTTCCCCTCTCTTAGAAATTAAGCTCTTTTTTTAATTCATCTAAGTATTTCTTACCTATTCCTTCAGCCCTTTTATCGTAAAAATTTTTAAACGCTTTTTGAAAAGCTTCTTTATCAACATCTCTAACAACAGTCATTCCTTTTACTTCCATCTCATCTAACATCTTAGGTTCTAACTTTGCATTACTTATTCTTGTAGCTTCTCCAGCTTCAATCGCTGCTTTTTTTAAAATTTCTTGTTCTTTTGAATCCAATTTATCATAGATATTTTTTGAAACACAAAGAATTAATGGTGAATAAAAGTGTCCAGTCATATTTATATATTTTGCAATATCAGCAAATCCATTTGTATAAATTACACTAACTGGTATATCTAAACCATCAATAGTACCCTGTTGCAAACCAGTTATTGTTTCAGACCACGCCATAGGCACTGCATTAGTACCTAGTTCTTGATATGTAGCAATATATGTATCTGTCTCCATACATCTTATTTTTAACCCATGAAAATCTTCAGGCTTTTTTACTTCATTTTTTAGAGTAACTAAATGTCGAAATCCTCCTTCGCCATATGCAAGTCCTTCTATACCATATTCTTCATATCCTTTTAGTATTTCATTTCCTAAATTTCCACTTAAAACTTTAGCAGCCTCTTTTCCGTCTTTAAAAATAAAAGGCAAGTCAAAAATTCCTGCTTGAGGTATGTAACCGCTTATATACGCATTCGTCATTATAGCCATATCCGTTGTTCCTATTTGCATTCCCGTAAACATTTCTCCTTCTTGTCCCAATTGTCCAGATCCTTTTATATCAATTATTATATTTCCATTTGTTTTTTCTTTTACAATCTCAGAAAATGTTTTTGCAAATATATAATAAGGATCATTTTCTACTGGAGCAGTAGTAAAACCAATTTGAAATACTTTTTTCTCGCTATCTTTTTTCGAACATCCCACTAACATAAAAAGACATATTATTGCTAAAAATATTCTAATTATCCTTTTCATTTTTTATACTCCTTTCACAATAAACTCTGGCGTTGATTTTAACATCTTTTCTATATTTCTGATATCAACTCCTTTTTCCACAAGAAATTCAATACAATCAACTAATGATTCAAAGGGCGGTTTTTTTCTAAAATATCCTCTATCTGTCGTTATAAATATATTTTTAAAATCTAATTTATTCATAACACCTAAAAATTCATCTGTTGTACAATCTCTATCATCCAAATTTGCCCAAACTTTTTCTATAAAAACTCCTTTCTTCCCAAGTTCAATCTGAATGCCAGTTGGAATTTTTGTTCTATTCCAATCTGGATGTGTTAAAACCACTTTTACCTTTTTTTTAATCGCATAATCGCATACTTTCAAGCTTTCTTCTAAACTAATGTGACCTGTTGCCAAAGTTGCATCATATTTTTTTACAACCTCTACTACTTCCTTAAAGCTACTTATAAGATTCCCATTATTATCAATTACCGAAATTCCTTCTCTGTCAAAAAAGTCGCCTTTCATGTTTCCATACATTAGTGAGTTTTTGGCGTCTCTAGTTGGCAACCATACAATTTTAGCTCCCATTTTAAGTGCACTCTCACAAGCATAAGCATTAATACCTCCTACTGTAGTATTTAGAACAACACCTCCATATGCTCTTGTATGAAAATCAAAATGTGTATTTATCAATTCTGCTCTTCCGCTTGTTGGTTCGTAATGATTTTTTATTAAAATTCCTGCCATTTTATATGTACTAGCTTTTTTAATTAAATCAATATCATCAATTGATCTTTTAACATGAGAAGGAGCTGAATGAACATGTAAATCGAATGAACCTTCAATAACTTCTTTTATTGAATCTCTCATATTATTCCCTCCCTATTTAATATAAACTTTAACAATATTTTAAATAAAAATAAAACAAGTATATTTTTAAAATTAACAATATTAAACTTGTTTTATTCCACTTTATCTTGTTATAATGTTGTTATGCAAATAATTTGTTTTAACAATTTGTGGTTAACTCAATAAAATTATTGTTATTAGTATTATTTGTAAATATTTATTTTGTGTGGTGTATTATGACTCAGAACCAAAAAATCTTTTTATTAGTTGCAGAAACTTTAAGTATAAGTAAAGCCGCTAAGAGAGCTTTTGTAACTCAACAGTGTGTTAGTGATCATATAAAAAGAATTGAAGATGAGTATGGTACTAAACTATTTCACAGGAATCCTTATATGCATCTAACTCCTGCTGGAGAAGTAGTCTTTAATTCTTTAAATAATATTGCTTTGATAGAAAAAAATCTTATTAAGAATATTTCTGATTTTTCAAACGAAAGAAAGGGTTCTTTTTCTGTTGGAATGAGTACGACAAGATCCAAATTACTAATACCTCTATTGCTAAAAAGGTATCATGAGCTGTTTCCTAACGTAGAAATCACTTTTTTTAGTGGAGATACAAAGATACTTGAGAAAAAATTACTACAAAATAAATTGGATATCTTTTTAGGAATAAATACAAACTTAAACTTAGGTCTTAACATTGAACATGTTTGTGAAGACTTTTTATATTTAGTAATCAATAAAAAGATGTTTTTAAAATATTTCTCACAATATGATATTAAAAATTTTAAGAAAGGCGTAGACTTAAAATATTTCGAAAAAATACCCATGACTTTCTATAATGAAACTGGTGCATTAAATATGCTTTTACAACAACACTTAATAACTCACGGAATAAAACTAAACAATGTTGTATGTCACACTAGTGAGTGTGATGTACAAATTGACTTGTGCTTAAATAATGTTACATCTGCTATTGTTCCAAAAATGTTAGCAAATAGTTTCTTACAAAATAATGATATATATTTTTTCCCTATTAAAGACTTTAATTATCCACTTCGTGTTGATATTGTTTCAAATCCATATTTAGAGAAACCATTATATTTAGAAACTTTTATTTCACTATTAAAAGAAGAACTGCTAGAGTTTTCTAGGAATATTATATAAAAAAAGTGATGTTGCATAATAGATAATTCTATTTTGCTCATCACTTTTTTATTAAACGAGAATTTTTAACTAAAATAAACAACCCTCTATTAACTTTTTATTTTTTAACTTTTCAATCCACTCTCTTGGAATAGCATTATAGCCATAAATTATCCCTGCAAGCCCACCTGTCACAGCAGCAGTTGTATCTGTATCATCGCCAAGATTTACTGCTTTTAGGACGGCATCTTTATAATTATCCGTGTTTAATATGCACCATAAAGAAGCGTCCAAAGTATGAAGTACAAAGCCAGTTGATTTAACTTCGTCCATACTTTTATTTTCTAAATTTAATTTTTCGCCACTAATTAATTTTCTCGCAATATGCACATAATCTACGCAAGCCTTTCGTGAGATTTCATGAGCATGAGTGATGCTAGAAACTTCTTCTATTTTTTCATCGCTTGCATCGATAAAGGCAATGGGCAAAATTCTCATGAGCGATCCATTTCCATTGGAATAAAAATCAGACAAACCTCTATTTAATTGGAGAGCTTCTCTAGTTGTCGTACCAACATCAAAAACTTCTCCATCAGCAGTAAACTCGCCATTAAATAACCATTTCTTAAAATTTTTCCTAATATCATCAATATCTATATATCCCTTGTCCTTTATAGATTTACAAGTTGCAATAGTCATGCTAGTATCATCGGACCAAGTGCCCGCTTCCTTGTTCCATGTTCCAAATCCCACCATATCCTTGCAGCAAAAACTTCCTCTCTTTTTAAATTCAAAGGGAACGCCAAGGGCATCGGCAACAGCAAAGCCATATATGGCATCTCTTAATTTACTCATAAAATCACTCCTTTGCCTATATATTAAATTATATAAATTAAGGGGCAAAAAATAAAGGTTTCAATTTACGACTTATTTCTAAATATTTTTTCGTTAAAATCGATATCAAAGATAATTAATTATGAATACCCTTTTTGCGAAGAGTCTGTAACATTTAATTTTATATCTTCAAGCTCCCTTAAATTTACCTTCCATATGTTTTTATTGTCTAACTTTCTTTTCAAGAAAATCAATATCCTTCTCATGTTAATATCCTTTTAAAGTCGCTTTCCATTAATAAAGAATAAAAGAGTCCCATAAAAAACGATAGTTTTTCTACCTGTTCTAGTTCTTATTGATTAATATTTCATTTTCTCTATGTCTTATTTATTTGGCTTATCTCGTATATATTTCATTCTTCCTCCTTTGGGCATAAAAAAACACCAAAAGCTTTTTCTTCTTTTGATGTAAAGTGCTCTATTAATTTTTTTACTTGATTCTCTATACTAATCGGTTCTTGATGGATTTTTTTCATTTTTTCTCCTAAAATCAAATGACCCGACTTGGTCCGCATTGTTAAGAGGCGTGTCGGGTACTGTTAGCATTATTATATATTATAAAATATTTTTTTTCAAGTATTTTTTATTAATCTTTCTAACATGCATTTTTTCCATTAATAAAAAGAAAAAGAATTGCTCTCATAAAATGAGCATAGCAGAAAAATCTTCTCTTACGCAAACTAATATACAATTTTCATTGCTTACTTCTTATCTAAAAGTATTATTACACATTTCAAATATCATTATTCTCTTTATATTTCCAAAACTATTTTTGTATAGACTTTTTCTGTAAACTTGTATATCGCCAAATAGAAAATTATATAAATAATAAATACAAAAATCATTGATTTTATAAATAATTTTGTATTCATAAGTCCTATCAACATTAAAAATTTTTGCAATACTGGCAAAGCAAAGCTTGTGTGAACTATACAGAAAATTATTGGGAGAAATAGAAGTATTAACATTTGTTTTTTTATTGATTCCCTTGCTTCAATTTCTCTTAATCCAAGTTTTTCTAAAATTTTAAATCTTTCAATATCTTCATATCCTTCTGTTAGAAATTTGTAATATATAGCAAGACCCATTGTTATTAAAAATGCAATGGAAAGAAGTATTCCGACAAAAAATATTACTCCATAAAGACTTAAAAATTCCATTTTTGTTGCACTCCTATCAATTATAGTGAATTTTTGATTTGGATCAACTTTTAAATCATCTATGTGTTCGCTTAAATAATTTTTAAAATTCTTTGGCAAGTCTCCTCTTATCAAGGTATTTACTTTAGGATTTAGTTCTTCATTGCTCCCTTTGGGATTTAATTTCTTTAAAAGTTTATATGCACTTTCATAATCTCTTGCTATTATTTTATTATTTTCAAAAACTGTTCCTACGTTTTCCAAGGGAATATCATTTTCTTCATTAGATATTGCCCTAGCACTGTATCCCAAGCTTTTTATAAATTCTTCGTTATTGTCTTCTTTAAAATAAATAAAATCCTTACCTCTAAAATCTAATTTCGTATCAGGAGTATAAATTATGTCCAAGGAAATGAAATCTTTTTTGAGATTTACTCCAGACCATTCTCCACTATTTAAAACTCTTATTTTATTTTTATCCCTTACCAAAGGAATAGACCACTCAAATGTTGTTGAACTTTCTCCTTTAATATTATTCGCAATTAATAAATTGTTAATATTATTTCTATACTGATCTATTTTTTCTACCTTTAATGATTCTGCATCTGTTTTTATAGTATAAGGCGCTGGAAATAATCTATTGGTAATATCAGCAATGCCTACATACAAACTTATGCCTGATGTCAAAACTATTGTAAAGGCTGTGGATAAAATTGCAATATTTGCAAGGGATTTTGAATTGTTTTTTACTCTGTACAAAAGCCCTGATATTGATAAAAAATTTTCTTTCTTATAATAAAATTTTTTATTATTCTTTAATATTTCAAGCACTAGGCTTACTATTGCAGAGAATGCAAAATAAGTTCCAATTATAACTAAAATGGCCGCAAGAAAGAACTTAAAAAAAGCTTGCAGTGGATTCTTTGTAGTTAAACTAATTGTATAACCTGCTACAATAAAATTTATTCCCAATAGTGCAATTAGTTTTATAAATTTGTTTTTCTTTTCTCCAGCTTTTGATTCCTTTACTAAGGCAATGGGAGAATAGTTCTTCACTTTTATAATTTGAATTAAATATACAAAGATTAAAATTAAAATAAATATAAGAGCGACAAAAAATACTGGGTAAAAATTGTTAAAAATTCCTTCCTCAAAAATATTTATTGGAAGACTTGTCATTTTTGCAAAAATCCCAAGGGACAATTTATACAAAATGATACTTAAAATACTCGCTGGCACTACAGAAAAAACAATGATATAAATAATTTCCCAAAACAAAATTATTCTAAGATGCTTTTTCTCAAGACCTAGTATTAAATAAAGTCCTTGCTCCTTTAATTTCCTTTTTTGAATAAAAGAATAAACTGAGGAAAGCATTATAAATGAAAAAATCGACAAAATTATGACTCCCAACGAAAGAATAGACTTCATTGTGTCCATTCCTCCTGCTTTTGCAATGGACTTATCTAAGGGAAGGCTTAAACAAATTGAACATAATACCATTAAAAAAATTACCGTTCCAATAAAGGGCATAAAAATTTTTTTATTTCTTTTAATTCCCGAAAGGGCAAGTCGATAGTAAAGTGATTTCATTCTATCAGCTCCTTTGTAGCATTTGCATTGTATCTGCAATTTTCTTTTGCATATCCATTGAAGATCTGTCGCCACTATAAATTTGATGATAAATTTTTCCATCTTTAATAAATAAAACTCTTTTTGCCTCTGAAGCTGCCACAATAGAGTGAGTTACCATAAGTATAGTTTGTCCATCTTGATTTAACCTTTTAAAAACCTTTAAAAGTTCTCTTGCACTATTGCTATCAAGTGCACCTGTGGGTTCGTCTGCTAAAATTATTTTTGGATTTGTGATAAGTGCCCTTGCTATTGCAGTCCTCTGCCTTTGACCTCCGCTTACTTCATAGGGGTATTTGTTTAATAATTCTTCAATGTTTAATTTTTTTACAATTTCTAACAATTTTTCTTCCATCACAGAAATTTTTTCATCTGCTAAAACCAAGGGTAATAAAATATTTTCTTTAATCGTAAAAGTATCAAGAAGATTAAAATCTTGGAATACAAACCCAAAATTTTCTCTTCTAAATTTTGCCATTTCACTGTCTTTTATTTCTGATAAATTCTTGCCCTTTAATAAAACATTTCCAGAAGTTGGTCTGTCAAGTAATGCCAATATATTTAATAAAGTTGTCTTTCCGCTTCCTGATTCGCCCATTATGGCAATGTATTCACCTGATTCAACAGCAAAATTAATTAACTTTAAAGCTTCAACCTCATTTCCTCCAAATCGACTTTTATATATCTTTTTTATATTTTGAACTTCTAGCATAATTACTCCTCATTAACAAAAATTGGTTTAGCATAATACACGAAAATCATTGCATCATATAGACTTTTTGGAACTTCTTTTATCCTATAACTTGTTGGAATAAATTTCATAACTGGAGAATATCCTTCGCCTAAGCTTCCCATATTAATCTCTTTATTTATCACTTTAAAAGTTTCTCCATCTTTAACTTTTGAAAAGTCTAGATAATATTTCCCATTGAATTTTTTTGCACTATATGCAAGAGGGTCTGCTGATACAAATGTGTGATTTGATCTCCTTTTATCAGGACCAACTTCATTAATATTTACAATTGTCTTGTAGAAATCCGTTCCAATAATAAAGTACTTCTCTCCAAAAAATTCCTTTAAATTAGCACCCATTGGTTTATAAAAATTTTCACTCTTTGCGACATGACCATTGTGTCCAGCAATTAAAATTAAATTATTTCCCTTGGAACTTTCAAAATCACTTATCCATTTGACATTGTCAGCCATAAATTTATCTCTTTGAGTATTTACCTTTGCATAATCATTAAAGTCTAAGTCATAATATTTTATGCTATCAAGTACATTTACAATAGCCCTTGAAACAATCCTAGCATAATCAGAAGAAAGTAAATCAACATGACTTTTTATTTCTCTCAACAAATTTTCCTTTTCTTTTATTTTTGAAATTTTATAATTCGTATCTTTCCTAAAGGAAAATTCTTTTTCTAGATTTTTATCTTGTAAAATATTATTATCTTTGCAAAAATCTAAAATTGCTTCAATTGATTTTTCCGGGTTTTGCATATCAAAGCCATAGAAAGATAGCTTGTCCTTATCTTTTGCCCTTTGATTGTAATCAAACATAAAATTTATAAGTTCATTCATTTCCTTTGTGTGATAAATATTAAAGGAAAAAATTCTTGAAATATTTTCATCTCTCTTGTTGCCATGAATGTAATTATTTATTAATATTCCTTCGCCAAAATCTGATTCAAGGCAAAAACTTTTCAAATTGTTTTTTTCGACTAAATCTTTTAATACTTCTAATTTTAAATATTGAAAATCAGAATTTCCATGTGTGGCTTCGCCAAGTCCTACAACTCTTATATTTTCATCTAATTTTATTTCATTTACCTTTTTACCATAATTTTCAATATCAGCGATATCTTTTCTTGCTTCTAGCTTTGGTAGATTAATCCACAAAAAATCCCCTACACCTACAATAAAAATAATTGCCACTAAGAAAATTAAAATTCCTTTAAAAAATTTTTTTAACATTTCTTGCCTCCTTGTACTAATTATAATTTATGTAAAAAAATAAATCCTTTATTCAAAATAACAAATTCGACTTTAATGTGACATTTTTGTAAGAAAAAAGAGTGCCATGCACTCTAACTCAAAATATTTTTTAAATTTATATAAATCTTAGTTCCTATATTAGCCTCTGATTCACATCTTAAAGTAATTCTTAAAGATTTCCCAATATTTTTGGTAAGATTAAGTCCTAGCCCTGTTGACTTTTTTTCTAGTCTTCCATTATAACCTGTATATCCTGCATCAAAAATTCTAGGCAAATCTTCAGGCATTATTCCTATTCCATTATCTTCTACTACAAGCTCATTGTCCTTTAAGTAAATCAAAATTTTTCCATTTTCAGTATATTTAATTGAATTGGAAATTATTTGCTCAAGTAAAAAGGAAAACCACTTTGCATCAGTTAAAATAACTTTTTTTGTTTCACTAAAATCAACGCTGTTGTTTTTCCCAATAAACTGAATTGAATATTTTCTTATTACGCTCCTAATAATATCGTCTAAATCATATTTACCAAAAACATAATCTGTGCTATCTATATTCATCCTTGCATAACCTAAAATATTTCCAACATATTCTTCAATTTCAAAAATTTCATTCTCACAATCAATCCTATTTATTTCATCTTTTTTAAGAAGTAATTTTAATGCAAAAATTGGAGATTTTATTTGATGAGTCCAAATTGTCAAATAATTTTTTATATCTTCTCTTTTTTTCTCTTCCTTATCCCTATAAACTTTATTTTCTTTTATTTCTTCATACAAAGCCTTTGATAAGGGAGATGCCTTTATTTCATATATTTTTTTATAGTCCCTTTTATTTATTAGGTAAGTTTCTTCAATGTACTCTTTATTACTTTCAAAATAAAGAAAA
>NZ_JALEOV010000062.1 GCF_022767005.1 Peptoniphilus sp. | reverse complement strand
TATTTACAATTTCAATTATCAGATTTAAAACTACTACCTTGTCACTTAAATTCTCGCAATTGTTATATAAATCAGTCGCCTCTTTAAGAAGATAACTTCCCAACTTATTTTTAAGCTTTTCTAAATCCATCAATACCTCCTCTCACTCTATTTGCTATAAAAGCAAATTATTGGATAAAAAAATTTGTTATTTTACAATCTAGCTTTTTGGCTAAATTTGGCAACATATCAGCCTTAATTCTATACTTCCCATTTTCATAATTCCAATAAGTGGAGCCATCTTTAAATCCAAGTGATTCAGCCATTTCTTGAGATGATATCCCTAATTGAGTTCTTCTATTTTTTATAAACTCTAAATTAATTTTATTTTTCATTTTTCACCTCCATTTGCTTAATCAGCAATTCTTTATCTATATTATAATTTGCTATTTTCACAATGTCAACACTTAATTGCTGTTTTAGCAAAGTTATTTTTTCTTTTTTAGCAATGTGCTATAATGAAATTGTTAATATAGCAATGAGAGGTGTTATTGTGAGAAATCGTATTTCTGAATTAAGGCAAAAAAATAATCTAACTCAAAAAGAATTAGCTGAAAAGTTGGATATCAATTATAGTGTATTAAGCCGTATAGAAACAAACGATAGACCAATTAAAGGTGATGAGCTATTAAAAATTGCAGATTTTTTTGGCGTAACTGCTGATTATTTACTCGGTCGCTCATCTAACCCGAAACTTTCTCATGGCTCAAAATCTAAAGTTTCAGAATTAGAAGAAGATTTTCCTGAGGGAGTGTCTGTGCTTTATAGAGCAAACAAAAACCTCACACCTGAGCAAAAAGAAATGATGTTAAGAATGATAAAAGCAACTTTCTTCGAAGATGAAAGGGAATAAAAATAGTTTCTTTTGATTATATTTGAGTGTATTTGAATACATTTGACTACAAAAAATAAAATTTTTCTTGCAAAACCAAGTATGTTTATATATAATGAGGCTAGAGATTAGCATCATACTTCCTAAGGGAACTTGTATGCGAAAATACCCTTCATTATATATGGAGGGTATTTTTTATTATGAAACCTTTTAAGTCATTAGATGAACAAATAGAAATACTAAAAAATAGAGAACTAAATTTTAATGATGAAGATGCTGCCAAAAATTATTTATTACATAATAATTATTACAATATTATTAATTGTTATAGTAAATATTTTCTCAATTCTAATGAAAAATATATGAGTGAAACATATTTTGAAAATATTATTGATGTACATCATTTTGATAAAAATATAAAATCTATATTTTTTAGATTTATTACAGAAGTTGAGAAAACTTTTAAATCAGTATTTGCCTTTAGATACAGCGAATATTTTAAAGATATTAGGTACTCTTACCTTGATATAAACAATTATGATAGTAATAAAATCTTAAAAGTTTCAAAGAATATTTCTCAATTGTCTAATATCATTTCTATAAAATCTAATCAAGAGAATAATTCAATTGCTCATTATGTCAAAAATCATGGCGATGTACCTATGTGGATTTTAATAAATAATTTAACATTCGGGCAAACATCTAGACTTTATTCTTACATGCCTATGAAGCTTAAAAATAAAATTGCTAAAGACCTAAGTTATTTTCTTAAAATAAATGTAAATGATGAAAAAGCTATTTTAGAACCAGATCAATTAGAATCTTATTTGATAAATTTAGTTGAATTTAGAAATATAATTGCCCACAATAATAAAATAATAGATTATAAATTTATAAAGCATAATAGGTATAATAAATTTTTGCATGATTCTTCAAATATAGCAAAAAATGCCCCTAGAAATGATGTGTTTAATGCTTTTATATCCATGAAATGTTTTTTAACTAACCAAGAATTTATTCAATTGAATAATTCGCTTAGAAAAAGATTTGAAAAATTAAAAAGGAAAACTAATCCTATTGTTTATAAAAAAATTGCAAATGATCTAGGCTTTACAATACAATTGCCTAAATTAGAGCAGAATGAAAATTGACAATTTTTAACACAATATTATAATAATGGTACACGATGATTAATTTCATCACGAAAATAATTGTACGCTGTTTCTAGAACAGCACTAAATCAAAAAAGCTCTGTACCATTGCTGTACAGGGCTTTTTTGTATGATATAAATTAATTTTTAATATTTTGCTAAATATATAAGGGAGAAGATCCCTATATATTTTTTATCTAAAAAAGAACTAAGGTTTGTAATATGAATAATTTAAACTATAACATACGTTATGCAGTAAGCATGGCTAACTGCGTTCATAAGAAAATTAAATATGAAGAACAGCTGCTACCTATAAATGTGGAAGATATCATCAAATACAGACCAGATATTAAGGTGCATAAAGAAGATCTCTTAGGCTTAGATGGATATAGCATCTATAACTATAAAACTAAAAGATATCTTATAGCATTAGATGATGTTAACTTTGATTTAAGTAGACAAAGATTCACACTTGCCCATGAACTTGGTCACATCTTCCTGCAGCATCACACAAAGTACAAATATCTAAGCGACTATGTAAAAGAAAAATCTGCAGATGCCTTTGCAGGAGAACTCTTAATGCCAAGAAATATGATGTATAAGACGGCAAAGTTCCCACCTAATTATGTTTTAAATGTCTATGGAGTAAGTTATCAAGCCTATAAAACGAGGAAGCTGTTTTTAGATGATATGGAAAACTTTAGTAAGAAAGTTGAAGATGAGAAATCCATGTCTTTAAATGATATTATCCAATATACAAAGCACGCATTAATTTTAAACGATTGCTATTAGAGAGGAGAGTTTTAAATGGAGAATGAAGTTATGCAAGTTAATTTGGAATACTATAAGGTTTTAATTAATGTTGGTAATCAAAGAAACTTTGATAATTATGCACTTGGAACAGATGAGTGTATAGAACAATATGTAAACTCTATACTAACGGAATGTAATAAATATGCGGATGAATCATCCATTATTAATTTTGAGGACGATGGTTCCTTTATTGAATTGCTACCTAATGAAGAAAAAAAGATTTTTGGAATAATTGGTAAATCTTCCGAAATAAAACAGGGTGTACTGAAAAGAATAAAGAGTTCAGATGGATCTTCCATTAATAAAACTGATTTAAATATTGAAAATTACAAATACTTTTTATTTGATACAGATTCATTAACCGCTGTAGTTATGGAAAACTCACAATATAAAGCATTTCAAAAACCTTTTACCAAATTTCTTGAAAATTTTAATAACGATTATTCTGTTGTAATAAAAGTTGAAAGAATTATAGATCAAGAAATTGAAGCAAAAATAAATAGGATGACGACAATTTTAGATACAGAAATGGAGTTTTCTAAGAATTCAATGTTAACAAGTCAAATCCTAAGTTTTGAAAATTTGTTTGGGTTATCTAATGATGATTTATCAAAAGTAAAAATAAATATTAGCGTTATAAATAGCCCAACAGAAAACAAATTAGATAAGTTTAAGGATTTTCTTAAAGAAAAACTGAAAATTAGCAAAAACTTTAAAACCTTTAAGGTCACAGCAAAAAATGAAGATAATGAATCAGAAACAATTGACTTAATTAAAAGATATTTAACAAAAACTATGACTATAGAACTCCCTTTAGATTACTTAAATGATGGTGCAAAAAAATATTTTAATGAAATAAAAAAAGCTCTATCAGAGAGCTTGACTATTTAGACTTAGACGAATATTTTAAAACTTTATAGAAATGATAAACACTTGTTATCGTTTCTGAAATTCCAAAAACAAATATATAAGTTATTAAATTATAATAATTGGTAAACAAACCTAGTATCATTGATGATATTAAAAAAACAATTCCAAAAAGTAATGTTTTATAGATTATACCCATATAACCATTAAACTTCAATAAATGAATAAATCTATTGTTTGGTAATGACATAAAAATACCATATGTTGTAAATAAAAAACCTGCCAATACCCCGCTTAAATTAATAATATTGTTAATATAGCTTTGGTCGCTTGATGATTCAATAAAATTAGCTTTTTCAAGTATGATAAAAGCTCCAAGACCAATAATAGGGCTAACTAAATAGATATATTTTCTTATTATTTCAAGAAATGCCTGTTTAACATTATAAATTATATTATTAATTCTCATAGAATCACCTTAAATATTACAAACATAAACTTATTATCTTTAGTAATAAGATTATATGCGTTAAACTTATATAATTCAATAGAAAAAAATCCTTGACCCGCGACCAAACGAAATCAAGGAAAATGTCATATAGAGACTATATGTCTCTTTATATATAATACCATAATTTTATGGTTACTGCATCCCCCAAGATGCAAATGTAGCTTTCCTACTAAATTTTTTAGGAGGAAATATGTCATATAAAATTTTAAAAAACGGCAAAATCAAAGTCATGGGAGACTATAACTTTAATGGCAAAAGATATAGACCCAGTAGAACAATTGAAACAGATTTAAATGGAATCCAATTAAAGGCATTAGTTGCAACTATAGAAGCTGAGTTGTATGAAGAAACAAAGCTAAAGGCATCTGATCCAAATAAAATCTCTGAGTTAGATATTGTTGAAGCAAGAGAATGGTATATAAATACCAATGACCTTGAACAAAACACAATAGATTGGTATAGAGATTACATCGGAAAAAGAGTGGCAAACTTTTTTAAAAATAAAAAAGTAGTGGCCTTTACTGAAGCAGATGCAAGAAACTTTTTTGAATTTCTAGAGACTGAAAGAGGGATTAATACCAATAAACCCTTAAGTCAAAAGACAAAGAAGCATTATTTGACAGCACTTCATGCACTATTTGAAGAATTAGTTACAAAAAATATAATAAAGAAAAATCCATTTAAACCCATCAAGATTAAGGTATCTCGTCGTTTAACAAAAAACAGATACTACAACATATCCGAAGTACAAAAACACTTAGAAATCTTGTCTAAGCATGCTCCTGTAAGGTATTTTCTATTTTATGTCCTAACTGTTATGTGTGGGCTAAGGCCTGCAGAGGCAAGAGGCTTGAAATGGAATAAAATCAACTGGATTGAAAGAAAAATCTTAATTGATGAATCCTTAGCAGCAACAGATGCAGGTTATATAACAAAAGGCACTAAGAATGAAGAACCTAGAGAAATAGACTTAATTGATTTAGCAATAAGTTTGCTACAGATCCATTATAAAAATGAACAAGAAAAATCAAAAGAGTTGAAGTTAAAAACTGTTATATTTAATAATTATGTATTCACAAACTCTAGGGGCGAACATATAGGCGAATCCACCTTTAGAAATTGGTGGAAAAACTTTTGTGAAAGACACCATTTGAGGTATGTGCCACCTTATGGATTAAGACATACAACAGCAACAATGCTTGCCTATAACAATATACCCTTAGCAAACATAGCACAGCAAATGGGACACTTAGACACTTCAACGACCCTAGTGTATATTCACGCAGTAGAGGAAGGGAAGAAAGATGTTTTTAATGTTTTAAACGGAACTGTGAAGATGGATTTATTAAAAGTTGAGTAGATCCAAAAAGTGGGGACTTAATCGCGGAATCAAAAAACCCATCATCTGGAATGGCTATAAATAGACATTCATTTAAAAAAACAGGTGGGGACTTTAGGTGGGAAATTAGCGTAAAATATGGTTAAATATGGTTAATTGTCAACACAAATAAAAAAACCATTCACTAAGGAATGGCTATTTCTACACAATATGGTTAACTGTGGTTAAGTATGAATGGTGGAGGCGGTGGGAGTCGAACCCACGTCCGAAGACTTCTTACAGAAAGATTCTCCGAGTGCAGACTCCTCTTTAAATTTTCCATGTATTACTAGAGTGTCAAACTCATACACGGTAGCGCCATTAACCCCCTCTGCTATGACGCGTCACAGAGTTCGTTTGCCCGCTAATTTGAAACCCGGTTACAGTTCGCGGTGTCTGGCCGGATTGCTACCTAATTAGGCTGCTAGTGCGAAATTATTTTCGTCGTTTATTTTTTATGGACCATTTTTACGTTGTGTGATCCATCAACGACTCGCTACTTAAAGCTCAAAATCCCCGTCGAAACCATTTTCGCCCCCATATATTAGACTAAGATTATACTAAAACTTGTGATTTTTGTCAATTTTAGTGTATCTCAGTCCCTCTTACTTTTTTCCTCCTCTTTTTCTTTGCAAATTTAAATCGCAAAATCTTCTTCCATGCAAAATATCCTATCACTGAACCAAGTACATTTAAAATTAAATCGTCAATGTCCACAGACCTTCCTATAAAAAATTGTATGAACTCAACAAAAAAAGAAGTTATAGATGTAATTACAAGTATCTTTAATAGATTTCTTGTCTTTGGAAAAATTTCTGGAACTAAAATTCCAAAAGGCACAAAAATTATTATATTGCCAATTATATTTGTCATTGTGTGTAAAAATCCTGAATATTTTACATAGTTTCTTATTGTCCTAAAGGGAACTAAATTTACGCCCCACGCTCCTGATGTAATTCTGTCCTTAAAATTTCCAACGAAATCAAAGTGCTCATTGGTTAAATTTATTCCCGAATCAGAAATATAGGAGTTTGGCATAAAGAGCATTATCACCAAGAAAGCAATGTAACCTACAAATACACTTAATAAAAATTCTCTAAATCCACTGGAATTTATTTTTCTGTGTGAAAAAAATTTCACTCTCACTAGCGAAAAAACTACAAAGGTAATTAGGAAGGCAGGTATTGTTCTAATTGCAAAAAATAAAAATAGTTTCATATATTTTTTAATTCTATTAAATTTGTAATGGCGTATTTATTTTCCTCTACTACTATTTTCCACTTGTCCTTAGAATTTTCATCGTAGATTCCAACTGTTTTTAATCCTGCACTTCTTGCTGTTTTAAGGGCTAAGTAGGAATCATCAACTAAATATACATCCTCTGGCTTTTCGCCTAAAAAATCTGTTATTGATGTGAAAAATTTTTCTTCGCCCTTGATATGTCCCACTGAATCTACGGTGTAAAGCCCATCAACTAATTTATCCATGCCATATTTTTTTATGACAATGTCTGCGAAATGCTTTGCCGTAGATGTTCCTATTACAACTTTTATTCCCTTGCTTTTAAAATATTTTAAAATTTCTATGGCATTATCCTTTAATTTTACTTTATTGGAATAAAAATCTATAACAGTTTCGCTAAATCCCTGATATAATTCTTCGAAGCTTTCATCTAAATTGTAGTAATCTTTTAAAAATTTAAGAGAAGTTCTAAGGCTCATTGTAGTCATTTTATGTTGTAAGTCGTCTTCTATGTCTATTCCCTTTGTCTTCATAAAATCCTTGGATACACTTCGCCAATAGCCCATAGAGTCCACTAATGTTCCGTCTAAATCAAATATAATAGCTTTCATGTTCCCTCCTTCTTTAATAATAATTATATTTTAGTTGTAATTTTTTTATAAATCAACTATAATCATTTTCTACAAACCTTTATGAAAATTTTTTAAAAAAGCTTTGACAAAACTATTTTTCATGTTATAATAATATCTGTTCGAAATTAAATATAAAGAATTTAAATTTTTTGTAAATTTTTCATTGTCGGGGTGTAGCGCAGTTTGGTAGCGCACGTGGTTTGGGACCATGGGGCCGGGGGTTCGAATCCTCTCACCCCGACCATTTTATTTAGTATTTACAAATTGTTATAAATATTTAAAATTAAGCACACGTTGATTAAATCATTGTGTGCTTTTTATATGTTTCTACATCCTTTCACTGTTCCGTGACCAACTCGTTCCCAACTCTTATAACTCTTCATATC
Organism: Peptoniphilus sp.; assembly: GCF_022767005.1. Lineage (GTDB taxonomy): Bacteria > Bacillota > Clostridia > Tissierellales > Peptoniphilaceae > Peptoniphilus_A. Next base: position 5,624 of record NZ_JALEOV010000062.1, on the reverse strand, counting down.
TTTTACAAAAATATTATCAATTTTTACATTTCTATAAATTCTTGCATAGTTTATTCTTAATAATTTATTTCATTCTAAAATATATATTTTATGAAAATTTTTTAAAAAACTCAGCTATTTAAAGCATATGCAAACGATTTATACGTTGCAATTCTTAATTGTTTTGTCTTGTATTTATAAAGTATTTGTTCTATAATTTATATGTAAGCAATAAAAGTAAAGGAGGATATTATGTTATTATTTATTATTGGACTTATAATTTTATTTGGCGGCGGATTTTTCTACTCTAAATATGTAGAAAGTCAATTGGCGCCAGATGACAGAGAAACTCCTGCTGTCAAAAAGGCAGATGGAGTTGACTATGTAGTAATGAGCGAAAAGAAAAACTGGCTCATCAACCTACTTAATATTGCAGGTACGGGACCAATACTTGGACCTATTCAAGGAATTCTTTTTGGACCTATTGCTTTTCTAGCAATTCCTATTGGTTGCGTTTTCGCAGGTGCAGTTCATGATTTCATGACTGGATTTATTTCAATGAGAAACGGCGGATCTCAAGTGCCAAAACTAGTTGGTAAATACATTGGCGATGGAGTTCGTAAATTCTACAATGTTGTTATTGCACTTTTGCTTCTTCTAACTGGTGTAGTTTTCGTCTACACTCCTGGGGACTTAATCGCAAACGATGTACTTAAAGTTGGCGTTGATTCAAATGCTATTTGGATCATTTATGCTGTAATCTTTATTTACTACATCCTATCAACTGTACTACCTATTGATAAATTAATTGGTAGAATTTATCCAATTTTTGGTGCTTTTCTACTTATTTCTGCTATTGGAGTATTTATTGGAATCTTTGTTAAGGGCTCTGGAGACTTATCTTTCGCTAATGCTGGACTTCTTGCAAAGCACCCACTTGGACAAAAATTTATACCATCATTCTTTATTACAGTTGCTTGTGGTATACTATCTGGATTCCACGGTTCTCAAGTAACACTTATTTCTAGAACTGTTAAATCTGAATCTGAAGCTAGAGTAACTTTCTATTCAACTATGATCGCTGAAGGTTTCATCGCAATGGTTTGGGCAGCTGGCGCAATGGTTATTTTCTCTTCTGGACAAGCTCCACTTGATACAGCTGGAACTCTTATGGTTGGTAAAATTTCTAAATACTTCATGGGTAATGTTGGAGGACTTCTTGCAGTTCTTGGCGTTATCGCACTTCCTATCACTTCTGGTGACACTGCATTTAGATCTCTTAGACTTATAATCTCTGAAGAATTAAATATTGATCAAAAATCTCCATCAAAGAGAGCTGGCCTTTCTGCAGTTCTATTTATCCCAGCAATTGCAATCTTATTCTTTGCAAAATCAAATCCTAATGGATTTAATTTACTTTGGAGATACTTTGGTTTCACAAACCAATTTGTAGCAACATTCGCACTTGCAGTAGCTACTATTTATTTAATTAACAATGACAAAAACTATATTATTACTTTAATTCCAGGTGTTTTCTATGTATTTGTAGTATTCTCATTCATTATTAACATTAAAGGCCTTGGACTTGGATTGCCATTCTCAATTGCATACCCTGCAGCAGCTGTTATCGCAGCTCTATATGCATTCTTTGTAGTAAAAATTGGTAGAAAAAATAAAACTAGAATTGAATCTATAATTTTAGATTAATTGCTTATTTAAAGGGTGGTTGAATGCCACCCTTTTTTATTTAGGAGGTTTTTATGAATTTTATATTAAAGGATAGAGCTTTAGCATATCTTAAAAAGAAAAATATTAATAAAATTTTTATAAATCCAGATGTTGATGTAAAAGCATCTTGTTGCTCTGTCGCAACTTATGATTTTAATATAAGTACAAAAGATGATGACACAAGTAGATATAAAATGGAAGAAGTTTCCGGCATCTCTATCTACTATAATCCTACTATTGAACTTTATTTTAATGGAAAAGAAGACCAAGAGATAATTATATCTGCAATAGGATTAGGAAATTTTAAAAAATTATATGTTATAAACGAAATAAATTCCATAGAGCAGGGGTAAAATGAAAAATAAAATTGAAAATTTTATAAATAATTATGAATTAGATGAAAAATATGCAAATAGAATACCCGAGCCTCACTTTTTTTATTCTGGAGATGAAATTTTAAAGGAAGCAATCTCTGCAATTTTAGCTGGCAAAAACCTCTTATTAGTTGGCGACAAATCAACAGGCAAAAATGTATTGGCTGAAAATCTCGCGTATATTTTCAAAAGGCCTCTTTGGAATTTGTCCTTTCACATAAATATTGACAGCTCCGTCTTAATTGGCGACGATACTCTAAAAAATGGCAATGTGATCTTTCGTGAAGGACCAATTACTAAGGCTGCAAACTGTGGAGGTTTCGTCATTTTAGACGAAATTAATATGGCAAAAAATGAAGCTATGGCTGTGCTACACTCTATCCTAGATTACAGAAGAATAATTGACATACCTGGCTATGACATTATTAAACTTCACCCAGCTACTAGATTTATCGCAACTATGAACTATGGCTACGAAGGAACTAGAGAATTAAACGAAGCACTCCTATCTCGTTTTGTAATAATAAAAATGCCCCTAATCTCCCGCGAAAAACTTATAGATCTTATAAAAAAAGAATATCCAAATATGAAAAGTGAATACGTAGGTAACATTGCCTTTTTCTTTTACGATTTAAAATTAAAAGCAGAGGCTGGAGAAATTTCTAGCAACTCACCAGACCTTAGGGGAATCTTTGATGCAATTGACCTTGTAAAAGAAGACCTTAGCTTGAGTTCTGCATTAGAGCTAACTATTGCAAACAAGCTTTTCGATGCTTATGAAGAGGAAATTTTAAAAGACTTAATAAAAACTAGGTTTGATGAAAATTTATTTTTTAAAGATATTTTTGTAGAATAATTATGTTAAAGAAAAATTCAAGAATTCAAGAAAATAGAATAAAAAATGTCATCTGGGATGGGTCTATGGACTATGACAGTGATCCCTTTATAACAGGTGAAGACATCTCTGGAAATCCCGATTTTTATATAAATTTAATCATTGGTCTTGCTTCAAAATATTTTGGAAGCCATAATCTCGAAAGATTATTTTCAAATTGGGAGTACAATCTCTACCGAAATAAATTTGATATGTTTGCAATTTTTCTCTTAGAAGATTTTATATATCAAAAAGAAGTTAGTTCTCGAAGTGTTTTGAAAACTTTGCGTAAAAATTATGCAAAAAAATTTTTGGAAGACAAATACGACTTGCAAAGAAAAAATTTGGCACTTAAAGAAAATTTATTTTTTGATATGCAGCTTAAAAGAGTAAATTCTATATTAGGACGAAGTTATGAGCTAAGCTACAAGAGAGAAAAAATTTTTGAAAATTTAAAATTAGATAGTGATACAGATAAAAATAATTTCGAAGAGAGAATCTTGAACATCTTTATAGAAAATCTAAATTACAAAAAAAATGAAGTTTTAAAATTTTCTCCGCTAAATAATATTACACTTTTTGATAATATTGGATTTGTAAGCCTTGAAAGATCTAACAAACCCACAATATTTGGCGATTTCAAAAATAAAAAAACTAAGAATATAACGAGTTTTTTGTACTCCTTTGCTCTAAGACGCAGAAAGGAAAAATATAAATACATCGAGGATACCTTTGGAAAGTCAATTTATTCCGAAGATGAAATGAAAATAATTGAAGAAAAATATTTATATGGTGCACACAAAAAATCAAAACTTCACTATACAAGAGGTCTAAGCCACAAAAATATTGGTGAAGAAAATTTTGATGATGATGTAATAAATAGACATCTGTTAAAATTTAAGGAAAATAAAAATTTTTATAATACCCAAATAAAAAGTCTTTCAAAAAAAATTAGAATGGCACTTTCAAATCATCTCGGTATAGAAGAAGTGGTTACAAGTAGTGGCAAATTGATTTCAAAACTCGCCTACAAGTCAATGATTTCTGACAATGTAAATATCTTTTCAAAAAAAATTTTAAATCTACACTCTAATATAAAGGTGGATCTAGTCCTCGATGCCTCTGCATCTTTAATGGATATAGAAAGCGACATTGCCATAGAAGCGTATATTGTATCAAAATCTCTTGAAAATAACGAAATACTTAATCGTGTAATTTCCTACGAAACTGTTGGTGACTATACCATTATCACAATCTTAAAAAGCTATGAAGAAAAGTCTGACTATGAGAAAATTTTTAAATACAGGGCACAGGGCTGGAATCGAGATGGACTATTCTACCGTGGATACCTTAATTTAATAGATGAAGAAAATGAAAATCACATGATGATTGTCCTTACAGATGCCTTACCACGAGACATAAAGCCTCTAATCAATAAAAGCTTTTTTAGTTCCAAAAAATATTCTGATAAAGCATCTCTTGATGATGCGAAAAAGGAATTGGAAAAGCTGAAAAAAATAGGCATTCACACCTCAGCAATATTAAATAGTGACAAAGTAGACAATGCAAAATATTTATTTGATAGAAATTTTATAAAAATAAAAAGCGTAAAAGAAATAGCAAATGTCGCCGGTCGCTTTATTCAAAGAGAAATCGCAAATATAGAAAAAAAGTAAAACTGCAGCTATAAAAGTAGCCGCAGTTTTTTGTAAATTTGAAAGTTTAATTCTAATTTTCAAATATTTGGATTTTATAAAATTTATTTGCAGAATTTTTTTATTTTAATAATTCAAAAGCTTTTTGTGGTACATATACCGATCTCGTGCTGTAAATTGTAAGTCCTCCAAGATCTACTTTTTCGCCATTTTTAATTGCATAATTCTTTGACACAGGGAAAATAATTTTGTCATCGCCCTTTGTTACAATTGCTTCATAATCATTTGTGCCTTTTGCTTTAAATTCAACTTTTGCGCCTTTATCTTCAAATCCCTTTCTAATTGGTTGGTAAAGTTCTTCTGTTAATTTATCTAGGTCAACGTCTAGTAAATCTTTAATATATTTTCCTATCTCATAATTGTGAACTGTTCCAATTAATCTTTCTGCGCCTTCCGCTGTTGAGTATGAATATAATCCCACATCTCCGCCAACGTGTCCACCAGTTGTCCATGCAATATGGCTTCTTGCTGAAATAATTCTTCCTATTGCTGATACTATGTCTTTTTCATTTTTTACTAAATTTAATTCTTCTTCGTTTAAATCTTTAATTCCAAAGTTCTTTTCCATAACTTCTTTAACATTTGATTTATCTTCTTTTACTTCTTCAGCTGCCTTTGTTACAGAAATTTTTGCCGATGAAATTAAGTTTGTAAATTCATTTAAAGGTGCTTTGTCATATCCCTTAGTGATGTTTCTGTGTCCAAAAGTTATTCCGCCAGTTCCGTGGTCTGCTGCTATAACAATTACTGTGTCCTTATGTGTGTCTGCAAAGTCCTTTGCAACTTTTACTGCGTCGTCAAAGGCTTTGATTTCGTGAACAAGTGCAACTGGATCATTTGAATGAGCTGCCCAATCAATTTCAGAACCTTCTACCATCAAGAAAAATCCCTTGTCATTTTTTGAAAGGACTTCTAAAGCCTTGTCTGTCATCTCTGCAAGTGATGGTTTATTAG
>NZ_JALEOV010000031.1 GCF_022767005.1 Peptoniphilus sp. | reverse complement strand
AGCTTTGAATATTAACCTGGTATATCTACCTGAAACAAAAATACTTTTAGGAATGTACCATTATATTCAAAGGAACAGATTTATTTTTATCAGTAGTAACACAAATTTTAATAGAAAGACGATATTAGCACACGAATTAGGTCACGATCAACTACACAGAGATTATTGTATGAGTGGTGGAGCTTTTCATGACCAAACAGTATTAAACCCTACAAATAAATTTGAAACTGAAGCTAATATTTTTGCAGCTCATTTATTAATAAGTGATGAAGATATCCTAGATAATATCAATGATCAAGTTTGTGATTATGAAATCGCTGGACAGTTAGGCGTAGATATAAATTTACTAAATCTAAAAATTTCTGAGTTAGCAAAAATGGGCAAATTTAATAAACCAGTTAATGTTAATATACCTCAGGGAGATTTTCTTAAAAATTATCGCCCTGAACATGATGATTATTATTAGGAGACTCTATGGGAATTTTTATTACAGGATATATTTTATTAATCCTTTCTGGAGTAGTTTTCTACTATCTCATCTCTACCTACTCTGTAAAAATCTCAGCTTTTTTAATTGATTTTATAGTTGTAGGTTTAGGATTTTATATATCCTTAAAAGATAAACTAGATAACAAATTGTCTATTCCCCTTTCAATTACAGCAGTAATAATTTATGGAATATTGCTAATTTTAATAAATCAAAAGCTACCAAAAATCAGTAAACTTTTAAACTATATAATTGCTTTCATAGGATCAGCAGTTGCCCTATGGTTGGCACTAGATTTTATAACAAACACTCTAGCCGCTTTTAAAATAATAGGTCAAACTTATCATCAATTACCAATAACAAAAAGTATGATGATAAATTCCTTTATACATTATGTAATTGTATTCTTAATTAGTATTCCAGTGTTTAAAGGTAGAATGAAATTTATACTTGGAGGAAATTATGAGTAAAGAAATGGATAAAAATAAAGACGAAAATCAGAAAAAAAAAGAACTTCAAATCAGATCATCCGCTGCTGAATACTTGACTTTTATTGCAGCTAACGGTGATGATCAAGAAGCTATAGAAATTAGATATGAAGATGAGAATATTTGGCTAACTCAAAAGATGATGGCAGCTCTTTATGATGTCAGTACTGCAGCAATAAATCAGCACTTAAAAAAAATATTTGATGACAATGAATTACAAGAAGAAGCAACTATTAAGAATTTCTTAATAGTTCAAAAAGAAGGTTCTAGAAATGTTTCAAGAGAAACAAAACACTACAACCTACAAGCAATTATTGCAGTAGGCTTTAAAGTAAATAACGAACGTGCCGTCCAATTTAGAAAGTGGGCAAACCAAATTGTAAAAGATTTTACAATTAAAGGTTGGGCAATGGATGATGAAAGACTCAAAAATTCTGGCACAAAACTTACAAAGGATTATTTCGAAAAATTACTTGTAAAAATTCGTGAAATTAGATTATCTGAGAGAAGATTCTATCAAAAAATCACAGATATTTATGCCACTTCTTTAGACTATGATCCATCTGCAAAAGCAACAAAAAGATTTTTTGCAGCTATTCAAAATAAATTGCACTATGCAATTCATGGAAAAACTGCAGCTGAATTAATCGTAGATAGAGCCAATCACAAAACGAAAAATATGGGACTTACTACTTGGGAAGGCTCTCCAGATTCAAAAATTCATAAATATGATGTAGTTGTTGCAAAAAATTATCTAAACGAAGAAGAATTAAATCAAATGCAAAGAATTGTTTCATCATATTTGGACATGGCAGAACTACAAGCAGAAAGACATATCCCTATGACTATGGAAGATTGGGAAAAAAGATTAAATGGATTTTTACAATTATGGGATAAAGAAATCTTAAACGATGCAGGAAAAGTGTCTGCAGCTCTTGCTAAAAAGCACGCAGAGAGTGAGTTTGAAAAATATAGAATTATACAAGATAGACTTTACAAAAGTGATTTTGATAAGTTCTTAGAACTAGAAGATGATGCTAAAAAATTAGAAGAATAACTTAATACACGCTTAACGCTTATAACTTTAATAGCAAGCACAGTAAGTGAGTACCCACTTACGAAAAATTGATGAAGCAGAACCTTTATGGACTGCTTCTTTTTTTATCAATTTTACCTTGTTAGGGAGA
>NZ_JALEOV010000028.1 GCF_022767005.1 Peptoniphilus sp. | reverse complement strand
GGAATATTTGTCTGCAATTAAAATAATAAACTGACCTGGTTTTGCAGAAGCTGCAATTTTAGGTGCATAAATGTCAAATAAATAAATATTTGGCGCAAGTAATTTTTTTCTTAAAATTTTTGGCAAAATAATCACACTCCAGAATTATTATAGCATAAGGAAAAATTAAGGTAAAAGGAATTTAAAATGCTAAGATTATTTATTTAAAATCTACTTTTTTATTATAAATTGTAAAAAATATTTACTAAAGTAAAAATTTAAAGTATATTATATTTAAGGTGATTGAAATGAGAAAATTTTCAAAGGAAATAAAAAAAGTTGTGATAAAAGTTGGTTCATCTTCTATTACTCACGACAATGGAAAGATAAATTTACAAAAAATCGACGAGCTTTGCTATGAAATTGCAAACTTAAAAAATAGGGGAATAGATGTTATTTTAGTATCAAGTGGTGCCATTGCAGCAGGTCGTGCGAAATTAAATTTGAAAGAAAGACCGAAGGAAACCTCAGACAAACAAGCTGCAGCAGCAGTGGGTCAAGTTGCACTCACAAATATTTACGATAGGTCTTTGATTAGTTATGGCTACAATTCTGCACAAATTCTTTTAACTAGACAGATAGAAAAAGATGACGAGATGAGAATTAATGCAAAAAACACTTTTGAAAAATTGCAGGGGATGAATGCCATACCAATTATAAATGAAAATGACACAATTTCTACTTATGAAATAAAATTTGGCGATAATGATACATTATCTGCTGTGATTGCGAGAATTACAGAGGCAGATCTCCTCATTATGCTAACAGACATTGAAGGACTTTACACTGACGATCCTAGAAAAAATCGCGACGCAAAAATTATTCACGAAGTTGAAGACATAAATAATGTGGAGGCAATGGCAAAGGAAACTGAATCCAATGTTGGCACTGGAGGAATGTTCACAAAAATTAGGGCGGCAAAACTTGCCATAGAAAAAAATATCGAAGTTATAATTGCATCTGGAGAAAATATGAAGACAATTAGAGATATAGTTAAAGGAGAAGAAATTGGAACCTATTTTAAGTGTTAAGGAATTAGGAAAAATAGCAAAGGAAGCTTCCTATAAATTAAAAAAATTAAATACAGAAGAAAAAAATAGAATGCTAGCTTCAATTAAAAAGTCGCTTTTGTCTGAAAGTAAAAATATATTAAGGGCAAATGAATTAGATATAAAAAGAGGCAGAGAAAATAATATGCCTGATGGTCTAATTGATAGGCTTCTTTTAAATGACGCGAGAATAGAAGCTATGGCAAAGTCAATAGAGGACGTAATCGACTTTAAGGATCCAGTGGGAAAGGTTTTGTCCATGGAAAAAAATTATGCGGGACTTTTAATTGGGAAGAAAACTGTTCCTATGGGAGTTATTGCGATAATTTACGAATCCAGACCAAATGTAACACTAGACGCTTCAATTTTATCACTTAAAGCATCTAGTGCAATAATTCTTCGCGGCGGCAAAGAATCTATAAATTCAAATATTGCAATAGCAGACGCAATAAGACTTGGGATAAAAAATTCAGGCTATGATGAAAACTTCGTCCAAATTGTAAAAGACACATCGAGAGAATCGTCAAAAGAACTTATGCAATTAAAGGGCTACGTAGATCTTTTGCTTCCAAGAGGCTCAGCTTCACTAATTAATTCCGTTGTGGAAAATGCAAAAGTACCTGTAATTGAAACGGGAGTAGGAAATTGCCACATATATGTAGATGATGGAGCTGACATTGAAAAGGCAGTGAAGATTATAGAAAATGCAAAGACACAAAGGATTGGCGTGTGCAATGCAATGGAATCACTTGTGTTAAATGAAAATCTTCCAGATAAATTTTTTGATATGTTAAATGGAATTGTTGAAAAATACAATATAAAAGTTCACGCGGACGAAAAATCTATTTCAAAATTTAAGAACGCAGAAGCCGCAACTGAAGATGACTTTGGAAGAGAATACTTAGACTACGAATTTTCTGTAAAGACAGTTTCAAATGTTGATGAGGCAATTCAACATATTACAAAATATTCAACAGGGCATTCTGAAGCAATACTTACAAAATCTTATGAAAGGGCAATGAAATTTTTAGAAGAAGTGGACTCAGCTTGTGTCTATGTAAATGCATCGACAAGATTCACAGATGGTGGAGAATTTGGCAAGGGCGCAGAACTTGGAATCTCAACACAAAAACTTCACGCAAGAGGACCAGTTGGATTGGAAGAACTTGTAAGCTACAAATATATAATATTTGGACATGGCGAGTTTAGAAGTTAATATTAAAAAATAAAACATAATAAAAGACTTGTAAAAACAAAAACCGACACTTATTTTTTTAGATAAATGTCGGTTTAATTTTATATAAAATTCCTTATATGCCTATAAACTATATAATATAAGTATTGGCAGTATTAAAACTAATAACAAATTTAATATAATAAATTTATTATTTTTTTTCATTATCCAAATTCCTTATCCTATCAACTAGGCTATTATTACTGTGGTTTTCATAAAATTCCCTAGTGAATAGTATTCCTATTATTATATTTACAATGTTCACAATTAATAGTGGAAGAATTGTAAATTTAAATGAAGTCCACTTAGTTGATTCCATGAAGTTTTTTAAGATAAATTGATTTACAAGTAGCATTACTATGACAGAAAATATTAAACTTGACAGAGAATAAATTAAATTCTTTTTCACTAGATAGGATTTTATTTTTTTCTTAGTCATTCCTATTGCTTCAAGTATAGATAAGTTAACCATATTTTTAATAGTTTCTGTGGCTATAATGTTAATAAAGTTCATCGAAGAAATTAAAAATAATACTAAGGATAGACTATATCCCACAAACTCTATAAGGTTTTTAAAATCTTTAAAGGATTTTATTTGAAGGTCTCTTGAGTCATAGGCGAAGTCTGGATCATTTTCTAAAGATTTTAACAGTTTATCAAAATTTTTCCTTTCACTTTTTTCTATATCAAAACCATAAGACATAATGCTCCTATCATTTGTAAGTTCCTTATATAAAAAAGTAGGCATATAAATATACTCTAATGATAAGATAGGACTAGTATCATCTTCTATATTTTCATGGATTATAGGAAAATATCTCAAACCATTTGAAAAATTATAATCAATTTTAGCCATTACTTGGACTTCTTTTATTTTATTTTTTACATTGAGAGTAAGTTTATCGCCAATTTGATAGTAGGATGTATTATTTGCTCTTTCACCAATAATAACATAATTTCCAGTTTTCCATTTTTCTGCATCAAATTCTCCTTGAATAAATTGGTATTTGTTTATAAGATAGTCATCAATTCCAAAAAGAGTTGGAGATATTTTTTGGTTTTCTATTTTTATATCTGGATAAGAATACTCATATCCATAAGAATATAAAGCTCCTCCGCCATTAAAGCCTTTTTGCCTTTTTATTTCTCCAATAATCTTATTGGAAATGCTATTTTCTTTTCCTAGATACATATATCTAAAATATTTTGGACTTGCTATATTATAATCAGTTACAATAACATCTGAAAGCCCTTTTTTTAAATCAATGTTTCCCGTGTAAGTTAAAACACTATTTAAAATAACAGCGGCTAAACTCATAGAAAGAACAATTGATATATATCTGAATTTATTAGAGAATATCTGTCTTCTAGCAAGTTTTCCAAGTGAAATAGAATTACTTTTATATTTCTTTTTTATTTGGGTTTCATTATATCTACTAGCATCTATAGGTGAGATTTTAGATGCGTATTTTGCAGGACTCATTACAGATAAAAAGACAGTTAACAAAGTAAATATCGTTGAAAAAATAATAATGAGTACTACATTAACAATAGACAGCTTTATATATGTTAGCATCATATTATTTGAAAATATTTTATTTAAAATAATTTTTCCAATAGAAAGTCCAAGCATATTTCCAGCTACTATTGACGGAATAGAAACTATAAAGGACTCTAAATGTACGAGTTTCTTAATTTGAACTTTTGTCATCCCTATTGTTTTAAGTAATCCAAGAAGTTTTATGTCTTCATTTATAGATATTTTAAAAATATTGTTTATAATTAAAAATCCTGCAATCATAACCAAGGCTAATAAAACCAAGGCAGGTAAAAAATTAGTAAAGTCAAAGTTTTTACTTCCTGATAAAATGTAGGCGAAGTTAACTCCAATTCTTACTTCTTTATCAGATAAATTTCCTGGACTATCTACAACTTTATAGCCCTTTCTCTCGGCTACTTTTATAAGTTTATTCTTTATATTAAAAGAATTTTTAAGCATAACATCCATATCATTTATTTTATATGGAAGATTTAATGTATCTGCATAAGCTTTCGATAAATAAATTTGACCGACTCCAACATTTGAATCAATAGGGTTCTGAAAAGTTCCAGATATAATAAAATCATCCCTTTTCTTTTCTATAACTTCTCCAGTATAAGGTTTTTCAATATTAAAGGGGATTTTTATTTTTTCTCCAATTTCACCATTGTATCCAAGTTTTTTAGCAGTAGATATATCAATGAAAACTTCATTTTTCTTTTCGGGTATTTTTCCTTTTATATTATCTATTAGAGACCAGTCGTAATTCTTTTTATCTATATATGAAAGTTCTGCTGATATTTTATTATTATCTAATATTCCTATCTTTTTTCTAATTGAAAACTCTTTTATCTCCTTATCCTTAGATAAAATTTCTATGTCCTTATCAGAAACTTCTTTAAATGATCCGTGGCTTGTTGTACCTATAGTTTTCATCGTTTGAAGTTCCATGCTTTTACCAAGTCCCAAAATAACTGAAAACAAGCTTGTAAATAAAATTGAAGTTAAGGCTATTGATAATAATAAGATATTTTTTCTATTTTTATTAGCGTTTAGAATTTTTTTTGCTAAATTTTTTATATAAATTTTATTTTTAACTTTCATTATTCATCACCAATTTTCCATCTTCAATTCTTATAAGTTTATTTGCAGCTTGGGCAACTGAGTCGTCATGAGTTATAATAAGTATTGTATTTCCCAGTTCTTTATTAATTTTCTTTAAAAGATATACAACTTGGGATGAAGATTTTGAATCTAGGTTTCCTGTAAGTTCATCAGCTAAAATTATAGACGGCTTAGTAACCAAAGCTCTTGCTATGGCAACCCTTTGTTGTTGACCTCCCGATAGTTCATTGGGCATTTTATTTACTTGCTCTTTTATTTCAAGGATATTTACAATAAGGTCTACATATTTTTTATCCACCTTATTGCCATCAATGCCAAAGGGAATAATTATGTTCTCGTAAACATTTAACATAGGTAGGAGATTATAGGATTGAAATACAAAACCTATATTCCTTCTTCTAAAAATGGATCTCTCATCATCCTTTAATTTATAAATGTCTGTGTTGTCAATTAAAACTCTTCCGCTTGTAGGATAATCAAGTCCTCCTATCAAATGTAATAAGGTCGACTTTCCAGAGCCAGATGCTCCAATAATAGAAATAAATTCTCCCTTTGATACATTAAAAGAAATTCCATCAAGGGCTTTAACCTCTACATCCTTTGTTTTATAATATTTTTTTAAATTTTCTACTTTTAGCATATAAATCACCTCTTTCTATAAGAATAGCAAACTAATCTTACAAATTACTTACGAAACTTCTTACAGTTTTGTAAGAAAAAAGACTTCTCATAAGGGGAAGTCTATCATAAATTTTATTTTATTCTCATTTAAAGATGCTATTAATTTTCCATTATGTTTTTCTATAATTTCTCTTACAATAAATAATCCCAAGCCCAATCCATCCTTAGCAAGTGAATTTTTACCTCTATAAAATCTTTCAAAGATTTTAGGTAAATCTTCTTCTATAATTCCTTGGCATGAGTTTTCTATATCTAAATTATAATTTAAATAAGATTTATATACAGATATATTTATAGTAGAATTTTCGGGTGAGTATTTTATTGCATTATCAATTAAATTGTGAATGGCTTCTTTAATCCACCTTTCATCCATATTAAAAATGCAATTATGTTTTTCAAAGTAAATTTTAATATTTTTATTTAATAGAGGATCTTTAAATTCTTTTAAAACATCACTTACTAAGTAAGATAAATTATATTGAGATTTTTGCAAAACAATAATATCTGATTCAAGCCTTGATGATTTTACTAAATTATCAATTAAAAATTTAAGTTTATCCAATTCGTACTTAATGATCTCTATGTATTCTTCTTTTTGATTCTGTTCTAATAAACTAATATAAAGAGAAAGGTTAGTAATAGGTGTCCTAGTTTGATGAGAAATATCTGCTATTAAATCTTTAGTTTTATTCTTTTCTGTATTTAACTTAGACTCTTTCACTTGATTTGCATATAAAAATTTTACAAGTTTTGATTTTATCTTGGATAATTCTTTTTCATCAAAATCTGAAATTTCTAAACTTCCATCTATTGCATCATCAATATAGTTTGAGAAATTACACATTTGTTTACTTAAATTTATATATTTAAAGGCAAGTATAGCAACAATAATAGCCAAAATTATAACTAATAATTCCATTTATAACCAACTCCAAATACAGTTTCTATTGGATCATAGGGTTTTAGTTTCGTTCGAATTCTTGAAATATTTACACTAAGGGTATTTTTATCTATAAACTTATCGTCAAATCCCCAAACAAAATCAAATAGTATTTCTTTTTTTAAAATACGACCTTTATTTTTTATTAATGCATATAGAATTTTAATTTCTGTCCTTGTTAAATCAAAATTAACATTATTAACTGAGAACTTATTCTCGGAGAAATTAAAATCAAGTCCATCTTTTTTATAAATGCTTAAATCATCGGAGTTGATTTTTTCAAAAGCTCTTTTTATCTTAGCTTCAAGAATTCCTAAGGAAAAAGGTTTAGTTAAATAATCATCTGCACCTAATTCAATTGCGGATATGATATAGGCTTCTAAGTCAATAGCTGACAATACAATTATTGGAATTGTTGAAATCTTCCTTGTATATTTTATTATTTCAAGTCCATCCCCATCTGGTAAGTTCATATCCAATAAAATTAAATCAGAATTACCAATATAATTTTTTGCATCACTTATAGTAAATGTAGGAATAACTTCATAATTTTTTTCTAAAGCTATGGATAAGCCTTTATTTAGATGTTTGTCATCCTCTATTATTAATATATTTTTCAATGAATTTTCCACCTCAACTATAGATTTATATATAGTATACCATTATTGCTTATATTAAAAAAACCTATACTTTTATTTATAAATACTTATTTTACATATATAAAAATATATTGAATTTCTAATTAAAATTTTCAAATTTTAGTTCTAGTTGTATATGAAGTCTTATAATTCTTTGAATAGCTTTGCATACTCTTTTTTTGATATTTTGAGTTAAGCTTTTTATTTTTTACTAAGTTTTTATATTTTTAATATGGTAAACATAATTTTATTTGAAATTACTTCTTTTAGGAGTTATTCATAAATATATTTTATCAATTTAACACTAATAATTAATATCAAAATAAAATTTAGCCTTTAATCTCTTGCAAAAAAGAAAAGGTTTTATTATAATAGAAATGTCTTAAAAAGACAAAAATTTAATTAAAGGAGGGAGATTAAATGAATATATCATTTAATGTCATGCAAACTGTTGGATTTGCAATCATAGTTTTTTACATAGGTAAATTTATCAGAAGCAAAGTCCAATTCTTTCAAACATTTTGTGTGCCTGCACCAGTAATAGGAGGATTCCTTTTTGCAATAATTCGATTCTTATTACAACTTAGTGGAGTTTGTACTTTTGAATTTGATCAAACATTAAAAGATCCTTTTATGATGGTATTCTTCACATCAATTGGTGTTGGAGCTGACCTTGATACACTTAAAAAAGGTGGAAAAGGTTTCATATTATTTGTTCTAGTATCAACAGTTCTAGTAATTTTCCAAGACGTTATAGGACTTGTACTTGCAAAAGCTACAGGAGCAGATTCACTTCTAGGCTTAATTTGCGGTTCAGTTACAATGGTAGGTGGACACGGTTCTGCAGGTGCTTGGGGAACAACATTTGAAGAACAAGGGCTTGCTAATGCATCAACATTTGGTATGGCTGCAGCTACGTTTGGTGTAATTATGGGTTCATTAATTGGTGGTCCTATTGGTTCTACACTTATTAGAAAACACAATCTAGCTAGTCCTATTGACAATAATAGCGATGATATTGATGTTCTTGAAAATTTAGAAAAAAACAACTCTGGGGAAAATTATAAAAAAGTTGTTCCACTAGAAGCATTAGATTTTATTAAAGTTTTAGGACTTATCTTTGTATCAGTTGGTTTAGGCGCAATTTTACAAGTGTTTATCAAAGAACATGTAACTATTATGGGTAATCCACTAAGCTTACCAGCTTACGTTACTTCAATGATTCTTGCAGGTATCTTTGTAAATACAATTGGTAAAAAGGGATCTAAATGGGCAGTTGATGATAGAGCTAACTCTATTTGTGGCGATGTTGGACTTAACGTATTTTTAGTAATGGCACTTATTGATATTAACCTATTAGACCTAAAAGAAGTTGCAGGATCAATGCTAGTTATCTTATTTGCACAAACAATCTTTATGGCATTCTATGCTTACTTCATTAACTTTTGGGTTATGGGTAGAAATTATGACGCAGCTGTTTTATCAGGTGGTATTTGCGGATTTGGTATGGGTGCTACTTACAACGCACTTGCAAACATGGATTCAATCACAGAAAGATTTGGTCCATCACCAAAAGCATACTTTATACTACCTATGGTAGGAGCTTTTGCAATTGATATTATCAACTCATTCTTTATAACAATATTCTTGAATGTTGCTCAAACATTAAGATAATTAAGTTAATAACGATTAAAAGATCACGAAGTTTTCTTTGTGGTCTTTTTTGTTGTATGCCAATTTTTTGTAAGTGCGATAATATTTAGTCTATTTTCATAAAAAAGGACTATAAGTTATAAAGATAAAAATCTATATTTTTAATAAAGGAACAAGAATTTTTAGAAAACTTTGGGTAAATAGAAAAAAAGAAAGCATTAAATTAGACGAGTTAAAATAAAGATTAGGAGTGAGTTATGAGAATTAATGAGATTTTAAATATAAAATATCCAATTTTTCAGGGTGCCATGGCAAATATTTCAACAGCAGAGCTTGCTGGTGCAGTGTCTATTGCCGGTGGTCTTGGCATGATTGCAACTGGTGGATTTAGTCCCA
>NZ_JALEOV010000021.1 GCF_022767005.1 Peptoniphilus sp. | reverse complement strand
TGCATAGGTCATGGGTAGTTCCACATTTTTAAGTGCATTTGACCTTGGAATTAGGTTGAAATTTTGAAATACAAAGCCAATTTTTTTGGAACGATAGCTAGAAAGTTCGCTGTCCTTTAACGAGGAAATGTCTACTTTATTAAGTTCATAATATCCCGATGTCTGTCTGTCTAAAAGTCCAATTATATTCATTAAAGTTGACTTGCCTGAACCGGACTGTCCCACTACTGAAACGAAGTCGCCCTCATTTACGTCAAAATCTATGCCGTGAAGTATTTCCAATTCGTTTTCTTTTCCTATGTTAAAGGACTTTTTTATGTCCCGCATTTTTATGAAATTATTTTCCATCTTCTTTTCCAGCCTTTTCCTCTGGCATAGGTGTATCTAAAATTTTTACAATACTTCCCTCGCCATAGCCTCCTGATGTCGCAAGAACTTTATCTTTTTCCTTTAAGTTTTTAGATTTTATTGCAGTTTCTGCATCATTAGCAAGCCCTAAGGTTACTTCAACTTTTTCAATTTGATATTTATCCTTGCCATTTTCCCTTAGTGCAAGTACATATTTTTTGCCATCTCTATCGAAAATTGCATCTGTCGGTACTTTGAAAGTGTTTTTTTCTTCGCTCAAAATATACTTAACTCTAAGGCTCATGCCTGGTGCAAGTTCATTTTCTTGTACACTATTAATTTCTATTACTGTCTTGTATAATACTTCGCTAGTTTTATTTTCTTCTGAAGCTTTCATTGGCACTGGCTCTATGGAAATTACTTTGCCCTTGTAGCTTTTGCCCATGACTGCATCTGATGTAATTTCTACTTCTGTTCCAACAGATACTGAATTTTTGTCGTATTCTTTTACTTGTGATTCGATTCTCAATGTTTCTATGGTTTCAATTTTAGCAACAGATGCTGCTGGTGTTTGTCCTTCTTTTGCATTTAATTCTGTAACAGTTCCGTCAGCTGGTGCTTTTATCATTACTTTTTCTAATTCTTCTGTTAGATTTTCAATTTCTACGCTGTCTAAATTGTTTGCGCCTGCCTTTGCCGTTTTTAAATTGTCAGAAAGTCCAGAAATTTCATTTGCCACTTGGGTTTTTGTAGATTCAAGATTTTTCTTTGCACTTTCATAATTATTCTTTGCAGTTTCTACACTTTGTGCCAAAGTTTTTAACTCGTCTTCACGTGCTTTTTGTGATTTTAAAGCTTTGTCGGAATTTAGATTGACATCATCTTTTGCTTTTTGCACTTCAAGTTTTGTTGCATCCACTTGTTTTTCTTGCGTTTCTAATTCTTTTTCCAGTGCATCTGCTTCTGATGTGTATTTTTGTTCGTCAGCTTTGGCATTTCCAAGTTCTTCCGTAATTCTATTTACTTCGATTTCGACTTCATTTTGCCTTCTTGTAAGACTGTTTATATTTTCATTTGCCGATTTTTTTATTTCATCGAAGTTAATTGCATCAAGGGCTGATTTTTTATCTATAATATCTTTATCACATTGTCCTATTTGTTCTACTACTCTATCTAGTTCTCTTAAAACTCTATCTAATTCTTTTTTTGCTTCATTTGAAGTTGATGTCAATAAACTTTGTCTATCTTTTTCTAGTTTTTGTTTTTTTGCTTCTAATTGATTTTTTTGTGCTTGAAGTCCACTTATTTCTGTTTGATAATTAGAAACTTGTCCTTGAGCTTCTGCTAATCTTTCCTGTTCTTCTTTTATGGAAATTCCAATTTCAGTCAATCTTCTCTTTTCGTTTTCAAGTGAATTTTGCAAATAGCTAGTTTTCTTAGACTTGTCTGATGCAATAGCTCTGTTTTCAGAAATTTTATTAGCATTTTTATTCATATCATCTTGAAGTTGCTTGTATTTTAAACTTGCCGCTTCTTCTTGGTAAGCAAGATTTTCCTTTGTATCGCCCTCTGCAACTATCCCTTGATTGTATTTCTCGTCAATGCTTCTCTTAAAATCGTCATAGGCTTTTTGCGCAGCTAAATACTGATCCATTGCTTGTGTAATAGAAGTTTCCGCAGCTACAATTGCTGCGTTTTTCCCTGAATCTCTGCCACTAATTGCTTCTGATAATCTCTTTTTTGCCGCAGAAATTTGTGCAGAAACATTTTTATCTGTGGCTGATTTTTGTGCACGCCTTGACTTTAACTGTTGCTCAATAGAAGATGAATCCAATTCTGCAATTACATCGCCCTTTTTAACTTTATCGCCCACTTTTACATTTACGTGAGTAACTGGAAGTGGCTTTTCTGCATAGACTTCAACAGAATTTGAAGGTACAACTTTTCCCTTTTCTGTAACGGAATTTGTAACACTTCCCCTCTCCAATGTAACCACTTGGTTTTGCGAAACTCCTTCGCCATCTCCACTTTTTAGTTTTCCCGAAATTATTTTAAATATTAAAAATACAATTAAAAATAATAGCAATAGTGCAATTATCTTGGTTTTCTTATTTTTAAAAATTAAATTCTTTGCCTTTATGTATATACTTTTCATACTAACCTCCAATAACATTATATAGTATGATTATCTGAATTTGCAATAGGTATACGCTGCAATACATTTATTTAAGCAATTCTTAATTATAAATTAATTTTTTTGTAATAACTTTTCCAATATTCTTTATAATATATTTTATATAAAGTTAAGATATAATAATTAGGGGTGATTTGATGTTCGAAATATGTATATTAATTTTATTCATGTTGAATTTATTTGTGGCGATAATTTTTAAAATACCGCTGGCTTTTGCACTTTTATTAAATTTAATTCTCTTATCTTTTTATGCCTACATAAAAAAATTTAACTTAAAAGAAATCTCTACAATGGTATATACTGGCATAAAAAGCACAAAAACTATCCTAATAGTATTTTCTCTCATTGGAATGATTACAGGAATTTGGCGACTTTCTGGCACTATCGCTTATATAATTTATCACGGAACAAGCTTAATCAATCCAAGATTCTTTTACGTTGGTATTTTTATTTTTAACGCTACTATTTCTTTTCTTACGGGTACAAGTTTTGGCACTGCATCAACAGCTGGCATAATTTCCATGTCGATTTCAAATGCAATGAGTTTTAATCCCCTTATAAGTGGCGGTGCAATTTTATCTGGTTGTTTTTTTGGCGACAGATCATCGCCAATGTCAACATCGGCATTACTTGTCGCAACTTTGACAAAAACTGACCTCTACAAAAATTTAAAAAATATGTTTAGGACTTGCATTTTGCCCCTTGTCCTCACAATTATAACTTACCAAATTTTTAATCTTGGCATCGATGTAAAAATTGACAATAGAGGAATAAATTTAATAAAAGAAATTTTTAACTTCAACTTGCTTTTAATAGTTCCACCACTTTCCATAATCTTGCTTTCAATTTTTAAAGTTGATTTGAAAATAAATATGCTTATTTCCATTTTGCTTTCAATATTTTTTGCAGCTGTATTTCAAAATAAAAGTGCGATGGAAATATTTAGGGCATTGATTTTTGGTTTTCACGTAAATTCAGATGCTGGCAAACTAATTAATGGCGGTGGATTTATTTCAATGCTAAAAATGCTTTTAATAGTTGGAATTTCATCGGGATACTTTGGATTTTTTAAGGAAACTCAACTTTTAGTCGGCGTTAAAAAAATTATAAAAAAATTATTTTCAAAGCTCCCCGACATGATCATAATGTCAGTAATGTCCATTTTGATTTCAGTTTTTAGCTCAAATCAAACACTCTCCATAATGTTAACTTATGAAATGGCACGTGAAAGTTATAAAGATAATGAAAAATTAGCACTTGACCTAGAAAATACAGCAGTCATGACGGCAGCCTACATCCCTTGGAATATAGCAGGACGTACACCCCTTGAAATGTTTGGCGCACCAATAATGGCCTTGTATTTTTCCTTTTACCACCATTATATAGTCCTAATTAATACCCTAGCTTCCGTAATAGAATTTAGAAAAACAAAAACGTAAAAAGTATAGAAAAATTTTATTACACTTTCACATTAATAAAATTTTACAAAATAAAACTCAGAGCTAGGGTAGTTCTGAGTTCTATTTTGCTTATTTTGTTTTTATTCTTTAATAATTATTTTAATTTTCATCAAATTTAATTAATGGTGCTGGTTTTCCTCCTGATGCTAAATCTATCTTTGTCACTATAAATATTACAGCAAATGCAACTACTGCTCCTGGAACTATTGCACTAAGCCCCCATGGACTCTTTAATACAAAAATCCAAATAGCCGATACTATTGTTCCTGCAAGTATTGCTATAAATCCTGCCTTTTGAGTTACGTCTTTCCAAAAAAGTCCACAAACAAAGGCAGCAAAAGGTCCTGCTGAACGCAATGCAAAGGCAGACATCATTACACTAATTATGTTTGAGTTAGATAATGCTACTCCTAGTCCAAAAAGTCCTGCCAAAGTCATTACAATTCTTGATACTAGTACTTCCTTTTTTGGATCTGCATTGTTATTTGTGATATATGGCTTATATATGTCATTTGAAAACATTGTTGCTGTTCCAATCATATTTCCTGATGCACTTGATATTGTTGCGGCAACTACTGCAGCAAGTACTATTCCAGAAACCAATGGTGGTGCAAATCTAACTGTAGCATCTGCTAAAGCTGATTTAGATATTCCATTTGCTGTGTATCCATCAATATAAGAATAAGCCATAAGTCCTATAAGAGCTGGGACTATTGCATAAGCTGCTGATAAAAGTCCTGCTATTATTGAACCCGTCTTTGCTGCTGAACCAGTTTTTGCTGACGAGAAGGTTTGCACAATCTCTTGCCCAGTTGGAAATGTCATACAATACATTGCGATATATCCCAGTACTGTTGGAAATCCAATTTTTGTCATGCTCATTAAGTCTACTTCTCCATTAGATTCAATGGATACTTCTCTAGCCTTTTCAAATAGATTTGCAAACCCTCCAATTGCTTTATTTTCAACCATTACGAAAAGAGCAATTGTCATTCCGATAGTTATAAAGAACACATGCATCATATTAGCTGATGCAACTGATGCAAATCCTCCAATCATAGTGTATGCAATTACGACTATTGTTGTTATAATTGCGGCCTTATTAAAGTCAAGACCAGTTAATACATTTATTATTGATGCTGTAGCTATTATTTGAGCGCCAGTCGCCATAAATAGTGCTAAAATTGATGTTATTGCTGTTATTATATGTGATGGCTTGCCGAATCTCATTCCAATAATTTGAGGAACCGTGTTTGCTGATGATCTTCTAAAGTAAGATGCAACAAAAGATACTAATACAAAACCTATTCCGGCTGCTATTACATACCACGCTGCTGAAATCCCATAGCTATATACATTTGTAGCTATTCCTGTTGTTGACGCTCCACCTGTGTTAGCTGCAAAAAGTGTTCCGGCTAACACAAATGGACCAAGAGATTTTCCTGCCATCAAAAAATCTTCATTTGCGTTTTGTGATCGTGACTTTTTCTTTTGTCTATAGGATGCAAATAAGCCAATTGCTACTGTTGCAATCATATAGATTATTATTATTGTTAATGTTGTTCTTTGAGTAGCATTCATATTTATCTCCCTTTAAACCTCAAAACTTTACCTGCTTTTTTAGGAGTTGCTTTTCCTTCATCTATTAAAATATTTCCATTAACTATAGAGTAGTCAATCCCTGTAGCTAATTGCTTAGGATTTGTATAATCTCCATTATCTTTAATGTTATCAAAATCTATTACTAATATATCTGCTGCATATCCATCTTTTAAATAGCCTCTATCTTTAAGCCCTATTGTGTCAGCAGCTTTACCAGTCATCTTTCTTATAGCAACTTCAACAGGGAATACTTTTTCATCTCTACAATATTTTCCAAGAACTCTTGCAAAAGATCCATAAAGTCTTGGATGTGGTTTTGCTCCTATTATTCCATCTGTACAAACATTTTGTTCATCTCTTTTCATAAATGTCTTTATATGTTCTTCCTTACCATAAAAATCTACTAAACCTACAATATTTTCTTCATCTCTGATTAAATCAAATATTGCATCATAGGGATCTTTACCAGTTGCTTCACCTAGTTCAATAAGATTCATTCCAACATATTTTTCTGACTCTTCGTTTTTAACAAAGGTTATAAAAATTCCCTCAAGCCCTGCAAAATCAATAAAGTTATCCCAGCCTGGTATTCCTTCTTTTATGTCTTTCTTCATTTTTTCGCGAAGTTCTTTATCATTAAGTCTTTCTATTAATTTGTCCGTGCCCCCATCGTGAACCCACGGTGGAAGAATTACAGACATCATTGTAGAGCCTGCAACATATGGATATTGGTCAAAAGAAATTGTAAGCCCTTCTTCTTTTGCGTCATCTAGTTTTTGTAAGATGTCAGGAATCATATCCCAATTGTTTTTTCCACAGATTTTAAAGTGTGAAAAGTGAGTTCTACATCCACCTTCTCTTGCAATTTTTAAGATTTCATCCATTGATTCAAGCATTGCATCTGCTTCTGATCTTTGATGAGTTACAAAAACCCCGCCATTTTTCTTTATTACTTTCCCTAATTCAATAAATTCATCTACATCTGCATATACACATGGCGGATAGATCATTCCTGTGCTCATCCCAAAAGCACCAGCATCAAAAGCTTTTTGAAGTTCTTCATTCATTCTTCTTTGTTCTTCTGCTGTTGGTTTTCTATTTTCAAGCCCCATGCTAACCATTCTCACATTTCCATGTGGTGCAAGATATGCAATATTTGGTCCAAGATCAAGTTTGTCAATTTTATTTAAGTATTCTTCTACACTTCTCCAATCCCATTCATAATCATATTCACCTTCTAGTCCAGCCATTGCTTTCTTCCAAGGTTTTACTGTTTCATTGTTTACAGGAGCAGGTCCCATTCCATCTTGGGCAACAAGCTCAGTTGTTATTCCCTGAAATAGTTTTGGTGCAAGATAAGGATCTTCAATTACAAGCATTGAAGAATGGGAGTGTGTGTCGATAAATCCTGGAGTTACAATTCTTCCTTTAGCATCAATGACTCTCTTTGCTTCAACATCTCCTTCAACAAAATACATTTTTTCATCTTTAATAGCTATATTTTTATCAAAGGGTTTTGTTCCAGTTCCATCTACTATAGTTCCGTTTTTAATAAAGATATCGTACATATTTATCTCCTTTATACTAATAACGCTTCCATTACCGCTTCATAAGAATCCACAACTTTTTCAAGCTCGGAAACTTCTATATACTCATTGACAGTATGTGCTAAATTTTCTCTTGAAGGTCCAATGCCAAGTGTCTTTATCTTTGCCTCTCCAGCATAATGACTTCCATTTGTGCAGAAATTATATTGAGTTATTTCTGGATTTTGTCCCTTATCCTTTAGCTTTGCGACAACTTTTTTTACCCATACTTCATCTTCGTCAAATATCCATCCTGGGAAAAATCTTTCTCCTCCAATAGTTTCTCCAGTAAAACATTTTTCTTCAGCCTCTGTATAATAGGCTCTAACTTTTAATTCGCTATCTTCTTTCATTAACTTTTCTAAAAGTTCATTTATTGGAGCTAATACAGATTCCTTAGTTTCATTAACTAATAATCTTCTATCATAAGTCGCAACACATTTTTCTGGCACGACAGATGCCCCTGGATATGGACTTGACTTAATATCTACAAGCTCTAAAATTCCATCGCCCAATCTATCGTGATGTGTTGGTTTTATAGTTTTAATCGCCTCAATTACTTTACACATTTTATAAACTGCATTGATTCCCTTTTCAGGATTTGCTGAATGCGCTGGCTTTCCTAAAACTTCAACTTTAATTTCAGCTCTTCCTCTTTGCCCAATTTTAACATTGCAATTTGAAGCTTCACCAATTATTGCATAGTCTGGATTTGTGTAAGCGCTTACTTCTCTTGCAGCAACCCCTTCAAAACATTCTTCATGAACAATTCCTGCGACAAAAATTTCTCCAGCAAAATCCCCCTTAGTTTTTTCTTTAAAATTGCTTGCTGCAACTGCCATTGATGCCAAAGCACCCTTCATGTCACTTGATCCTCTCCCGTAAATTTTCCCATCGTGAATTTCTGCCTCAAAAGGAGGATACTCCCATTCACTCTCATCAGTTACAGGAACTGTATCCATATGACCATCAAATACAATTTTTGGTCCAGGTCTATTCCCTTTTATGTGACCAATAGTGTTTCCATACTTGTCTACATGAACATCATCAAATCCATTATCTCTAAAAAATTTTGTCAGTTCTTCTGAAACGCCTTCCTCCTTTCCTGAATAGCTTTGTCTTCTGATTAACTTTTGCGTTAACTCTACTGCACTTATCTTACTCATTTTCTACCTCCTATACTTTCATATTTTCCATCCCATACAATATCTAAATAGTTTTTAGCATCAGTATCGCCTTCCGTAGAAACAAATATTAAATTTGAATCTGAATTTATATTTAATTCCTTTCTTGCATCTTCAAAACTATCATCGGTTAAAATTTTAATAATTGCACCAAAAGGAGCTGCCCCACTTTCTCCCGAAATAATTCTTTTATCATCCTTATAAGGATTTCCAAGAACTCTCATACCAAAAGCCGCAAATTCATCCGAGGCCTTAATATAATGCTCACAATTATCTAAAAGGACTTTTAGTCCAAATGTATTTGGTTCGCCACAAGCAAGCCCTGCCATAATCGTTTTATGATCTCCCCCAACTAAAACTCTTTTATTTGCAATAGCTGATTCATAAATACAAGCAACAGTATCAGGCTCTACAATAGTAATGCTTGGCTTGTATTTACCTTCATACATATTTATAAAAAATCCAGTAGTTGCTGCTGCAAAAGAACCAACACCAGCTTGCAAAAACACATGAGTCGGTTTAATATTTTTTTCTTGCAAGGTTTCATACATCTCCCAAGCAAGAGTCATATATCCCTGCATAATCCACTTTGGAATATCTTCATATCCATCCCAAGCAGTGTCTTGAACCATAATGTAACCCTTTTCCTCAGCTAGTTTATTAGCTTCTCTAACGCATTCATCATAGTTCATATCTAAAACTTTTACAGTTGCACCTTCTTTTTCAATATTCTTAACTCTTTCTTCAGCTGATCCCCTAGGCATAAATACAATTGATTTTTGATCTAATTTATTAGCAGCCCATGCAACTCCACGACCATGATTCCCATCAGTCGCAGTTATAAAAGTAACATCTCCTAATTTGTCTTTAACTTCTTTAGAAGTTAATTTTTCAAAATCCAAATTTTTGATGTCCATATTTAACTTTTCTGCAATAACTTTCCCGATAGCATAACTTCCACCGAGAACTTTGAATGCATTTAATCCAAACCTATTGGATTCATCCTTAACCAAAATATTTTTTACACCTATTTTCTCCGAAAGGTTTTTTAATTCAACAAAAGGTGTTTCTTTATACATTGGAAAACTATTGTGATAATTATGAACTTCCATTGCTACATCCTTATTTAAAAAGCTTATATCATATCTTTCCCTTTTTTCTTTTTGATCTTTAGTAAAAATTTCTAATTTCATAGACTCCCCTTTTTATAAATTTTGAATATATTTTTTAACATCTTTTAATAAAAGATAAAATATAATTATTTATTAACTAATTTTTAAGAATTATGTGATATATTACATAATACTTTACTTGTCTTTTTTTGTCAACACTACTTTTTATAATTATTTTATGATATACTTAAAATTAATAATGAAAACGAGGTTTTAATGTTGAATATGCTATTAGAAAATAGTAGAAGCGAAAAAATAAATAGAACTTTTATTAAAGATGAAGTTTATGATACGCTTTCTAACTGGATAATAACAGGTTATTTGGAGCCTGAAACAAAAATAAATATAAATAGTCTTTCAGAGCAACTTGGAATAAGTAGAACTCCTGTTAGAGAAGCCATCCTAAAATTAGAAAATGAAGGGCTAATACTTTCAAAGGCTAATCGTTGGACAATTGTTGCGCCCATTGATTTAGATGCTTCCTTTTATACTTATTCAGTAGTAGCCAGCTTGGAGATGCTTGCACTTGAACAAGCTTTTGATAAAATTGACGATGAATTTATTAATAACCTTCAAAAAATAAATGCAAAATTAGATCTGGCTTTTAAAAATCTTGACACAATGGAACTTTTAAATTACGACAATGAATTTCACGACAGTTTTATTTACTTGTCAAAAAATCCAGAATTGCCTTCTATTATCCATCCTCTTAAAAAGAAAATTCAACGTGTTGAGCTCTCTTTTTTTAAAGACAATGATGGCAAATCAAATACTTTTGGAGAACACAAGGCTTTGATAGACGCTCTTAAAAAAAGAGATTTGGAATTGGCTAAGCTTTGTTTAAAGGCAAATTGGTACAACTCCATAAACTTAGTAAAAGAAAAAAGTAAAAGAAAATAAAATTTCGCACAAAAACGGTGCTATTGCAAAATAGAATTACCTATTTTGCAACAGCACCTTATTTATTAAATATTTAAATTAGCCGTTCCATTTTTCCGCCTAAAAAAATTATTTGAACAGATTTATCAAATTTTTCCTAAAAATTGCTACACTAAATAAAGCTATACTTTTGAAAAATTTTTTTCTTAAGCTGCTTTGTATTTTATGATTTCTAAGTCTTTTTTTATTATTTTTGATGCTAATTTATTTAGGTTTAGGGCAATTGATATGAGATTTATTTCACTTATTATATTTGCTTTTCCCTTATGATGGAATCTATTATAGGATAATCCTTCTTTTATTTTAGAGAATGCTCCTTCTGCTTGGATTGAGCGGTTTATTCTTTCTTCTATTCCTTCTTTTGATGTTATATTTTTTAAGGATTTTTCTCTATATTTTTGGAATGTTTCTGAGATATAGATTCCTTTTGTTTTTTGTCCTTTTGTATTCCAATCAAAGCATCTATATATCTTTGTTGTTGATATGTATCCACTTTTCTTTTTT
>NZ_JALEOV010000006.1 GCF_022767005.1 Peptoniphilus sp. | reverse complement strand
TATTATACACTAGAAATTTCCTTTGTAAAATTACAATTACATTACATAAATTTAGTGCGTGATATCGTTTTGAAATATTTATGTAATATTGATTTTGCTTTAGTTATTTTTAGTTATAATAGAAAGGGTCTTGCGACCGTATGTAAAATTATAACAAAAGGGCTGTTTTTTTGCAATTTATTTTTTGTCGTGAGGCATTTTGCCCGTTTTGTTAAATATTTTCTTCTTTTATTTTTTTATTTTATTTTGCATTGCATAAAAAAAAGATACCTTAAGGTACCTTTTTGATTTTAAATTATCTTCTGCCAAGTTCTCCGTCGTAGATGTATAATCCTGCCCAACTTTCATTGATTCTTTCAAGTCTTTCGATTATTCCTCTGAAATTATCTTCTTCTTCAACTTGTTCGTCAACATACCATTGTAGGAGTGATGTTACTCTGTGGTCATTTTCTTCTACTGCCAAGTCTACAAGTTCGTTAATTCTTCTTGTTACTTCTTGCTCGTGTTCATAAGCTGTCTTAAAAGTTTCTGTGAAGTTTCCAAATTCTACTTGAGGTTTTTCAATTCCTTCAAGCTCTGGTCTTACTCCTATTTCAAATAAGAATTTTCTTAATTTTTCTGCGTGTACAAATTCCTCTTCTGCTTGTTTGTTGAAGAAGTGAGCAAATCCGTCCATGCCCTTGTCTTTCATGTAGTTTGCCATTGAATAGTAAATATATCCTGATGATATTTCAAAATTATATTGTTCGTTTATTTTTTTTATTAGTTTACTTTCCATAATTAAAACCTCCCATGATTTTTTATTTTACGCTTTTGTTTTAAAGCTATATTACTCATGTTTTTATATTACCCTTATTTGTATTTTTTAAAACAACTAATTAGAAATTCCCAAATTATCTATTGATATTTTTGCATTTCCGTTAAATTGAAATTCAATTTTATTTATTTCATCTAAATTTAACTCGCCATTTTTCTTTTTGAAATCTTCCATTGGTATTAAAACTGTTTGAGGGCTGTATCTATTTACATAATCACCTATGAGATAATCTGTCTTGTAAATAAAAGATTTTGTCATTGGCGTTAAGTTTTTATATTTTGATAAATTTAGCGAAGCGGCATTTCCCCAAGTATCTTGAATTTCTATATCCACTGAATCTGAATTGTCTATAACGTTTAAATTTTCCATGTCAAATTGCAAAAATTTTCCCACTTGTATTTTTTCTGTAAATCTTATCCCATAACTTGAGCCTTCTTTGCCATCTAAAAAAACTGCTGTTGTATTAGAATCACTTTCACCATATTCGTGGCTGTCTTCATATATGTCATTTAAATTGTCAAAATTTATTATTCCGCTCTTTATTGATGTTGTGGTCAAATCATAGTCTTCTTCAAAATCTGCGATTTTCATAAAGGTTGAATCCATATATCTATTGTAGTAATTTGTCTTTGGCAAGTCGCCGTAATCTTTTGAACCTTCTCTAAAGATTTCTCTGTTGTAACTTTTTTCAAAGGCGTTTTCTAAAAAACTTAGAGTATATATAGAAAGAATTTCTCTTTGGTCATCTCCGTCTAAAAGTTCTTTTCGATTTAAGAAAAAACCCTCAGCTGGGTCTATGTCGTAGTCGCCCCAAAGTGAATTAAAGTTGCCATGATTTGCATAGCCTAGATATACTGCCGCTTTAAATTTGTCCTTTTCTCCTGAAAAAAATACATTGTCGTAGAGCAACATCCCTTCAAAGCCATCTACGTCAGCATCGTCGCTGCCGCCGATTGTAAGATAATCTACGTCTTTTAAAACTATGCTCTTGTCTGATGGTTCGTATTGGTCGTAAGTTGGAGAAACTGTGATTATACTCTTGATATTAAAATTATATCTGTGGGAAATATTTCCATCGTCTGGGTGAAAATTTAGTTGGTTAAAATTATAGGCGATTGCTGCCGCTTCTCCGCCACGAGAATGTCCAAGTAGTGCGATGTTTTGCGGATCAAATCTATTGTATAGCAGGCTATCTTTTGTTTTATTTCTCGACAAAATATTTTTTATGTTTTCAAGTAAGAGGACTGCTCTTGCGTCATTTTCGTTGGAAAGTCCAAACTTAAAAAATCCATTTAACATATTTTGGTCCACAGATACTACTGCAATACCCCTCTCTGCGAGGTAATGTCCCAGATAATCGTAGCCTAAATAATTTTTGGTTGTAAATCTGTGATTGCCATGGACTACAAATAAAAGTGGTGCTCTCGCCAAATCTTTTGGCGCATAAATTCTGCCCTTAACTTCTGTTTCTTTTAAAGTTTTACCAAAAAACTTATCTCTAACTTTTTTTGTGTTGCCGCTATAATTTACGAAATCACGCAAATTTATGGGGTGTCCTTCATAATCTATTACTTCAACTTTATATTTTGCAGGTTTTGATGCAATTTTATTTTTTTCGCCATTTAATTCATAGACTTCTCTGCTGTCAAATCCTGGAAAAAACATAAAGTAAAGGGATGCAAGGATTATAATTGTGCTTGGCATTAAAAATAATAGTGCTTTTTTCTTTTTATTTTTTGTAAAACTAATTAGGGACTTTGAAAAGGCAAGAATCACTAAAAAAGCTACTGCAATAAATATTATTTCAAAGTGCTCTAGGTCCACATAGTATAGACATTGGTTGTAAAAATATTTTATTCCCCAAATTAATATTGCATATAAAGCAAGATTTTTCGTCCTAATTCTTTTTAATAGGACAAATATAATTTTAAGTAAAAATTCTGCTAAGTTGTAAAAAACAAAAAATAAAGAAGCAAATATTATAAAGGCTAGTGCCTTTGGTATGTTAAAGTCTTCTATGTAGTAATAGAAAAACATCGCTGAAAATAAAGACATTATAGCAATGACTATAAGTCTAAACCCTCTTGCTCTTCCAAAATGTTTTTTGAAAAAATTATTTATTTTGTTTGATATTTTTATTAAAAAATTATTTATTTTCATAATAATAGGATAAGCATCGCTTATCCTTAATCCCTCTCTAATTCTACAAGTTCACTTTCGTCGTATTCTTCTACATTAAGTGATACTGATTCATTTATAAAAGTTTTGTTAAACTCGCGAGTTCGTTTTATTTCATCGAGTTCTAAATAGGTTGTTTCTTTTTCGTCTTCAAATTCATACATAACTTTCACAAGTTCTTGTATTGTGTAAGTGGAAACTACTGTCGCCTTGCCTCTACTTGTCTTTACAATTTCGCCTGCTCTTGGCATTTTCTTGTTAATACATTCGTAACCTTCTTGTTCGTATTTTAGGCAACACATAAGCCTGCCGCAAATTCCAGAAATTTTGGTAGGGTTCAAACTTAAATTTTGGTCCTTTGCCATTTTTATTGAAACTGGCGAAAATTCGCTTAAAAATGTGGAACAACAAGTTGGTCTGCCACAGCATCCAAGTCCACCTACGAATTTTGCTTGGTCACGAACTCCAATTTGTCTAAGTTCAATTCTGGTTTTAAAAATTGAGGCGAGATCTCTTACTAATTCTCTAAAGTCCACTCTGCCCTCTGATGTGAAGTAAAACAATAATTTTGAGCGATCAAAGGTATATTCGCAGGAAATTAATTTCATATCGAGTCCATGTTCTGCTACCTTTTGCTCACAAATTATAATTGCTTCTTTTGCTTTATTTCTATTTTCCACATTGATATTTTTATCTTCTTGATTTGCAACTCGTATTACGGGTTTAAGTTCGCCCTTAATACTTTCTTCTTCTACTTCTTTTAAAAGTTTTACTGCGCCAAATTCAAGTCCACGCACAGTTTCTACTATTACATAATCGCCAATTTTTAAATCTATATCAATGGGATCAAAATAATAGATTTTGCCAGTTCTTTTAAATCTAACTCCAGCTATTTCTATCATCTAATTCCCCCTAATTCAATTAAAAGTGTTTCTACATTTAAGTCAAAATTTATATTCTTCTCTTGACGCTCAAGTGCCTTTATAATTGCGTCATAGGATTTTATTACTTGCGATACACTGACGTCTTCTAATTTTAATAAATCTATTTTGTCTATGTTTGCAATTTTTTCTTCGCTACCATTTTTTATATATATTAAGTCCATATACCATGTGAGCATAAAGTTCAAAATATTTTCAAAGTCTTCTTTATTGTCCTTGAAAAAATTTATCTCGTCAAAAATAAATTCTGTCTTTCTTATAATTTTGTCAATTAATTTTATTACATCTTCTCTCTTGGACAGAAGTTCAGGATCTTCGTAATATCTAAGGGCAAGGCTCACACTCCCATTGGAAAGTCGTGAAAAAAGTTTTGCATTTTTCTCTGTAATATTTTTTTTAATCAAAAAGTCTTCTATCCTATCTCTTGTAACATCAGCAAATTTTAAAATCCTACACCTTGATATGATTGTGGGAAGAATTTTTTTTATGGTGCTTGATATTAATATTAAAATCAAATAGTCCTCAGGTTCTTCCAAGGTTTTTAAAAGTGCATTTTGTCCTTCTACTGTAACTTTGTCAAAATCGTCTATGATTACAATTTTGTGGCTACTGTTATAGGGTTTTGAGAAAGAATTTTCGATTATTTCTTCGATTTCTTCTTTTTTTATTATACTTTTGCCCTTTACTATAAAAAGGTCGGAGTCTTCATATTCTTTTATTCCGCTAAAAAATCTAAGGGCTTCGCTATTGTCCTTTAATATTGCTCTTGCAAAATTTTTCGCATGAGAAAACTTTCCTATTCCCTTTGAGCCGCAAAAAAGATAGGCGTGGCTATAAGATTTGTTTTGTAAATCTCTTTCTAAGCTATTTATTATTTCTGAATTTTCTAAAAACATTAAATTCTCTTTGAATCTTCCAAGTCAACTACAAATATTGTGGCTCCAGAAACTTTGAAGTCCCCTTCTTTAATGTGAATGTCTTCGGGTTCAGTTAGTTCTTTAAAAATTGCATAAATCCTATCGAGTTCGCTTTCTTCACAACCCAACAAAAGCGTGGTATTCCCTGATTTGAAGAAACCGCCTGTTGAACTTAGCCTTGTAACATATATGTCTTCGTCTAAAAATTTATCTATTAGTGCATCTGTGTATTTCTCTTGCACTATTGCTATAATCATTTTCATAATATCACCTAAAACTTTTTAAAATCAAATACATCGACTACAAAAATTGTCGCTCCGCCAACTTTTACGCTTATTGGCACTGGAATCATAGCTTGACCTGGAATATTAATTGGTTGGATAGTTCTTTTTACTTCTCTTGTCTTTGAATTTTCTTCTAAAATTTTCATAAACTTATCCTTGTCTTCGTCGTCAATCCCTGAAATAATTGTAACATTACCAGATTTTAAAAATCCGCCAGTGGAGCTTACTTTTGTAACTTTAAAATTATTCTTGTTAAGAGTTTTTATTAAATTTTCGCTATCTTCATCTTGAACTATTGCGATTACAAGTTTCACACAACCATCCTCTCTTTTAGAACTTTCATGCAGTCGCAAAAAACTTCTTCTATACTTTTATTTACATCTATAAAATAATAATTATCCTCTTTTTCTAAATTGTTGTAGTAGTCGCGAACTTTTTTGTGAAATTCGTCGGGTTCTCTCTCTAATCTGTCATAGCAGGATTTGTCTTTTCTGTGAAGAGTTACTCCGCTACTTCTAAATATAAATACAATGTCGGGTTTTATCTTTCCCGTTGCAAAATTATTTATGCTTAAAATGTCTTCTAGTTTTTGTCCCCTTGCGTATCCTTGATAAGCTAGGGATGAAAGGACATATCTTTCGCAGAGAACTGTAATTCCGCTTTTTAAGGCGGGAATTATTTTTTCGTAAGTGTGTTGGGCTCGTGATGCAGAATATAAAAGTGCCTCTGTCCTCATGTCCATTTCACTTAAATCTTTGTCTAAAATAATTTCTCTTATTTTTTCAGAAATTCTAGTGCCGCCTGGTTCTCTAGTCTTTATTGTTTTTACTTTGTTCTTTAAAAGTTCTTCATAAATTAAATTGCAAATTGTTGATTTTCCGGACCCGTCTGGCCCTTCAAATGTAATAAATGCGCTCATTTAACTACCTCAATTTTATCTTCGTGAAGTCCTATTATTTCAATTCCTTCGTTTAAATATCTGTCTATACTTTCTATAATTTTTTGGTCAATGACCTCGCCAAAACTCACTAGTGGTACTCCTGGTGGATAGGCTGCTATTATCTCTTTAGAAATTCTGCCCTTTGCTTCTTTATATGAAAGGTATTCGCCTCTCGCTAAAAATGCTTCCCTTGGCATCATCTTTCTCTTTGGAATTTCAAATTTTAGTGGCAAAATCTCTTTAAAGTCATTGTTATCGTAACTTAAAATTGCATCTCTTAATTTTTCTATTTCACCTTTAGAATTTATTGGAGAAATTAGGGCAAGGGCGTAGTATAAATCGCCCATTTCAAGTCTAATGTTTTTGTTTTTTAAAAAGTCTTTTAGGATTTCTTCGCCGCTCATATTTCCAATTCTAAATAAAAATTTCATTGGGTCTACTTTTATTATAGAGTCGTGGCTTAAATCTAAATTATAATTTATTTCTCTTTTTAGGCTCTCAATATCTTCTATTCTATTTTTTATCTCCAATCTTCCAACTTCGTCCATGTATTTTAATCCCGCTTCAATGGAAAGCATAAATAAATAGGATGGCGAAGTGCTGTTATAAATATTTATAAATTTTAAAAGTTCATCGTGAAAAAATCTATCTGTACCTCTGTGAATTAGTGCAGTCTGTGTAAGCGAAGGTATCATCTTGTGCGTTGAATTTACAACTAAGTCAGCGCCTGCATCTATTGCAGAATATTTTTTTAAGTCTGAAAAGTATAAATGTGCTCCATGGGCTTCGTCTACAATCACTGCGATATTATTGTCCTGCAAAATTTTTATTATTTCTTTTAATTTTAAAATTCCGCCAAAATAATTTGGACTTACAAGAACGCAAGCTTTGATATTATTTTTTTTGATTTTATCCCTTAGTTCTTCTTGGTCTATTCCAAAATACATGGCACGCTTTTCGTCGTAAATTGTATTTAAGTAAATTGGGTCTAAATCATTTAAAATAAGGGCGTTGTAAATGGACTTATGTGCATTTCTCTGTATTAAAATTTTATCTCCAGGAGATGTAGCCATAGAAATTGCAATGTGAAGTGCTCCAGTAGAACCATTTGTCGTCATAAAGGATTCTTTTGAGCCAAATAATTTTTTTATCTCTAAGTGCAAGTCCCTTATTGCTCCCTTTGGATTTAGGAGATTATCTGTGTCTAATATCTCTGTCAAATCACTTTTTATGTTCAAGTCAAAAAAGTCTTTGCCCTTGTGGCCTGGCATGCCAAAAGAGATTGCATCTTTAATTTTGTCGATTTCATTTTTTAAAGGGCTTTTCATCTTTTCTCCTCAACTTCCCTTAATTATACTATAATTTTTAATCATTTAAAAGTTAGCCCTTTTTATAAAAATCTCCTTTAATGGAAACTTCGCCACTTGAAAGGGTAATTTTTTCTTCTCCAGTGTCTACTATTAAATTGCCCTTTTCGTTTATGTCGATTCCCCTTGCGGAATATTTTTTGCCATTTAATTCAAAGGATAGTTCTTTTCCAATTACTAGTGAATGTTTTTTGTAATAATCTATGACTTCTTCGTCTTTCTTTTTATAATTATTTTCATAAAAGGCGTTTAAGATGCTAGATAAAATTTCATTTCTTATGGCATCAGTTTCGATGTAGCCTGCAATGTCCTTTAAATCTTCGAAACTATCGTCTTTTGGTTTGTTTACATTTATTCCTATTCCAACAATTACTGATTTGACGCTTCTTGATTCAAAATCTGCATCGAGTTCTGACAAAATGCCACAAATCTTTTTTCCCTTCAAAAATAAATCATTGACCCATTTTATTTGAGGTTCTTTGCCCGTAGATTCTTTTATCCCTTGAAGAGCGGAAACTGCTGCTTTAACTGTAATTAAATCAAAGAAGGAAAAATCAAAAAATTCCTTTGGATGTAAAATTATGCTAAAGTAAATTCCACTTCCCTTTGGCGATTCAAAAGTTTTGCCCGTCCTTCCACGGCCTCCCTTTTGCATATCTGATACAATTACAGTAAAATCCTTGACATCGCTGGAATATAATCTTCGCTTTGCTTCGGTGTTAGTTGAATCAATTTCATCAAATACAATTATATCTATGTCCTTTAATTCTTCACGAAGTCCCTTTCTTATTCCTTCTTCAGATAATTTGTCGTCTGTCCCCAAAAGTTTGTAGCCAAGTTTCGTTTGGGATTCAATTTGAAATCCACTTTTCTTTAAATTATTTATTGCCTTCCAAATTGCTGTCCTTGAAATATTTAATTTTTCTGCCAATTCTTGACCAGAAATATAATTTGCTCTGTTTTTTTCTAATTCTCTTAATACAATATCCTTAGTTTTCAATATATCACCTTCTTGACATTTTTATAAATCTACTGTAAAATAACTTACTAGGCTATGGAGAGATGTCCGAGTGGCTGAAGGAGCCCGCCTGGAAAGCGAGTATACATGAAAATGTATCGGGGGTTCGAATCCCCCTCTCTCCGCCATCGCCATGCTAAGCGGGAAATTAGCGATGTCCTGTACCTGCAATTCGCTACAGCAGGGCCGAATTCCCTATTTAGGATTTTAATTTTATCGCCTGCCCCATATAAGTGGTGTTGATGATTGGGTCCTGCGCAACAGAAACTTATGAACCGTGTCAGATCTTGATCGAAGCAGCACTAAGTAAGATCTTTTGTGTGCCGCAAGGGTCGCCTAATTTGAGCTAACTGTATGGGTAACGGATGAGGTTAACTTTCGACATAGGGTGCATGGCTACATATTAGTCCCATTTATTTGGGACTTTTTTTATTTTCCTTTTTAGTTTTGATACATTTAAGATTTCTCTATCCTTTAAAACATTCTTTTCTCTCAAATATTTTTCACTTCTTGAATAAAATTCTCTCTTTGAATTTGTTACATAAAAATAATCTCTTATGTAATTTTCCTTTTTATATTCATAATCCTCTAAAATAGCATCTGTATTTGAAAAAACTTCTATTCCATTAAAATATTTTTTGAAAAAATCCTTCTTCAGATGAAGTCCACTTGACGCCAAAAAAATTAAATCGTAGTCAGTAAAATCAAAATCTTGAAAATATTCCACACAAATTTTTTTTACAATTTCATCTGCTATCCCATCATTTGAGGCATTTATAAGGAGCGGTACATTTAGGTACTTTACATAAGACTTTGTGAAATTATCTAAAGTTTTTTCT
Source organism: Peptoniphilus sp. (assembly GCF_022767005.1). Lineage (GTDB taxonomy): Bacteria > Bacillota > Clostridia > Tissierellales > Peptoniphilaceae > Peptoniphilus_A. Next base: position 4,857 of record NZ_JALEOV010000006.1, on the reverse strand, counting down.
TCTGAAGTAAGTTTTGATGAAAGGCATAAGATTTTTCTGTCGATAAATTTATTTTTTAGAGATTTTTCTCCAAATTCTGCATTTTTAAAATCTTTAAAATAATTTATGGCGTCAAAATCCATTACATAAACCTTTTTGTCCTTTTTAAAAAATTTTTTTATATATTCAATTCTCTCATTTACAGCGTCCCTTTTGTAAAGCCCATAGTATTCAAACTTGTCGTCAATATAATAATTTAAAAAGTCACGATGTTCTTGGTATAGACCTACAATGCCAGGTCCTGTGTCAAAAACTGCCAAAGCCTTCACCTACTCTCACTTTATATGTATATCTGTAAATTTTACTAAAATAAAAATATGCCTCTTCTAAAGATTTTTTGTCTTCAAATATTCCAAAGATGGTAGCACCGCTTCCACTCATTAGTGCCGCAGAGTTAAATTCAATTAATTTATTTTTAATCTCCAATAAATCTCTGTGCATATTAAAAACTACATCTTCCATTTTATTTCTTAGAAAAAAATTTAGTTTATCAATGTCTAATTTATAAATTGCATCTAAAATTTTGTGAAAATCAATTCGCTCATCATCTATCTTTATTTTGTTGTAGACGTCCTTTGTTGAAACGCCATAACCTGGATTTATGATTAATATATTTTCAAGATATATTGGTCTTATATCTTCTAAAATATCGCCAATGCCGCTGGCAATTTTTGTTCCACCAGTCATCATATATGTAAAATCTGCTCCAAGACTTTTTGACATCTCTATTAGCTCGTCTTTAGAAAAATTTAAGTCATATAATTCGTTTAAGGCGTAAAAAGTAGCTGCACCATTGGATGTGCCGCCAGCAAGCCCTGCTGCGATTGGAATTTTTTTATTTATCTCAATTTTAAAGGGGATGTCATATCCAACTTTACTTTTTAAGGTTTCGTAAGCTTTGTAAATTAAATTGTCTTTTATATCAAAGTTAAAATCAGGTAATATTTCTACTTTATTGCTTTTTGAAAAACTCATCTCATCGTAAAGATCTGTCATTACCATTAGAGTTTTTATGTCGTGGTATCCATTTTCCCTTTTGCCAATTATGTCTAGTGATAAATTTAACTTTGCATGGGCATTCTTTTTAATCATAATACACCTCAAATTAATTATAATTCATAATTTATTTTTTTGCATCAATGTATATTAAGGCTTTTTGCTTTATTTAGATTTTATTATAAAATTTAATCTTCCTTTAAAATTTTCCCATAAATTTAGACAAAAAAATAAGCTGCCTAAGCAGCTAATATTTTATGAAATCATCTTTGCGTCTTTATAACTTACATCTTCGTCTAAAACTGTAACTTTTACAGTTGATGTAAGTACGTCAGAATATGTGTAACTTGCAGTTACAAGTTCTTCTCCGTTAAAAACTTCAAGTACAAAAAGACTTGGATAAGTTGCCTTTAAAACACCTTTGCGAGTGACAATTTTTTTTCTGCCCTTATTGGCTCTTACAATAACTTTCTTTCCTATATGATTTTCAAGTTCTTTCTTGATTAATTGCATTTGATTCATTTGATATCCATTCCTTCCAAAGACTTTTAATACTAGTTCATTATACTATAAAAATTTAATTCTGTCAAATAAATCTATAATTTTACTCCATATAGTTTTTTTTGTCAATAAAATTTTACCATAATTTTTAAATATTTTTCACAAAGTTTTATCTTTGCCCTAATATTTTTTATCCAAAGATTATTCCACAAAAAATTTTTTATTTTTTATTCAAAAAGCCCTAGGAACTTGCATTTTGTTAAATAAGTCTAGATTTTTCAAGCCAACTATTGTATAATTATGTATTGTTATTAAGTGGATTGGAGGTATTGATGCAAAAAAACAAAAAAGTCATTCTCGGAATGAGTGGCGGCGTGGATTCGTCTGTGTCTGCAATTCTCTTAAAAGAAGCTGGCTATGATGTTACAGCTGTTTTTATGAGAAACTGGGCTGAAGATGACGGAATGTGCACGGCAAGAGAAGATTACATTGATGTAGTTTCTGTCTGTTCACAACTTGACATAAAATACTTTACTGTCAATTTTGAAAAAGAATATAGAGATAGAGTTTTTTCTTACTTCCTTAGCGAATACAAAAAGGGCAGAACTCCCAATCCAGATGTAATGTGCAATACTGAGATTAAGTTCAAGGCATTCCTCGACTATGCAATGGATTTTGATGCTGATTATATTGCAATGGGCCATTATGCTAGGACAAAAAATGTCAATGGTAAAACTTATCTTTTAAAGGGAGCCGATCCTAATAAGGATCAGTCTTATTTTTTGTCAAGGGTTAGGTCTGATGCACTTGCAAAGACTCTCTTCCCCGTTGGCGATTTAACCAAAGATGAGGTAAGGCACATTGCAAAAAAATATAATCTCTCCACTGCTTCAAAAAAGGATTCTACTGGAATTTGTTTTATTGGCGAAAGAGATTTTAATGAATTTTTAGACCAATTTCTTTTTACTAAGCCTGGCAAAATTGTGGACGAAAAGGGCAATGTAATTGGAGAACATTCTGGTCTTATGCACTACACAATTGGTCAAAGACGTGGAATTGGCATAGGTGGCGTTGGAAGTGGTGAACCCTTCTTCGTTGCCGACAAAGATTTGAAAAATAATCTTTTAATTGTCGCACAGGGAATTAATAATCCAGCTCTCTATAAGGATGAATTTGAAGTTGAAGATATTTTTTGGATTACAGAAATTCCTTCTCTTCCCATTGATTTATCTGTTAAAATAAGATATAGGGCAAGCGATGAAGATGCGACCCTTGAAAATAATAATGGTAAATATGTTGTTAAACTGAAAAAATCACTTAAAGGTGTTACACCTGGTCAAGTATGTGTTTTTTATCAAGGTGATGTATGCCTTGGTTCAGGTATTATAAAATAAATTTTGGAGGTATATATGAAATTAGTTTTAAACAAAAGAGATGCAAAGGGTAAAAACAAGGTTGATAAACTTAGAACTAAGGGTGAAATTCCTGGAGTTCTTTATTCAAAGGGAGAGGAAGCAAAATTAGTATCTGGCCTTGAAAAAGATTTACTTAAAGCTTTTTCTGAAGAAGGATATTCAAATATTTTTGAAATCGAAGTTGACGGAGAAACTATTTCCGTTCTTTTTAAGGAAGTTCAAATGCACCACATTAAAAATGCAATGGTTCACTTTGACCTATTTGAAGTTGATATGAACACTGAGCTTACTGTTGAAGTTCCTGTTATTCTTGAAGGTAGAGATGAAGTTAAGGTTCAACCATCTTCATTAATCCAAGTATTAAACGAAGTACAAGTAACTTGTCTTCCAAAATACCTTCCTTCTGAAGCTGTTGTAAATGTTGTTGAAATGCAAATTGGCGATGTTAAAACTGTTGCTGACCTTGACATCTATGGCGACGAAAATATTAAAATCGACATCGACGCTGAAGAAACTGTTGCAACTCTTGTTGAACCAACAGAAGAAAAAGAACCTGAAGAAGGAGAAGAAGAAGTTTCTGCAGAAGTTCCTACTGTTGCTGAAACTGAAGAAAAAGCTGAATAATAGTTTGTATTTTAAAAGGGCTCTTGGAGCCCTTATTTTTTTGTCAATTTTTAATTTTGATTTTTATATTTTTGCTCTATAAAAATTTTAAAACTCCTCTTGGATCCTCTGAAATATTAGCAGTATATTTTTCTAACATATCTCTGGAACCAGTGCCACATAGGACGCCTAATTTTATGGTGTCCCTTCCAAAAATCATATCCACCTTTGAATCTCCAACGACAATTATTTCATCGTCTTTAAGAGAATATTTTTTCTTAAAAATTTCTAGGCTTTCTTTACTTGGTTTCTTTTTATATAAATCTGCTGCGGCATAAAAATCAATAAATTTATCAAGTTCCAAATACTCCATAGAAAATTTCGCCTGCCTATAATTATCAGAAGTGAAAAGTCCAATAAGAATCCCCCTGCCTTTTAAGTCAGCAAATAAACTTTTTAGGTCGCAAGTTTCCTTTATTTCCTCTTTATTCTTTTTTAAAAATTCTAGTAGAAAATCGTCAATATCTTTATAAATTTTCTCTGCACTTTCCTCCATGTATTCCAAAAAAATAATCGCCAAATCCTTTATAGTTTCGGATGAAAGAATAGAGTTTTCTTCTACTTCATTATTTTCCACTATGCCAATCTTTTTAAAAAGTTTTTTCTTTGAATCTTCGCTTAAATTTTTTCCCTTTAAAAATTCTACAATTGAATCCACCCAAATTTCAGAAAATTTAAGTAGCGTCCCATCTTTATCAAATAAAATTGCCTTAATCATAATAATCATTAAATTCCTTTCAGTTTTTATCCCCTTATATTATATTTAATTCTATATGAATTTTTTTATTGTGAAAAGTGTTTATGGCAATTTTATTTTAGTTCATCATGCTTTTAGCCTTTTTATGAGTTTATATTTTAAAAAATTTTATTTATTTTCAAGCCATTCTTTCATAGTCCTCATAACTTTTCTAAGTTCTTCTTCATTAATTACATAGGGAACCAGGGAGTAAATATACTTTATAAAGGGTCTAGCAAAAACTCCTCTTTCATAGGCAAACTCTTGGAAACCTTCAATGTCCCTTCCATCTTTAACTTCAATACATACGCAGCCACCCATTACTCTTACATCTTCTATTTTTTCATGAGTAAAGCCTTCCATTTCTTCTCTTTCAATTTCTCCTATTCTCTTAATCTTATCCATAAGTTTTTCTTCTTCAAAAATTTCTATTGCACAAAGTGAAACAGCACAAGCAAGAGGATTCCCCATAAAAGTAGGACTGTGCATAAGAGCGTGAGTTGGATC
>NZ_JALEOV010000004.1 GCF_022767005.1 Peptoniphilus sp. | reverse complement strand
CCAACATATCCTGGAGGAGAACCTACAAGTCTTGACACAGAATGTTTCTCCATGTACTCAGACATATCTATTCTAATTAAGTTTCTTTCATCATCGAAAAGTGTTTCTGTAAGAGCCTTTGCTGTTTCTGTCTTTCCAACTCCAGTTGGTCCCAAGAATATAAAGGACCCAATTGGTTTGTTTCTATCCTTTAATCCTGCTCTTGCCCTTAGTACAGCATCAGACACAACTTCAATAGCCTTATCTTGACCAATTACTCTCTTGTGGAGAATATCTTCCAAGTTGAGAAGTTTTTCTCTCTCAGTCTTATTTAGCTTTTCAACTGGTATGCCAGTCCATCTACTTACTACATAGGCAATTTCATCTTCTGTAACTTCTTCCTTTACCATGGAAGATTCGTCTTTAGTAGATGACTCTCTCTTCTTTAATTCTTCCTTTAATTTCGGAAGAATGCCATACTTTAATTCAGAAAGTTTTTCTAAATCGTAATTCCTTTCGGCTTCTTCAATTGCGTGATTAGTATCTTCAATTTGTTTCTTGATGTCCTTTGTAGAGTCAAGTTCCTTCTTTTCAGCTTCCCATTTTGATTTTAATCTATCAAATTCAGCCTTTTCTTCGGAAAGTTCGCCTTGAAGTTTTTTAAGTCTTTCTAAACTTGCCTCGTCAGTTTCCTTTTTTAAAGCTTGATTTTCAATTTCAAGTTGCAAAATTTTTCTTCTTACTTCATCAATTTCTGTCGGCATTGAATCAATTTCTGTCCTTAACATTGCACAAGCTTCATCCATTAAGTCAATGGCCTTGTCTGGCAAAAATCTATCTGTGATATATCTATCAGATAGCGTTGCCGCTGCAATTACTGCCGAGTCAGAAATTCTTATTCCGTGATAAATTTCGTATTTATCCTTTAATCCACGGAGGATTGCAATTGTATCTTCCACAGTTGGTTCTTTAACCAAAACTTTTTGGAATCTTCTTTCAAGTGCAGGGTCCTTTTCAATATACTTTCTGTATTCATCAAGAGTTGTTGCACCAATTGCATGCAATTCTCCACGAGCAAGCATTGGCTTTAACAAATTTGATGCGTCCATTGCTCCATCAGTTTTTCCTGCTCCAACAATATTGTGAATTTCATCGATGAATAAAATAATATTTCCATCGGACTTTTTCACTTCATTTAAAACAGCTTTTAATCTCTCTTCAAACTCGCCACGGTATTTTGCCCCTGCTATAAGTGCGCCCATGTCTAATGAAAAGACAGTTTTATTTTTAAGACCCTCTGGTACATCTTCAGACACAATTCTTTGCGCAAGACCACCTGCAATTGCCGTTTTACCAACTCCAGGAGGGCCTATTAAAACTGGATTGTTCTTAGTCCTACGAGAAAGAATTCTAATAACATTACGCACTTCTTCGTCACGACCAATTACTGGATCGAGCTTGCCCTCTCTTGCAAGTTCAGTTAAATCTTGACCATATTTTTTTAGTGCATCATAAGTTCCTTCAGGATTATCTGTGGTAACGTGTTGATTTCCCCTAATTTTTTTTAGAGAATTTAAAAATCCATCTGCATCAATTTTATACTTGTTGAAAATAGAAGAAGAATCCTTTCCCTTCATATTTAATAAAGCAAGGTAAATATGCTCAACAGAAAGGTATTCGTCGCCCATTTTTTTCATAAAATCTTCTGCCTTTTGGAAAAGTTCTCTATAAGAAGAGTCCGCATAAACCTCAGCACCTGATTGTTTTGGAAGCCTTTCAATAACCTTTAAGACATCCGCCTTTATCATGTCGGGGTTTTTATCCATATATGTCAAGACTCTTGGAATAAGTCCCTCTTTGTCATTTAAAAGGGCGTAGTTGATGTGAATTTCTTTTACCTCAGGATTGCCGTATTCCTTTGCAATATTATATGCTCCTTGAACGGCTTCAAGGGATTTTTGAGTAAATTTTTCAAAATTCATAAAAACACCTCATTTTTTATTATTTGCTTAAATTTTGTAATTCCTTATATAATTTTATTTCTTTCTCAGATAAATTCTTAGGATTTACGATATTAAAAGTAATGTAGAGATCTCCCACATTTCCCTTTAAATCTTTAAAACCCTTTGAAGGAATTCTCATTTTATTTCCTCCAACAAAATTTTCTGGGATTCTTAATTTTAATTTGCCACTTAAAGTTTCCACAGTTTGACTGCTGCCAAGAGCCGCATCCCATGGATAAATATTTTGAGTTTTAGTAATGTCAAGCCCATCGAGGATAAGGTCTTTCTCATCACGAATATTTATCTTAAATAAAATATCGCCTGGAAGACCAAACTTTTCGCCTTTGACCTTAATCTTCTTGCCACGAGTTATTCCCTTAGGAATTTTGACAGCAACTTGATATTCCTTTTTATTATATGTCAAGCTCACATTTTTCGTAGTACCTTCATAGGCATCTTTAATGGAAATAGAAAGTTCAGACTCAAACTTATTTCTACTCTTATTTGATGTTCTTCTTCCCTTTCCAGACAAATCTCCAAAGATGTCATTTATATTGAAACCACCAGAGAAATTGCCTCCAGATCTAGAAGAACCAAAAATAGTTTCGAAGAAATCAGAAAAATCTGCTCCACTTCCTCCAGTAGTGTATGTGTAACCATATTGAGAAGGATCGAAATCATAACCTGAACTAAAATCATAATTAGAGCCAAAAGTATCATATTTTTTTCTCTTATCCTTGTCAGATAAAACCTCATAAGCCTCTGAAACTTCCTTAAACTTTTCAGCAGCGGCATCGTCGCCTTGGTGAAGATCTGGATGATATTTTTTAGCCAATTTTCTGTATGCGCTCTTTATCTCCTTTTCATCTGCATCTTTAGAAACTCCAAGGATTTCATAATAATCTTTGTATTTCAAAATTAACCTCCTCATAATCTATATAAACTCATTTAATCATCAAGATAATTATATCCAAATAAAAAACAAATGAACATAAATTGCAAATTAAATGAATAATTTTTGTTATATTTTAAAAATAAAACTTTGTCAGCTATATCAAAATTATTTGACTATCTTTGACTATTCTATTATACAACACCATTAGCACTCTTGCAAGTGCTCTGCTAATTATTTTTTGTTTTTTATTTTTAAAAATTTTGAAAATTTTTCTTGTATTTATAAATTTATTATGCTAAACTAATAACAGATTATTTAATACACTTTTTTAATTAATTTCCTTTTAAGCGCCGAGAAAAAACTCGGCATTTTTTTTGCTCTTTTTTATAAAATAGAAAAATTTGAGTCAAAACTATTTTTATATTAGTTTAATGCTAAAAATTAAGACTATGGAAGTTTCCATAGCCCTTTTTAGAATATATTTTCAATCTATTATCATTAAAAATTAAATATTTCAAGTCTTTCTCTATTTCATTTGAATTTAGCATATAGATAAATTCAAAACAAAATTCATTTTTTAGAACACATTTATACGCTCATATACTTGTCAATAATTCTTATATAAGCTTCAATAAAATCTGTGTATTGTTTTAGAGGAAGTCTTTCGTCTATCTTGTGATTAAGCATTGGTACGCCTGGCCCATAAACTGCAAGCTCTATATTTGATTTATTCTTCATAAACTGAGCTGCATCTGTTGTCCCTGCAACTGCAACAGGTTTAATTTCAGAAAAAGCTGCATCTGACATTGTCGTCAAATCTTTTCCAATTAATTCTCCCATAGATTTCATTAAATTCATTGGCAAAAGATCTGGTATTTCCTTTACAACGCTTACGATTGCCTTTATTAACTTGGAATTAGGATCTGACTGAACAGGTGCCTGATTTGCTGTTACCTCCATATTAAGTTCAAAGTCCTTTTCTTTATTTAATCTTGCAAGAATCTCTTGAATTTCTTCAATAATCTGTTTGTTTTTAAATTCCGGTATTGTTCTCACATTTGCCTCAAATTCTGCAAAATCAGGTATAGAGTTGACCTGTGTTCCTCCTTTTACAACTGTGATGCTGTGTGTCATTTTTCCAAGCTTTTCATTTGAAAAATCCTCTGCCTTCTTTTCAAAGTAAGCACTTATCTCACTCATTGCTCTGTTTAAGTGTTCAACTGCATTTTTGCCTATCTCTGGTGTAGATGAATGAGCTGCAACGCCCTTTGAACTTACCTTATAATTAAGCGATCCTTTATGCGCATATACAACTCCTAAATTGCATGGTTCTGCAATTAAAATTGCATCGACGTCATCGACATAACCAAGGTCAGTAAGCTGCTCAGCACCTAATTCTCCTATTTCTTCTCCCACAGTTGCAATCAGTTTGATCTTACCAGAAAAATTCTTTTTCTTAGCAGTTTCAATAAAAGCAATTGTAAGTGCCGCTAACCCTGATTTCATATCAGATGTTCCTCTGCCCCAAATCACATCGTCTTCAATATGGGCTTCAAAAGGAGGAAATGTCCACTTAGATTCATCTCCTGGAGATACCACATCCATATGCCCACTTAAAACTAAGGTTTTTCCTGGACCATTTTCTATTTCTGCGATGAGGTTGGCCCTATTCTCTGCAAACTTAACGAGTTTAGATTGAATTCCATTTTTGAGAAGTAAATCCCTTAGGTAATTTGCTACCTCAAGTTCATTGCCATTCACAGTTTTAATTTTAATTAAATCACTTAAAATGTTGATTGCATTTTCTCTATTCATTTTATTTCCTCCTTTATATTTTTTCTAAATGTCTATTTAAATATAATAGGTCATTGCTCCTAATGTGAAAAAACATTAGTAATAGTAATGCCTTACTTTTAAATTGTAACACATTTTACTTTCTTATAGAAATTTGTAAAGCTATTTATTTAATATTTTTAACGCAGCTATTTAATTCCATCAATAAAATAAGACAGGCTGCCCTGTCTTTTTGTTTATGAGTTAAACTCTTTATATTCTTTTTTTGCTTCTTCTTGTTCTTCTGGAATAATTTTTATGCTTGCCTTTATTATTCTTTTTTCGGCTACTGCTAATTCTGTTAGGATACAGCCTGATGTTTTTACGCTAAGTTTTTTCTTTTCATTTTCTTCTGGTATGAATCCGAGTTTTTCTATAATTAGTCCTGAAATTGTTTCGTGATTTTCTGAATAAAGTGATGTACCTATTGCATCGTTTATATCTTCTATATCCATAGCTCCATCTACTATATATTCGTTTTCTGAAATTTTTTCCACGCTGCGAATATCTTTGTCATATTCATCTTCTATTTCACCGACAATTTCTTCTACTATATCTTCCACTGTTACCATGCCTGAAAATCCGCCATATTCGTCAATTAATATTGCCACATAATTTTTTGAGGACTGCAATTCCTTTAAAAGCATATCTATTTTTTTTGTTTCAGGCACAAAGTAAGGCGACTTTATGCAATTATCTAGGTTAATTGATTTATAATCATTTTTTGCATATTCTACGAAAAGGTCTTTGATGTAAACTGTTCCAAGAATATTGTCTGTGTTTTCTCTAAAGACGGGCATCCTAGAATAACCTTTTTTTAGTATTTCTTCGACTGTATCTGTGGTAAATTCGTCATAATCCACCATGTAAATTGATGTCCTTGGCGTCATTATTTCATAAGCCAATTTGTCATCAAAGTCCATTATATTTACTATCATTTCTTCGCCAGCTGAGTTTATTACTCCTTGCTGAGTCGATACTTTTATATAGGATTTTAACTCTTCTTCCGAAATTTTTTCTTCAACATCCTCTGAATATTTTCCCATAATTTTTAATACTAACACCGTTGATAGTGATAGCAATTTTACAAATGGAAAAAATATTTTTGACGCAAATGCAATTATACTGCTCGCTTTTAGTGCAACTTTTTCTGAATTTTGAAGTGCAATTCTCTTTGGCACAAGCTCCCCAAACACAAGCGTTATATAGGATAGTAAAAGTGTAACAAAAATAAAGGATACTGTGTTCCCATAGGGTATTCCCTTTTCTCTCAAGAATACTCCAAAAACTTGTGAAATACTTGTTGCTGCAGAACCAGATGAGAAAAATCCTGCAAGAGTTATTGCCACTTGTATTGTGGACAAAAATCTTGTTTGATCAGCTGAGATTGACATAAGTGTCTTCGCCCTTTTGTCTCCTTCTTCTGCCATTTCTTTGATTTTGTTGTTATTCACTGAAACCATTGCCATTTCAGCTGACGCAAAAAATGCGTTTACGCTTGTAAGTATTGCGATTAATATGAGCTTAGCCCACAAGGCGCCATCGTCCATTAACATCTTCCTCCATATCTTTTAGACTAATTATATCAAAGAACTTGTGATTATAACAGAAAAATGTAAGAGAAGACAAATTTTTATCCTTTTTTAAAAATTTTTTATGTTATAATCTTTGTGAAAGAGGAGAGTTTATGAAAAAATTAAAAAAATTAATTATATTAGTATTACTTCTTGCCATTGCACTCACTGCCACTTTTTTTGCCGGCAAAAAAACTATGAAAAGTGAAATGAAACCAAGTATTACTGCTAGTTTAATTGCTAATAAAATAATGTCGGCTAAAGAACTTACTACTCTTAAATATCACTACACAAATATGGGTCAATTTGAAAATCAAAATACTTTTTACGGTTACAAAATTCCCTTTACATCCAAAAAGTTTATAGTCTCCTATGATGGAGTTATAAGCGCAGGGATAGACCTTGAAAAAATGAAAATTTCCCTTGACAATAAAAGTATTGAAATAAAAATTCCACCTGCAAAAATTTTGAGTCACGAAATTTACGAAGATTCGCTAAAAGTTTTTGATGAAAGAGAATCTATTTTTAACAGAATTGACATCGAAGATTACAATAATTTTGCCAAAGACCAAAAGAAAGATATTGAATATAAAGTAATTGAAAAGGGTTTATTAAGTCAAGCTGATGAGGAAGCTAAAAGGGCAATCGAAGAAATTCTATTGGCCGATACAGTTTTAAGTGAATACAAAATAAATGTTACAAAGGACAATTCTTTGAAATGAAAAGGGCATTCCCACGAATGCCTTTTTTTATTAAAAATTTGTACTTATGAGTTTTTTGTTTCGCTATATGTTTTTTTCAGTCCAAGTAATTTTTTTACTTCGTCCATATTTACATCTTCTATGAACTTCACACTCCAATTTGGCTTGCTATCCTTATCTATAACTTTTGACCTTGCTCCCTCTTGCATCTCGCCAATTTCCACTGAGTAATTTAAAACTTTAAGGTCAAGATCCACTGTTTCAGGATAACTTAAATTTTTACATACAAAATACTTTTCAAATTGCACAGCAAGCATAAGTTGGGACTTTTCTTTTAATGTCTCATAGGTTTTTCTTGCAAAATCCTCGTCCAAGTTATTTTCCAAACTTTTATAAATTTCAACTATACTTGCCTTTGAAAAATATTTCTCAATTTTTTCTAAATTCTTAGTTATAAAAGTTTCTCCTGGCTCTAATTTATATTTTTCGCCTTCATCTTTTAATTCTTTTATTAAATCTTTGCCACTATAAATTTCTGAAAGCTCAAAAAGCTTTTCGATTAATTTTTCATAGTCCCTTGAATTTATATAGAGATCTGCAAAATTATACTTTACTAAATCAGAAGATTCTAAGCTAGAACCCGTTAACCCAACATATTGACCCAAAGCTTGTGGCAAAGTGGAGATAAAACTACAAACTCCCACATCTGGCACAAATCCAAGACTAGTTTCTGGCATAGCCCAGATTACACTCTCATCTGAAATTATTAAATCTGAATTTATGCTAAGACCAATGCCGCCACCCATGACAACGCCAGTCCAATGGCTCACAATTGGTTTTGTGTAGGAAGCGATGTACTTATCCATCTCAAATTCAGTGGCGAAGAATTTATTTTTAACTTTGCACTTGTCGTTATTTATATAGTCGATATAAAGCTCCTTTAAATCGCCGCCTGAGCAAAATCCTTTTTTAGTTAAAGTGTCAAAGAGAACTACCCTAATACTTTCGTTCTTTTCCCATTTTTCTAAAATTTCTTGAATTTTATTTATCATTTCAAAGTTTAGCGCATTTATCTTCTCTGGTCTATTTAGATAAATCACACCAACATTTTTTATAACTTTTTCTATAATCAAATCATTATTCATTAAATCACCTCAAAGTATTCTACACTATAAAAGCTAATAAAACAAAAAATCCCAACTCTCGTCGGGATTAAATTAATTTTATTTTTTATTTCTTGACATATCTACAATTAAATTTGTGATGCTATCAAAGTCGAAAGCTGATGAATTAATTAAGATGTCGTAATTTGATCTTTCTCCCCAAGTTTTTCTCGTATTTCTGCCGTAGTGATTTGCCCTTCTACTGTTTTCACGGTCTAGTTTTAGTTCAAGCTTGTCCTTTTTTACATTATAAGTATTTAAAATTCGCTCTTCCTTAAATTCGCTAGATGCGTAAATAAACACAGAAAGTTTTGGGAAATCCTCCAATACAAAGTCACTGCATTTTCCAAAAATTACTGCCTTTTTACTTTTTGCAATTTCCCTTATAGTTCTTGAATCTAAGAGAAAGGCTGCGTCATTAGTCGCAATATCCTCTTGTGAATAGGAATAATTTTGTTTATACAAATCGTAAATAGTCCCCTGTAAAAAGGAATCATCTTTTTTTACTTCGTCAGGTTTTACTTTTCCTTCAAGGCTCATAAGTTCAATTAATTTTTCGTCGAAAAACTCGTAACCTAATTTATCGGCAACTTTTTTTGCAATTTCATTTGCACCACTGCCATACTCTCCGTCGATTGTAATTAATTTTTTGCCAGCCTTTTCAAAAAATTTATCAAATAGTGACATATCTTCACCTCTCAAACATTATATATCATTAATGTGAAATATTTTTTAATTAATATAAAATTCTTGTGAAAATTTCAATACTTCCCCAATCTTTTATTTAAATAATCTTCAATTGGAAGTTGAGCGATTAAAGTTGCCATAAAAATAATTATAGCTCCAATTATTTCTCTTTCACTCATCCTTTGTGAAAGAATAATCCAACCAAAAATTGCTCCAAAGACTGATTCAAGAGAACTAATCATAGATGCAATTACTGGGTCGAGATCCTTTAGCGCCATAAGCTGTACTGTAAATCCAACTCCTGAAGACAAAATTCCTACATACAAAATTGATACATAGGATTTTAAAATTGCACCAATATCTATTCTTTCAAAAATAATTGCGGCGATAAAAGAAATTATTCCACAAATTATAAATTGAAATAGAGATAGTAAGACTGCATTTGTATCCTTGGAAAATTCTGAAAGAACTAAAATGTGAATTGCAAAAACAAGGGCACCGATAATTGTAACTATGTCGCCTCTATTTATGCTAAGACTTTCCTTTACAGACATTATATAAGTTCCCATCATTGCAAAAATTATACAAATTAGTAGTTTTTTATTTATTCTCTTTCCAAAAATTAGTCCAATAATAGGAATAAATACTATGTATAAAGCTGTGAGAAAACTTGCCTTGCCTGCAGTTGTATAAACTAGACCAAATTGTTGAAGGTTAATGGCTAGTGTAAATACAAAACCACATAGTATGCCGCCCTTTATAGTTCTGGACATATTAAATTTTTGTTCTCTATAAGATTTTGATGTCTTATTAAAAAATACATATGTTAAGTATAAAAATATTATTGCCACGAGTGATCTTACTGCAGTGAAGGTTAAAGGCCCTATATGATCCATGCCGACTGCCTGTGCCACAAAGGCAAGTCCCCAAATTATTGATGTGAAAAATAACATTATTGAAGCTTTTAATTCTTTACCCATTTTAACACCACCCAAAAAAACACCAATCCAGCACTTTATCAACTAAATTGATGCTATTATTTTATAGTTTTATCATATCATAATTTATCTAAAAAAAACAATAATGTATTAATTTCTCTTATATTATTAAAAATAATATCCTATTAAAAATAATTTTTTAAATTAGACCTTTTTAAAATCTCATGTATAATGAATATAGAGGTGAAATATGATTAAATTTAATTTGTATAAAGAAGGCGGACTCAAGGTCCACTTCATAAAGAAAAATGAAAATATAAATAATGAATTTAAAAAATTTTTGGAATCAAAAAAATTTATTGGAAAGTTTAATGAAATATTGTACCTTCCAATAATTGACGGCGACTCCCATGTTTTTATTGGACTTGGCGACGATGAAATTGATCTTGAAGATATAAGAAATATTTTCTTTAAACTTGGAAACATCCTTAGAAAAAATGAAGAGCACGAAGTTGAGATAAAAATGCCAGAATTTAATATTTGCAATAGAAAAACTATTATGGCAGCTTACGAAGGACTTCGACATGGCGAATATGAATTTACAAAAAAGACCGATGTTGAAACTAAAAAAGAAGACTTTGAGCTCACTGTCAACTACTCTGCTTTTAAGGGACCAGAAGAAAAGCTACGCGAAGGTTTAAATAAAATGGAAAATATTATGGATGGAGTCTTCCTCGCAAGAAATCTTGTAAATGAAAGAGCCAATGTAATTTATCCTGAAAGTCTTGCAAATATTGCAGTTGAAAAATTAGAAAATCTCGGCGTAAATGTATGTGTTTACGAAGAAGATGAAATTGAAAAAATGGGAATGAAGGCATTTTTAAGCGTTGCTGCAGGAGCTACTAACCGCCCAAGACTTATTGTAATGGAATATAAAAATTCTGATGCCGAAAAAATCGCTCTCGTTGGAAAGGGACTAACTTACGATTCTGGCGGCTACAACATTAAAACTCCATCTGGAATGAATTATATGCACTGCGATATGGGAGGCGCCGGTACTGTAATTGGTACAATATACGCCCTCGCAAAAAACAAAGCAAAGGTAAATGTAGTGGGAGTTATTGCCGCTTGTGAAAATATGATTTCAGGCACATCTTACAAATCAGGTGATGTAATTGACTCCATGAAAGGACTTACTATTGAAGTTGCAAACACCGATGCCGAAGGAAGAATTACCCTTGCCGACGCAGTTCACTATGCTACAAATGACCTTGGCGCAAAAAAAATTATCGACCTTGCAACTCTTACTGGAGCAGTAACAATTGCTCTTGGCGAAGTTTACACAGGTGCTGTTACAAATGACGAAGAATTTTATAAGGAAGTCCTTGACGCTGCAAAGCTATCAGGTGAAAAAATTTGGGCATTCCCTTATGATGAAGACTTTAAAAAGTTAAACAAATCAGATGTCGCAGACATCAAAAACACTTCAGGAAGAGAAGCGGGATCTGTAACAGCAGGACTTTTTGTTGGCGAGTTTGTAAAAGAAAATACACCTTGGGTTCACCTTGACATTGCCGCAACAGCTTACAGAAACAAAGCTAAGGGATATCTACCAAAGAACGCCACAGGAATACATGTAAAGACATTAAATAATTTATTAGACCCAATAGATTGCTAAAAATAAAAATTTAGGAGGAGAACTGTTGACAAAATAGTTCTCCTCCTTATTTATAAAACCTTTATTATTTATAAATTTATCAAAATTTTTTAATTAATTTAATTATTCATATACAAGTCTATATTCGCCATCAGCAAGTCTGCCAACTTTTAAAGGTTCACTTACTCTGAAAAAAGTTCTATCTAAAAGAGTTGCACAAAAGTATTCTTCTTTATAACCTGTAATATCTCTATATCTTGGTATAAATTCAATATGCGCTCTTCTATTCCTTTTGACATCAAAAGAAACACTGAAATTTTCATTGGGTGAAATATATTTAGTGAGCGAAAGTCCCGCAGCTTTTAATTTATTTAAACTTATATTTGCTGAAGCTGAAACACCTACACTATATCGAATACTAATAGTCCCTGGTCCTACAATAGTAGGAGATATTTTCGATTTTTTATCTCTATCTAAATATGAAGATCCATTATTAACATTTGATACAGAACTCCACAATCCTGCATTAAAAGGTTTTATTTTTATTCCTATTTTTGAAGTTATATTTTCTTTTCCTATTTTTACACCTTTCTCGATTGCTTCCTCTTCTCTTCTTTTAGTTTCCCTCATTGCTTCTTTATACTTCTTCTCTTCAGCTTTTTCAAATTCTCTATGCTGACTCTCAGTCATTTGGATAATCTCTCCATCATAGACTACAACAGCAACAATTGGGTCTTTCTTTGCACTTACACTAGAAATTTCAAGTACAAAAAATAATAATGTAATGGCACAAAACTTTAATGCATTCCTTTTCACTTACCACACTCCCTTGAAAAATTACACAACTTTCTTTAAGTAAAACTATATTATGAAATACTTTTTTGTCAACGATTTATTTTGATAACTTGTTGCTCAATTTCTTTAATGCTTTTATTTTTAATTGTTCACTAATATATTATAAAAAATGTTCTATAATATCTGTTATATATTTATTACCAATAGATTGCTAAAAACTTTTAAATCACAAAGTAACCGCTGGCTATGCTGGCGGTTTTTATACAAAAAAACTCATCTTATCTCTAAGGTGAGTTCTCATATATCTTCTATATTTATTTCACCATGCAAACTGTAAATATCCGATTTATTATTTTCTAATTTTCCAAAATCTTCTCTTATAGAATAAGTTAAATAAAATCTAAAGTGTCCTATCCCTTGATAATCTTTATACAATTCAAAATCTTCAGATAATATTTGATATTCATAAAATGCTCTAATATTTTTATCTTCTAATAATCGAAAGTTTATTTTATAATCTTTAGGATCTTTAAATTTTATTTTATCAGCCTTTTCGAGTAATAATGTAAAAGAAAATTGACTATTCAACTTTTTTCCATAAAAATCATTATTTTGACTGATGATTACATTTCTATAAAGGTCATTGGAATTTTTATTGTTAATATAAAAATTTGTTATTTCTTCACTCATAACATAGGAACTATTCTCATCATTTAATTCGTAGTTATTACTTTTTTCTTGAAAATTTAATAATATTATTAATAATATTGACAAAAGAAAAATAATTACCAATATTATTCCTATTCCTTTTCGCATTAGTAAATACCTCCATTAAAACATTGGAGTACTTCATCATGTTATTTAATTAAATAATATGCAAGGGTTCATTTTTTGTCAATGATTTATTTTGGTAACTTGTTACTAAATTTCTTGAGTGTTTATATTCCTTACTTGTTAACCAATATATTGATTACCTATTATAAAATAAAATATTTTGCAATAAAAAATCTGCTAGAGAATTTCTCTAACAGATTTGTTTTTTATAAGAATAGTCCGCCGTATGCAACAAATAGTGGTGCAAATACAAGGGATACAACAGTAATAAGTTTGATTAAGATATTAAGAGAAGGTCCTGATGTATCTTTGAATGGGTCACCAACTGTGTCTCCAGTTACAGCTGCTTTGTGAGCTTCTGAACCTTTTCCACCATGTGCTCCACCTTCAATGTATTTCTTAGCATTATCCCAAGCTCCACCTGCGTTTGACATAAAGATTGCCATTAATACGCCTGTTACAAGAGCTCCTGCTTGAAGTCCACCTAGTGCTTCTGTTCCTAGTAAAATTCCTACTACAATTGGAACTACTACTGCGATAAGTCCAGGTACGATCATTTGCTTTAATGCTGCTCCTGTTGATATATCTACACATTTTGCATAGTCAGGAGTTGCCTTTCCTTCCATGATGCCAGGAATTTCTCTAAATTGTCTTCTTACTTCGTCTATCATTTCTGATGCTGCATTACCTACTGCTGACATAGTAAGTGCAGAGAAGGCAAATGGAAGCATACCACCTATAAATGTTGCAGCGATTACTTCTGGTTTAGAAATATCAATTCCTGTAAGTCCAGTAGCATTGATATAGGAAACAAAAAGTGCAAGAGCAGTAAGTGCTGCTGATCCAATTGCAAATCCCTTTCCTATTGCTGCTGTTGTATTACCAACAGAGTCAAGTGAGTCTGTTATGTTACGAACATCTTCTGGTAGTTCACACATTTCTGCAATACCACCAGCATTATCAGCAATTGGTCCATAAGCATCGACGGCAATTGTCATACCAGTTGTTGAAAGCATACCAACAGCTGCTAGTGAAATTCCGTAAAGTCCAATAATTGAATTTTCAGCTCCGCCTGCTCCAATATAAGCTGCGATAATTCCAATTGCGATTACTATAATTGGTCCTACTGTTGACATCATACCAACAGAAAGTCCAGCGATAATATTTGTAGAAGCTCCAGTTTCTGATTCTGCTCCAATTCTTTTAACTGGTGCATAATCGTCAGCTGTATAATATTCTGTGAATTTAGAAATAATAAGACCAACTGCAATACCAATGATAACTGGTGCAAAAGGTGCAAAGCTTCCGAAAATTACATTTGATAAAACTGCTGAAGCAACCATAGTAACGGCAGCTGATACATATTCTCCTGCATTAAGAGCTTTTTGTGGGTTCTTATCTCCCTTTACAAAAAATGCAGCTACAATTGATGCTAAAATACCAACTGTTGCAACAAGAAGACCAAAAGTAACACCATCATCTCCATAAGCTACTACTCCAAGAGTGATAACTGATAAAAGTGCTCCTACATAAGATTCAAATAAGTCAGCGCCCATTCCAGCAACGTCACCAACATTGTCTCCAACGTTATCAGCGATAACAGCAGGGTTTCTTGGATCGTCTTCTGGAATTCCAGCTTCAACTTTACCTACAAGGTCGGCACCAACATCGGCTGCCTTAGTATAGATACCGCCACCAACTCTTGCAAAAAGTGCAATAGAAGATGCTCCAAGTGAAAAACCTGTAATAATTTCAGTTTGTCCACCTGTTAAGAAATATGCGCAAGTAATACCAATAATTCCAAGTCCAACAACGCACATTCCCATTACGACACCACCTGAAAAGGCAACATCAAGTGCTTTACCTAGACCACTTTTCCATGCTGCGTTAGTAGTTCTAACATTTGCCTTAGTGGCAACTTTCATACCAACATATCCAGCAGCTACTGAAAAAATAGCCCCAACAACAAAACAAATAGCAGTTGGAATTGATTTAAGTCCTACTGCCAATATAATTGCAAGTACAATGACAAATACAACAAGAGCCTTGTATTCCCTTGTTAAAAATGCCATAGCTCCTTCTGAAATATAAGAAGAAATTTCCTTCATTCTTTCATTGCCAGCATCTTGTTTTGACACGAAACTTGCCTTATAAAAAGCAAATAAAAGTGCCAAAACGCCGACTATAGGAGCTAGATATAAAATATTCATTCTAATCCTCCTTAAATTTTAATTAGATTGCAGCTAAAATAACAAGTGCAAGTGCAAAAACGATGCTTGAACCAATAACAATTTTATTTTGTATATCTTTTTTGCTTGAACCCTTGTGAGATCCCCAAGTTGTAGTTTCTTCGCCTTGAAGAGTTCCAAGACCAGCTTGTTCTGATTCCATTTGTGCAACTATTGTTATTATAATAATGCTAGCAACAATAATTATAATAGATAATAAAGTTTGCAAACTATTACCTCCCTTAAATTTCTATAACATATAAATTCTAACACAGCAAGACTTTCTAATCAACGAATTTATAGGATTTTTGTTGTTTTTTTAACAACTTATCTCCTTTTTTAAATTTTCTTCAATAAAATCTTCCCTATCTTGCATTGCAACAAGAGTTTTTCCAATTAATTCGTCAAGTTCCCAGCCTAAAATTTCTACTCCCTTTTTAATAACGTCACGAGAGCAACCTTCTGCAAATTTTTTGTCCTTAAACTTTTTCTTCACACTTTTTAAATTCATGTCCTTTGTGCTCTTAGATGGTCTCATAAGTGACGCAGCATAAATAAGTCCTGTTAGTTCATCTGTTGCAAAAAGGACTTTTTCCATAAAAAGTTCTGGCGAAACATTTGAACATAAACCATAACCGTGAGATAAAATTGCGTGAATAAGTTCATCGCTTCCTCCAGCACTCTTTAAAATTTCTGGAGTGTTTTTTAAATGCTCCTCAGGATATTTTTCATAATCAACATCGTGAAGAAGACCTGCCATCTTCCAAAAGTCTACATTATCCGCATCGTACTCTTCAGCCAAATATCCCATTACACTTTCAAGAGTAAGAGCATGTCTAATGTGAAACTCATCTTTGTTGTACTCTTTTAAAAGCTTTAAAGCATCTTCTCTTGTAATACCACTGTTCATATTGACACTTCCTTTTTACATATATTATCACAATAAATTTTGAATTTCACTTTTTTCTGCCTAATTGCCATAAAATCCTAAAAAATACCCTAAAAAAATCCTATTTTAAATAACTAAAAATTTCTAATTGTTAGATTTCAACTCTTTTTTTAATATTTATTTATAAAATAATCTACAATTATTTTTAAGTTTTCCATTTATTAAAAATAGGATATCCCTTTCATCTTTAAAACAATATTAGATTTTACTTTTTACTACTTGTGTTATAATGAATATAGCATTGAATGATAACGGAGGTTTTTATGAAAAAAAATGTTGGCATAATGGGCTTTGGAAGAATTGGCAGAGATGCTCTTAGAATTTGGGCATTGAGAGAAGATGTTAACTTTGAAGTTACTCATGTAGCCGTTAGAAATTTAGAAACAACTTTAAAAGAAAGAACTCACCTATTTAAATTCGATTCAATTTATAGAAAATTTCCAGGTGAAATTGAATTTACCGATGACGGAATGATTATCAATGGAAAAAAAGTTACCTTTGTTGAGTCGAAAACTCCAGACAAAATGGATTGGAAGGAACTTGGTGTTGACATTGTCATCGACTCTTCGGGTGCTTTCAAAGATGAAGACAAAGCTAGAGGACACCTTACAAGTGGCGCAAAAAAAG
The DNA here is from genome assembly GCF_022767005.1 of Peptoniphilus sp. Lineage (GTDB taxonomy): Bacteria > Bacillota > Clostridia > Tissierellales > Peptoniphilaceae > Peptoniphilus_A. The sequence continues at coordinate 19,846 of NZ_JALEOV010000004.1, read as the reverse complement.
TTGTTTTAACTTCTCCAGGCAAGGGCGATATGCTTACTGTTGTAATGGGTGTTAACGATGACAAATACGATCCAGCAAAACACGACATTGTCTCCAACGCAAGCTGTACTACAAATTGTCTTGCTCCAATTACAAAAGTTATTTTAGAAAATTTTGGAATTAGGAAGGGACTTATGTCCACAGTTCACGCATACACTAATGACCAAAACATTCACGATGGAGTTCATAAAAAGGACATGAGACGTGCAAGAATGGGTGCTGAAAATATTATTCCAACTTCAACTGGTGCAGCAAAAGCCGTTGGTAAAGTAATCCCTGAAGTTGAGGGAATCTTAACTGGTTTTGCACTAAGAGTTCCTGTTCCAACTGGTTCACTAGTGGATGTAACCTTTGAACTTGAAAAAGAAACAACTGTTGAAGAAATCAACGCTGCAATTAAAAAGGCTTCTGAAAATGAATTAAAGGGAATCCTAGAATATTCTGAAGATGAACTTGTTTCTTCTGATATTATTGGAAACACTCACTCTTCTATTTTCGATTCACTTCTTACAACAGTTAATGGAAATATGGTCAAATTAATTTCTTGGTATGACAATGAATGGGGTTACACAGAAAGAGTAATTGACTTAACAGAAAAAATTGCAAAATCTTTATAATTTTAAATTATATTTATTAAGGCTTGCTATTGCGAGCCTTTTTTATGTGATTTTAAACAAAAAAGTTGCTGTAAAATATAATTATACAGCAACTATCATTCAATCCTTGATAATTGTCCCATGGTTTTTTGGATTATTTGTATTTAATATTTTTATAGTTATATTTTTTTCTTCCACTGGTTTTATGGCATCTCCTTGATAAACCTGTGCACCCTTATCTATTATTTCTTTTAATTCTTTAAAATTTAGCTTGTCAATGGTCTTGGCATTTGGATCTTGATTTGGATCAGATGTCATTATTCCATTTACATCTGTCCAATTTTCATAAACTTTTGAATCTAGTGCGTAGGCAATTAGACTTCCCGTGTAGTCGCTGCCTCCTCTCGTAAAAGTTACTATATCGCCATTGTTGTCGCTCCCATAAAATCCCGGCACAACTACTTTTTTATTTTCGCCAATGTGTTTTTTTATTGCCTTTCTTGATTTTTCTATATCTACTTTCCCTTCACTGTCAAAAATTATTATGTCCTTGGCATCTACAAAGTCGTAATTCAAATATTTTGAGAGAAGTTTTGCATTTAAATACTCGCCCCTACTTACTATAAATTCTTTGTCCACTGAATTTTCTATTTCCTCAAAGACAAATTGTAATTCATCCTTCCAAAATTCTTCAAGTTTTAAATCTTCTGCAATAGACAAAAATCTATTTTTTATTTTTTTAAGCTGAGTATCTCTATAAACAATTTGTACGCTTAGTTCTTCTTCCAAAGATTTTATAATCTTATCAAGTTCATCTATTTTTAAGTTTTTATCTGACAGTGAAATTAATTCGTCTGTAATTTTTGTATCCTTTGAAAATCTTCTTCCAGGAGCGGAAACTACTATTACATCTCTGTCTTCCTTGGAAAAAATTATTTTTTTAACCTTTGCAAACTGACCTGCATCCTTTAGAGAGCTCCCGCCAAATTTAGAAACAGATTTCCCCTCAATTGTCTCAATGGCAAAAGGTGTTTCTTGGTATACGCAGTAGTTGAGCCAGTTGGAGAAAAATAAATTTCCGGCAGATTTCCACCTTATTTTTATTTCTTTTTTTGGATCATTGTCTTCATAATAATTTTGAGGTGGGTTAATTTTTTTGCCCTGTGAAATATCTCTAATGTATTCGTCGTTAAGTGTGTACTTGTCGTACTCCCAATGTCCAAAATTAAATACAAAGCGGTCATCCTTTGTTGTAACAAGAGAAACTCCCGTATCAGGTCTTGCTGCGATAACTTCTAAATCTGGAAAATCTTCAAAGTCTTCTACGTCCACATAGGTATGTCTTGAAGTTGGAACTAAAAAGGTGTCGTCAAAACCCTTAATTATTTTATTTTCCTTTAACTTGTCAAATTCAAAAACGCCAAAAATTTTCTCCTTTGAAACTTTATGCTCGATATTGTAATAATGATATAGAGCGGCTTGTGCAGACCAGCATATAAACATTGTCGAATAGACATTTTCCTTTGCAAATTCAAAAATTGTCTTTAATTCTTCCCAATATTTTATTTTTTCATAGGCAATAGTTTCAATGGGAGCGCCAGTTATTATCATTGCGTCATATTTATTGTTTTTTATGTCTTCGTAAGTTTTGTAAAAAGCTTTGAGCCTTTTAATATCGCTATTTGATGGATTGTAGGACTCCATCCTAACAAGGTCAATATTTATTTGAAGGGCTGTGTTTGATAACATCCTCAAAAGTTGAAGCTCTGTTTCTTCTTTTTTGGGCATTAAATTTACAATGGCAATGCTAAGAGGTCTTATGTCTTGCTTACTAGCACAGGAATCTCTCATTGTAAAAATATTTTCTCTTTCTAAAACTTCTTCAACTATTAAATCCTTAGGTATTATTAATGGCATTTTTTATTCCTCTCTTATCTAAAATTTGTACTTGCAAGGAGTATAAAATAAAAAAAGCTCCCGACCTTAAAAGGACGAAAGCTTCGTGTTACCACCTTAATTCTCCCTTATCTCGCGACAAGGAACTCTTCAAGTACTACCATACTCTATCACTATAACGGGCGCACCCGTGCTCACCTAAATATCAGCAAGCACTCGAGAAAGACCATGTTCACTTCTTTTTCCTCTACTTCTTTCACCAAACGAAGCTCTCTGTAAAAGTTCCAACAAGCTACTCTTCTTCCTATTGAGTTTAAATTTTATATTATAGTAACACCTATTTTACAAGATGTCAACTATATAGAATTTCTAAACCATGCATAATCATAAAATTTTACAAAAAAAGAGAGCCATAAGCCTCTCTCTTTTCAGTATAGTTAGTTTTTAGTTCTAATTTTAAGCTTCCTTTTTAATTACATCAATTATAGAACCATCTCTGTATTCTACAACTGCAACTACTTCGTCAGAAAATTTAATTTCTTCAGGTTTTCCTGTTAATTTTTCTGCCATTTGTTGCAATTCTTTGATGTCTTTAACTTCAATTCCAGCTTCCTTAAATTTTTCGATTAAATCTTTTCTCTTTGGATTTACAGAAATTCCATAGTCAGTACATACTACATCAACAGATTCTCCCGGTGTACAGACAGTTGTAACTTTATCCATGATAATTGGATTTCTTGATCTTACAAGTGGTGCAAGAATTAATGACATTTTTGCTCCAGGTGCAGTATCTTGGTGTCCACCAACTGCTTGGTTAATAACTCCATCAGATCTAGTCATTACATTTACATTGAAGTCTGTGTCGATTTCAAGTGCACCAAGAAGGACAAAATCAAGAGTATTAACTGCAGGAGTTGGATTATTTGGATTTGCATATGATGATGCTGTTTGCTCAAAGTGTTTTGGATTTTCACGAATTGATCTTACTGCATCAAGGTCAAAGGATTGTGTATCGTAAATTCCATCGATTAATCCTTCTTCAAGCATTGTAACCATGTATCCAGTAATTCCACCAAGTGCCATTGATGCCTTGATGCCGTCTTTTTTCATCTCTTCACGAAGGAGCTTTGCAACGGCAAGAGTTGAGCCTGCTGCTCCAGTTTGGAACTTAAATCCATTTTTATAAAGTCCAGATGCCTTAATTGCCTTTACTGCATTATTTGCAATCAATAAATCCCTAGGATTATCGTTAAATCTAATTGAGCCAGAAACAATTCCCTTTGGATCTCCAATTGCATCAACTTGAACTACATAATCAACATACATCATGCCAATAGATGCAGGAATATTTGGGAATGGTACAAGGTTATCTGTTATTGCAATTACGCAATCGGCGTATTGTGCATCTACAATTGCATAACCAAGTGAACCACAAGCAGATTTTCCTTCTCTACCATTCATGTTGCCATATTCATCACAAGAAGGTGCAGCAAGAAATGCTACGTCAATGTGAAGTTCACCATCTTCAATTGCTCTTGCACGTCCTCCGTGAGAACGAATTATGCAAGGTTTTTTAAGAATTCCTTGAGAAATTTTTTCTCCAAGTTCTCCTCTAAGTCCAGAAGATTGAATGCCAGTGATGACACCTGATTCAATTAGAGGAATTAATTTGTCGTGGCATGGTGAAAGAGATGATGGTGCAAGAGTTAAATCTTTAATGCCCATATCTGCAATAACTTGCATAACCATGTTTACAACATAATCACCATTTCTTAGGTGGTGGTGGAAAGAAATTGTCATGCCATCTTTAAGACCGCTTTTCTTTACAGCTTCTTCTATTGAACCTAGTAATTTACCTTCGTCTCTATTTCCATATCTAATTTTTGGTGAAGCCTTTTTGTCTGTTCTAAGATATTTGCCTTCGCCTTTAAAAGGAACAAGTTCGCCAATGCCTTCAAGGTATTCAGGGATATCTCTTCCTACTGCATTTTTATTATAGTTCATCAATATCCTCCTTTTTTAGCACTCCACTAGCAACTGCAAGATCTAAAACTCTTTGTGCTCCAGCTATAATTGGATAGTCAACCATCTTTCCGTCAACAGTAATAACTCCAGAGCCCTTTCTTTCAGCTTCCTTTGAACCTGCAATAATGCGAAGAGATTTAGTAATGTCCTTTTCAGTTGGTGTATAAACTTCATTTACAACAGCAATTTGTTTAGGGTGAATAACAGATTTTCCATCAAATCCAAGATCCTTTATAAATTGAACTTCTTCTCTAAAAGCGTCCATATCGTCAAGATTTGTGCTAACTGTATCAAAACAAGCAATGCCTGCATTTCTTGCAGCTAGAACTATTTGACTTCTTGCTGCAAAAAGTTCCCAACCATGAGTTGACCTTTGTGTCTTTAAATTTGTAACATAGTCGGCAGCTCCAAGGGCAATACCCATCATTCTAGGAGAAGCCTTTGCAATGTCAACTGCATTTATTACACCAGTTGGAGATTCAATAGCAGCCATCATAAGAGTTCTACCAAGGCATCCCATTTCTTCTTCGACTTCAGTTATTATTTCATCTACATCTTTTACATCTTGTGCCGTTTCTGACTTAGGCAATCTAATTACATCTACTCCAGCCTTAACAACTGCCTTAATATCTTCACGTCCAAAAGGTGTGTCAAGGGAATTAATTCTAACAACAACTTCAGTCTTTCCGTAGTCCAAAGTTTTAAGTGCATTATAAACTAAAAATCTTGCCGCATCTTTTTGGTTGATACTCGTTGCATCTTCAAGGTCGATCATAATTGAATCAGGGCCATAAATATGAGCATCAGTAATATTTGCAGGGTTGTTACCTGGAAGAAACATCATTGTTCTTCTTAATCTTTCTTTCAAAATATCAGCTCCATTTATATTCTGTACTTTCAGCTGCTCTAAAGCACGCTGCTTCTACTCTTGCTTTTATTGTGTAGTCAAGTGCTCCCTTGTCCACTGCAGTAACCTTAGCATTCTTAACATCTAATTCTTCTAAAGTTTCTCTAATAACTTTTTCTATTTGTTTGCCAAATTGTTTTTTCACTGAGCTTTCAAGTTCAATAGAGATGCCTTCACCATCGTCAACTGTTATTAAAATATCATTTGACTCGAGAGTTCCAGCCATTGCTTCCTTTTTTAGTTTCAAAAATATCCCTCCTACTACATGAGTGATCCAAAGAGTATTGAACCTATTACAAGTATAATTCCTCCACCAAGTCTTGATGAAAGTTGAGCATAACTCATAAGTTCCATTCTATCAGCTGCTCCAAGAACAGCGATATCTCCAGAACCACCTCTGTTAGCCATACATAATCCTGCTGTAACAGCAGAGTCTACAAAGTAGAATCCTACAAGATGACCGACAAGTCCTGAACCAATTATAGCACCAATTACAATTAAAAGTGCCATGATAACATTTCCTATAGTTATTGCAGCTACAAGCTCGTGTAAATCAGTTTCAACACCTACGCCAACCATTACCAAGATTACAATATTTTTAGTAAAGAAAGATTGAACTTCCTTCGAAGCTTGTCTAAGTGAACCTGGAATAATTCCAAGACCATTAGCAAGGGCAACTAAAATAATCATAAAAGCAAAAGGATGAATTGGAACTGATGGAACTAGTGGGTCCCAAATTTTATCTGCAATAAGTCTTCCCAATTGATAAAAAGTAAGACCCATTAAAATTGCTCCTGTGTAGTCCTTTAATTGTGTAGTGAATTTTTCTTCTCCCTTACCAATTTCTGGGGCAGATCTCATAAGAGTTTTCTTATCACCAGTAAGCTTTGGATTTCTTTCTCCAATCTTATTTAAAAGACCACCAGCAATTATTGCAAAAATATTTGCGATAGTAAGAATTGAAATTGCAAATCCATAATAATTTGCTGCAGCATCTCCAGTAACTCTTTCGTAAATTTGACTTAATGGAACTGCACCTGCACCATTACCTCCACCCATTACTGGAAGAACGTATTTTAAAACAGTGTTTGCAGGAGAAACTCCAAAGAAAAGTCCTCCAATAATTCCAAGAACTGCTGCACCAACAACTCCACCTAAGATTGCTGGTATATAACCTGCAAAAGACTTAATCATAAGCTCTCTATTTAATCCAAGAAGTGAACCAGTGATAAGCATTATGATGAAGAAGTTTAAAACTCCCATTGGTTTTGAGTTTACAGATGAAATAAGTTCAACATATTCTTCAGGAATCACTTTGTAATAACATAAAACTGCAGTACCTAAAAATGCAAGAACAAGTCCACCACCAACATAAGTGTTCCAAAATGGAATTACCTCACCAATTTCATATAAAATTATACCTATTGCGAACATTAGGGCAACTCCACCCGCTAAATCCTTCGACAAAACTCCCAAATAAGTTGCTATGAAAACAATTATTGCCAAAATTAATAGCATTGGAAGGTTAAGTCCAAAATATTTTTTCTTCATTAAAAAACCTCCTTTTTTATATATCTTTATAATACCCCAGAAACATACTCTTATTCAATAAGTACTGCCCTGTTTTAAGCACTTTGATGCAACTATTATGTTGTAGAACCAACAAAATAATTTTGTGATAACGCTTCTAAACGAGTAATAAAATTAAAAAAAGTAAGTCTAATACCCACTTTTCTTTAAATTTATTAGGTTATTTATTTTAAAAAAATCCCAAGAAATTTTTTATTCTTAGGATTAAATAATTCTTAAATATTATCAATAAAGTTTTTACAATATTAAATTAAAGTTTTTACAATATTAAATTAAAGTTTTAAAATCTCTAGCACTCTTTCTTCGAGTTCCTTTATATTATGTCTTTCTTCTTTTATGCAGGTTCTTGCCACATCCTCGCAAATTATGCACTTTCTCTCGGGAAGTCCCAAGCTTGCTCTTGAAATTTGTGTAAAATCTTTGTCGTAAATATCTATGTCAAGAAGTCTTCCGCCAAGATTTTTTTCTTCAAGATCTATCATCTTTTTCTTTACAAATTTTCCGTCGCAATCAATGGCGGCAATATACTCAATTCCCGTCTTTAGATTATTGTATTCTTCCTCATAAATATTAATATTATTTTCTTGCAAAATTTTTTTTATTTTTTTTACATAATCTTTGTGAAACTCCACTGCTTCTTTAAAATTTTTTTCTTCTCCGGGAATATTTAGCATAAAGGAAAGCACTGGTGAATTAAACTTTTCCGTCAGATCCTTTATTTTGTAATATCTTTTTTCCTTCGCATCAAGCATTTTTTGCATACGCACTATCTTAGAGTCTTTCATTTATTATCCTCTGCCCTTCATCAGATTTTAGTGCCTTTATTGTGGCAGCTGGCAAATACTTATAGGCTTCTTCAAAGTTTCCTTCCTTTAGAAGTTTTCTTACTTTTGATGCAGAGATGACTTCCTCATCACTTTTCAATCTATCGATTTCCACTAACTCGACTCCATAATTTGGCAAAATTTTTTTCATAGTATCATTATAATTTTTGGTAACAATGTCTAGGTCTTCTGTACCCACAAACCTTTTTTTTATATTCAATGCCTTTGCGAAGTATCTTCCAAAAATTTTCGTGTCGAGCTCTGAGTAAGCCTTTAAAATGGTTTTTTCATCCTTGTAAAAATATGTTGGAAAAGTGTTTTTTGAAATTATGTAGTCGTTGCCCGGATGCAAGATTACATCGTCAAATTTATCCACTTCTTCTTTCACAATTTTATACCTAAATTCATAGGGGAATGTTGAGCCATCCTCTTCCACCATAAAGATGTGAAGAAGATCCGTAAATTTTCTCGCAGTCTCAATTAAATATAGGTGTCCCTTAGTCATTGGGTTTGCATTTATTACCATGGCTCCAGATTCTCTATTGTCGCTAATATTTTTTAAAATACAATGGAGCTTTTCAATTTTGTTATCAAGTAGTGCCACATCTTCTGTTTCTTCCACTAAAGAAAATCCAAAGTCAGAAAATATTTTTATATTCTTTGGCTTTGTAAAAATGAAAAGATGCTTGTTCCCCACTTCATATTGGTGATTCAAAAGTCTTGTGATTATGGCGTTGGTAATTCCCATGCCCTGATAATTTTCGTCAATGGCAAAGCATTTTAAAACTCGTCCAGATGATGATCCCGTGCCCACAATTTTATCGCCATCTACGGCTATAATTGTGTATTCAACATCCTTCTCGTAGTCTATATCAAATCTTTTTAAAAACTTTTCAACTTCCTTTTTCTCAAAATGCATTACTTCTTTATATTCAATCAATGTAATCCTCCAACAGATAAAAATAAAGAGTCAAAATTAAAAAATCAGCACAACCTCCGGGACTTAAATTTCTCCTTTTAAACTCCTTATTTACTTTTTCAATCTCCATCATTCCACAACTTGTCTTGTAAAGTTTATTTGTCAAGACATAATTTGCACTTTCCTTCAAAAATTTAAGTCCTTCAAGCCCTCCTCTCTTTATAATATTTGAATCTTCAATAAAAGACATATAATAATAAAGAGTTCCCGTAAGAGCGTAGTCAAAATTTACACTTTTTTCAGCTTCCTTTAAAAATTTTAGACCCATAAGAGCCTTTGAAAAACCTTCTTCTGCTTCTTCCCTTATTCCCTTTACTCCGTATTTTTTATAGTTTTCTTCGCCATGACTTGTGGCAGTTTTTTTATTTAATTCTCTAGTAATTCCACGGTTCAAATAGGAAACTCTTGAAATAACTTTTTCATAGGAAAAATTTTTTCTTTTTATTTCAATAGCTGTTGCATAGACCATAAGTCCCAAGGAAAAAATAATCCCCTTGTGAGTGTTGGCTCCATGCGTGGCATCCTTCATCTTTTTTTCGTAAATAATTCCAAATTTTCTAAGTTCATCGTAATCTTCACCCGATGATTTTTCGCCAAGTTCGTAGGCAATTTTAAAATAATCGTGTAAAACCAATGCTGAATTTAAAAAATCTATATAATCCATGTCTACATGCGCACCAGTATCTAACAAAGTTACAAGCCCTGGCTTCGGGCTAAGTGACACTTCGTAGATTAACGCATAAGTTGAGAGCCTTGCAATAATATTCGAATTTAACATAATCCCTCCGCCTTCATTATAATAAATAAAAAATTTTTCATCTACCTATTATTTTTGCAAACTCTCATTATTTTATTTGTGAAAGTATTTACAATTTAACATAAAAAACCGAGGTCGCCCTCGGTTTACTTTATTATTTTAAATTTTAATTTTTAATCTCAAAATTTAACTAAAAAGATTACTTAATTTCAATCTTTTTATTTTTCTTTTCTTCAGGTTTTTTAGGAATAATAATTTCCAAAATTCCTCCCTCTAATTTTGCAGACATATTTTCTTCGTCCACATCTTTAAAGAACATTCTTCTAACCATTTTTGAAGACTTTCTTTCTCTATGAATGTAATTTTTTTCCTTATTTTCTTCATTAACTTCTTCATTCTTTTCAGCTGAAATTGTAAGATTGCCTTCCTCAAAGTCAACATCAATTTCATCTTTATTGAATCCAGGAAGTTCAGCTTCTACCTTATAATCATTTTCTTCGTCAATTACGTCAACTTTAAAAGTTGCAGATCTTATTGCCCTTTGTGGTGTAAAATCGTCATTAAAGAAAGAATCAATCATGTTGTAAAAATCATCAAATCTTGTATCTCTTAAATAATTTTTTTCATATGGTCTAATACTCATTTAAAACTCCCCTTTTTTATTATATTATTAGCAGCCTATTAGCTCCTCTGCTAACTATCTTTAGTATAAACCTAAAGTCAAAGAATGTCAATATTATTTTTTGACTTTTTTTGACTTTTATTAAAAATTATTTTCCAAAGATTTTTTCAAAAAATGACTTCTTTTTATAAGGATTTTTTAATTCTATCCAATCAAAAAATTCGTCAGTATATAATCCAATATTGACTGCACCGTGGACGCTATTTACGCAAACTTCTTGTGGCAATGCGTCTGCATAAATTTGTGCTGTACTAGTTCCATAATATTTATCATTTTCATTTAATTTTTTAATATTGTAATAGATATGTCCCGTATCATCATCGTACACAAAATCATTTTTAGAACCTAAGTAAAGATTTCTCCAATTTTCTTTGTTGGTTTCACTATCGTCGTTGTATTTCTTTTCTGGAAAATATCTTGGCAGTGGCATTTCTGCTTCTTCATAAATTTCTTTAAAAATTTCTCTGGAATTATATAAAAAATCAAAGCCGCTTTCTTCTGTATAATTGTCCCATTTATAATCTGAAGAGCTTTCTAGCCTCTCAGCCATTCTAAAGCAAAAATCCAAAAACAATGTATTGTCTACATTTTCATAAATGTTTTTGAAAAATTCCTTGGCTTCAGAATTTTTTGAGATTTCTCTATCAATTATTAAATAATAACTTCTTCTCCTCGCTTCTTTTGGCAGTGAATAAGATTTTGTATTAGTTGTTCCTATAAAAATTGGATAGGGTTCCTCACTTCTAACACAAAGATTAGAAATATTTACTATAAAATCTCTTCCATAATTTGTTTTTGTGAAAAAGTCACTGTCGATTTCATCTACTAGTATTGGATTTACATTGTTCTCACGAATCCAATTTTGAATAGTATCTAGTCTTTCTCTTTTTGCCTTGTTTAGCGATTGACCTAAGAGTGCTTCCCACTGATAATAGTCGCCTTTATTTATTCCCGTAAGTTTTGACATTATAGAGAGTAGAGATGATTTTCCACTTCCTGCATCTCCGCCAATTATAATAAACTGAGGTATGTCCAATCTATTTTCTTCAATTTCAAGTTTTCCCCTTAATTCTTGAATAAATGGACCAGTAAAAGTACATAGCAAACTTTCAAAAACTCTTTTTCCATAATCATCTGTATATCTATTTGAATATTTTTCAAATCCCTTTATATAATTATTTAAAACTTTCAAGGCGTCTACTAATTCTTCTTTACTCGCTCTTTTTCCAAAAGGAATAGTTAGATTCTTATCGAGATCAGATATGATGAAAAGTCCAGTTTTATTATTTTTTGTGTTTCGCAAATCAGGTCTATTGTAAAGTCCATATCTTTTTATATTTTTATTTGCTTCTACCTTTTTTACAATAATTTTCTCTACTTTTTGCTTAACTTGCTTTGTAATTATACTTTTGCTTTTTATTTCTGGTGTTTTTTTCCTTTTATTTATAACTTCATTAACAATTTCATAGGCAACATCTTCTGCAATGTTTTCTCTCTTTTTTTCACTTTTTACAACTTCTCTGTCGTCAGAAATATTGTCAATATCAGTAATAATTTTATCCTTACATACTCCTAAGGCTAGTTTATTTCTCACATCGTCAATGATTTCTACGGCGGCTTTTTCTTTTATTTTCCCCAAATCATCATTTGAAATTATAAAAATTTCATCGGTATTTATTTCATCAATATTTTTTATATTTTTAAAATTTTTTGAATTTATTTTTTTTAGTTCACTTGGAATATAATCGCAGAGGACTTGGGACAAATTTTCTTCATAATACTTTTTATAGATATTAAATAAATTTGAATCATCAAAAATTACAATATTTTCAAATTGAGAACTTTTGCTATCAAAGGCTCTTTCTGATAAATTTGCAGATCCAAGTATAACCCGATTTTCACCTTTATCATTCCACATTAGATAAAATTTTGAATGTATTATGTAAGTTGCGGATACCCAAATTTTTAAATTCCCTTTATCTAAATTAAATTTAGACTCCATGTCTAGCTCTTGATAAAATTTAATTGGAGCTCCTTCTATTTGCTCTAAAATCCTATGTTTTAAATGCTTTGCTAGTTCATTAATTGAATTTTTTACTATGTCATTGTCAATACCTATTACAATTTCTGAAGTTTCAAATTCCTTTAAAAATTCATTTACAAATTTAGAGGAAATAGAATAAGTTATTCCTAAAAAGTGTTTATATTTTTCTTTGTCAAAAATTTTTTCAATAGATAAGTCTTCTTCTTTTCCATCCTTTAATATATGTATAGTATTTATTTCCTTTAACCCACTGTCATTATCAAAAAAGCTTAAATTATTGTTTTCCATTTTCCCTCCTCAAGCTCAATGTTAATTTTAGCAAAAAAAGAGGGCGAACCCTCTTTCTTGTTAAAACTGTGTATCGTTGTAATTAGCTTTAAATACATAGAAGTTTTGGTTAAGTTCTGTTATTATTTGTTCTTGATGACTCTTGTCCTTCGTGTCAACTACTACGCTTACTATCATTGAATCAATTGTGTCCCCAACTACGTCAATGTCTTGAGCAATTTTTACTATGTTTGCTCCTTCTTTTTCTAATAATTTTGTAATGCGTGTCATTTCGCCAGGTTGATCCTTAAGTTTAACCTTAAGTTCCATCCTTCTGTTAGTCTTGTAAAGACCCTTTTCAATAACTTTTGAAACTCTTGTTACATCAATGTTTCCACCAGAAAGTATGCAACAAACTTTTTTGCCTTTGTGGCTAAATTTCTTATACATTAAAGCTGCCACCGTTGATGCAGCTGCTCCTTCTGTTATAATTTTGTTTTTTTCTAGAAGTGTAAGTATTGCTGATGAAATTTCTCCTTCAGTTACTAAAACTATTTCATCTACATATTCTTTTACTATGTCATAAGTTATTTTTCCTGGAGTTTTTACTGCAATTCCATCCGCAATAGTTGATCCTCCCTTTACAGTTAAAATTTTACCTTCTTTAATTGATTCGTACATACTTGGAGATACTTTAGTTTGTACTCCAATTATTTTTACATTAGGATTAATGCTTTTTGCTGCAAGTGCAACTCCAGAAATAAGTCCGCCGCCTCCAATTGGTACAACTATTATGTCTACATCAGGGATTTTTTCTAAAATTTCTAGTCCTATTGTTCCTTGACCTGCAATAACTTTTTCATCATCAAAGGGAGCAATGAAAGTCAATCCTTCTTCTTTTGAAAGTTTTGCTGCATACGCTGCTGCGTCATCAAAAGAATCCTTAACAAGTTCAACTTCTGCTCCATAATTTTTTGTAGCTTGAACTTTTGAAAGTGGTGCGTGATAAGGCATACAGATAATTGATTTTATTCCTCTTTCAGTTGCAGATTTTGCCACTCCTTGTGCGTGATTACCTGCAGAACAAGCTACAACGCCTTTTTCTGCTTCTTCATCAGTAAGCGTCGCAATTTTGTTATAAGCTCCTCTTAATTTAAAGGAACCTGTGTCTTGCAAAACTTCAACTTTTAAATATACATCTTCACCTAAATTAGGTGCATAAACTACTGGTGTTTCTTTAATGTGACCCTTTAATCTTTCTTTAGCATCATAAATTTCTTTTACATCCATACTATTCTCCTTCTTTCTTGTGATGGATTATACTTACAAATTTATCATCTTCTAAAATTTTTCTAACCCTTTTTTCAAAATCCATACGACTCATCCAAATGAGCCTTTCGCAGCCAAGGCACTTTAATTTTATGTCGGCGCCCTTTCTTACAATCTCCCATTTATTTTCACCACAAGGATGTCCTTTTTTTAATGTTACAATATCTCCCAAATTATAATAAAGCATCACTATCCTCCTTTTGTATCAGTTTATTTCTAACAATTGGCATTTTAATATTTTCTCTTTGCATAGTTTTTAAAATTTCTGCCCTAATTGCATATTCAAGCTCATATTGTTCTCCCTGCTTTGTATAATAAACAAGAGTCATCTTGTATGAATCCTTAGCATTTTCAGTAACTCCCCAAAGGTTTGGGCCCATTGCTATTCTAGTGTCATCTTCATATTTTTCTATCGCCTTTTTTATTTTTTCAGATACAAAATTTGGGTCGCAAGAATTATCAACGTAAAAGTCAATTCTCGTCCTAACATTTGCCCTTTCCTTATTTGACACAATAGAAATGTTGCTATTTGGAATTATGTGAAGAATTTTTCCAAAGTCTCGAACCTTAGTTACTCTAAGACCTACATCTTCAACAATACCTTCAATACCCTCTATCTCAACTAAATCGCCAACAGAATATTGATCTTCAAATATAATAAAAAAACCGTTGATAATGTCCTTAACTAAATTTTGTGCGCCAACGCCTATTGCCAAGGAAAACACACCTAAAGTTGCAAGTATAGGCGCTATGGAAATTCCAAAAACGCTCATAATTATTGTAACTCCAATAAAAATTAAGGCTATTTTTATTATTCTTTCAAATAATTTTGTAATTGTAACAATTCTATTATAGGATCCCTTTTCCTTTATTTTATCTGAATTTAATTGTCTGTTTATAAATCTATTGATAATTTGTAAAATAATAAAAATTCCAATTATTATTGCAGCGACAACTGCAAGTCTTTGCCACGACCCTAATCCTGCAAAGGTAGACTGAAGTGCTGCATCAGCTTCGTTTGCAACAGTATTTGTATTCTTATCTAAATTCACTCTACACCTCTTTATAAGTAGTTTCTATTTTATTCTCATCGTCTCTCACTGAATTTGAATTTACAACGGAATATAAATTTAACTCGCCATTTCGAAGCGCACCTATTAAAAGCCCATTTATTTTTATTTTATCGAGAGAATATCCCAGTCTAGTGTAAAATTCACCGCGATTTCCTATTTCTCCACCGACATCACTGGGACCATAAACATATATTGAACCGGATACATTTTCCATTTTGTTGACATTTGCCGCTATTATTTTCTTGTCTCCAGGCTTTAGTGCATAATCGTACTTTGTAATAATACCTGAGTGAAGAAGATATGTGTCTCTTCCCTCAACTAATACGTCAGAAATATTTGGAATTTTTTCCTCATATTTTTTACCTGCATCCATAAATCTGTACATTGACTTGTCAGTAAGAGCAAGGACAGATCTCTTGTCCTTTTTAACAAAAAACACTATCTCGTGGTTTAACACTACACTTTTTTTATTTCCCTTGTGAAGAGAATAAAGTAAGGAACTATATCCACTGGCATCATTTTTTATCTCTGCAATAGATAAATTCTTTGGATCTAAAACATCGTGAGTTAAAATTTGATTTCCAGTTCTATAAATTTCTGTTAATGTAGAATCATTTCCCATTAAGTATAAAATTTCATTTTTTTCATCAATTATGTGAAAAATAATATTTGCATTTTCGTAGGAAATATTAAAAACTTCGCCCTTTACATCAATTGTAGAAAGAAGTTCCCCTGTTTCAGAGTACATTTGAACCTTGCCAAGATCTTCTTCGTATAAAAAAGCATAATTATTTGCAAAAAAAGCTTTAATATTTTCGTCTTCTCTCTGAATTTTTTTTATAATATTTCCATCTCTATCTGTGATGTATAAAACTGGGTCTGCCCACAAAAAAACCGACTTTGATGTAATGCTAAAATCCTCTATTGGTTCATTAACACTCACACCTTTAAGTCTTACTATGGTTCTTTCCTTTGAAAAATTTTTATGATTAAAATATACAAATCCTAAAAAAAATATTAATAAAATTAAAATTATTGTGTGATTTTTCTTTAATTTCAAAATACCACTCCTGATTTCATTATACCATTTATAACTTTATTTTTGCATTTTTTTGCAATTAAAAAAGAGAGGCTTTGCACCTCTTTTCTTCTCCTATTTTAGATTTTTTTATTTAGGACTAATGCTCCTAAAAATACAAATATAAGCCCTAGAACAATATTTATTGTGAGTTTTTCTCCTAGAAACATTACCGATAAAATTGTTCCGAAAACTGGAATAAATAATTTATAAATGCCAAACTCACTTGAACTATGCACTTGTAGAATACTTGTCCAAATTGTAAAGCCAGTTGCCGATATAAAGGCTCCATAAGATAAAAGTAAAAAAAGTGTAAAGTCAAAGTTTACATTTGATTTATGTGTTAGTGCTCCAATCACTATAAGGGGAGTTGCTCCAAGTAAAAACTGTGTGCCAGTTAAAATAAAGGGATTTTGCTTTCTCCCGTATTTTCTTATTAAAACTGCGGCTAATGCGTTCAAAGTTGTTGCAATAAAAACAAATCCTTCGCCAGTAAATTTAAAGTGAAATC
Organism: Peptoniphilus sp.; assembly: GCF_022767005.1. GTDB lineage: Bacteria > Bacillota > Clostridia > Tissierellales > Peptoniphilaceae > Peptoniphilus_A. The sequence goes on along the minus strand of NZ_JALEOV010000004.1, from coordinate 3,249 downwards.
CTTCTACACCCTTTGCATTTGTAATAAGTATGCCAATTGAACCTATTATTAAAGCCAGCCCTTTTCGCTTTGTAAATTTTTCATCACTAATAAAAATAATGGAAATTGCTACAAGTATAAAGGCATTAGATGCTTGTATAACTGCTGCAAGTGAGCCTAATGTGTTTGAAAGACCAATGTAGTAAAACATGTACTGAAACGTAGTCTGTATGGAAGATAAAATTATTATAAATTTAAAATTTATTTTATCTTTTTCAACTTTTTCTTTGTTAAAAATAAAAAAATATACATAAGTTAAAAGACCAGCCATAAAAAATCTTATGCCCGCTATTAAAATTTTTCCGCCGGGATCGTCAGGTAAAATATTTGCATGAAGATATGTCAACTTTATTAGTGGAATTGCAGAACCCCAAAGAAACATCACAAAAAGTGAAAGAATTATTGCCCACTTTTTTTCTTTAATTAAATTCATCATTACCTCTCAATGTAAAAAAGGAGGTCCCCCTCCTTTTCAATAATTTATTTTTAAAATTCTTCTATCTTTCGTCTAATATTTTCTTTTGTAAATCCAAATCTCTCAAAGACTTCAGAACCTTTTCCACTTGCGCCAAAGGTATCAATAGAAATTGCCATGCCCTTCATTCCAATGTACTTGTGCCATCCAAAGGATGAAAGTGCTTCAATTGAAATTCTCTTAGTAATACTTGAAGGAAGAATTTCTTCTTTATATTCAGAACTTTGTCCGTCAAAAATTTCCATAGAAGGCATTGAAACTACACGAACGCCCTTTAGTCCATCTGTTGCATCCAGTGCAAGAGAAACTTCAGAACCTGTTGCAATTACAATTTTTTCAAGTTCGCCTTCTTCCTTTTTTATTATATAAGCACCCTTCTTGATGTCTCTTGAGGAGTTTTCAAGTTGTGGCAAATTTTGTCTTGAAAGTGCAAGTACAAAAGGTGTGTTCTTAGAGTTAAAAGCGAGGTTAAGTGCTGCTGCCGTTTCTCTTCCATCAGCTGGTCTTAAAACAACTACTCCTGGAATTGACCTTAACATTGCTAAATGTTCAATTGGTTCATGAGTAGGGCCATCTTCTCCTACTCCTATGGAGTCGTGAGTAAAAATATAGACATTAGGAAGATTCATAAGAGCGGCAAGTCTAATCGTTGGTTTTAAGTAATCGCTGAAAACTAAAAAAGTCGCTGCATAAGTTCTAAGTCCACCGTGCAATAACATTCCATTAGTAATTGCTCCCATGGCATTTTCTCGCACACCAAAAGTTAAATTTCTTCCAGCTCTATTTTCTGCTGTGAAATATTCTTCGTCCTTTAAAATTGTCTTGTTTGATGGACCTAAATCTGCAGATCCACCAAAAATATGGATGTTTTCCTTTGCAATTTTATTTAAGACTTCTCCAGAGACGGCACGAGTTGCCATGTCCTTTTCAAAGGAATCATAATAAGAATCCTCTAAAAGTTCCTTCCTTTCAAACTTAAAGGAATTTTTGTAATCTTCATATTCTTTTGGATACTTTTTCGCATATTCTTCTTCAATTTTTTTCTTTTCAGAAGCTTTTCTTGTATTTTCTTCAACAATCTTTTGGAAATGCTCTTTTACATCATCTAAAACGCAAAAGTCTTCATCAGGAAGTCCAAAAAATTTTCTAGTTTCCCTTCTATTTTCTGCTCCTAGTGGTTCGCCATGAGCCTTAGCAGAATCTTCTCTAGGTGAACCATATCCGATTTTTGTCTTTACTTCAATAAGTGCTGGTTTATTGGATTTTTTAGCTTCTTCAATTTTTTCATTAATTTCATCTAAATTATTTCCATCTTCAACTAGGAAAGTATCCCATCCAAGTGCCTTATATCTTTCACGAACATTTTCAGAGAAAGCCAAATCAGTTGACCCTTCAATAGAAATTTTATTTGAATCGTAAAGTACAATTAATTTGCTTAATTTTAATGTTCCCGCAAGAGATGATGCCTCGTTGGAAATCCCCTCCATTAAACATCCATCGCCTACAAGGGCATAAGTATAGTGATCAACTAGTTTTAAATCATCCTTATTGTAAATAGCTGCGAGTTTTTCTTCTGCAATTGCCATACCAACTGCCATGGCAATACCTTGACCTAGTGGACCAGTAGTTGCTTCCACACCCTTAGTGTGCCCATACTCTGGATGCCCTGGAGTTTTTGAGTCAAGTTGTCTAAAGTTTTTTAAATCATCAAGGCTTAGACCATAATCAAATAAATAGAAAAGTGAATACAAAAGAGCAGAGCCATGTCCCGCAGACAAAATAAATCTATCTCTATTTTCCCAATCTAAATCCTTAGAATCTCTTACTAAATGATTTTTAAAAAGTGCATAAGCCATTGGTGCTGCACCAAGTGGTAGACCAGGGTGTCCTGAATTTGCACTTTCAATTTGATCAACTGACAGCATTCTTATAGTATTAACTGCTTTATTTTCGATGTTCAAAATTCCACTCCTCACTCAACTGAATTTTTATCTCTCATAACTGCGAACAAAAACTTTGGCAAATCAATTTGTCTTTTAATCCTCGAAGGGTTTTTTAAAAGTCTATAAAGCCACTCTAATCCAAGCTTAATAAAAATCTTGGGAGCTCTATTTGCCCTTCCCGATAAAATATCAAGGACGCCGCCATTGCCAATAATAACTTTTGCCTTAATATCATCTTTAAATTCCTCAATCCACTTTTCTTGACGAGGAAAGCCAAACCCCACGAATACAATATCAATATCCTTGCTGTTAATCTCTTCAATTATTTTCTTTTCTTCACTAGATGTTTCGCCATCTATCCTAGAATTGAAATAGCCATTGTGAAATCCAGCCACATTAGCATTTTTATACTTCTCGTTGACTGACTTTGCAGCATCCTCTGCCACGCCTTCCTTGCCACCTAAAAAATATAAATTTAGTCCCATTTCATCTGCAAGTTCCAGCAACTTAATGGAAGTGTCAAAGCCCGTAACTCTTTCCTTTAATGGTTTTTTCCTAATCTTTGATGCATAAATAAGACCAATGCCATCAGCTAAGACTAAATCCCCTGAATTAACTAAATGTCTAAGATTTTCATCTCTTTTAGCCGCCATGACGATTTCAGTATTTGGCGTGTAAATTTTTTTAAGACCCTTTCCCTTCAAAAAATCCCTTAAAATATTTTCACACTCAAAATTATCAATATTAAAAATTTCAACTCCAAAAATTTTTATTTTTTCCATAAATATCTCC
>NZ_JALEOV010000102.1 GCF_022767005.1 Peptoniphilus sp. | reverse complement strand
TTGTTTGAATAAATTGAGTAAGTCAATACTATCATTAGCACAAATATAATTGCATTTACGATTAAGCCAATTATATTTAGGTCAGCACTCACGAAGCTATAAGGTCTAAAGGCTTCGTTAGGGAAGTAAGATATAATCATTTCAAAGATATCGCCGATAACTTTTCCTACGATTGTAAGTAATACAATTAAAAATACAAAAAGTGCGGCAATTGCATCTTGGTGTAGAGAAGATTTTGACATTGCAGAGAAAAAGAAGCCAATGGACATAAATACAAGACCAGAGCCAAGTAGTCCAACAAAAACTTTTATAACTGCTTCAAAAATTTCAAAACTTGTTATTTGTGCAGATTCACTTCCGCCAATTCCTATTGAAGAAATTCCAAGGACAAGTCCCACTGTTGCAAGTGCCATTATTATTAAAAATAAAATATAAATTAACAAGTTGGCAGCAATTTTGCCAGTTACAATTTCTGATTTTGAAATTGGGTTTGAATAAATGTATTCAATATTACCAGAGCTTTGTTCCTTTGAAAGAGAATTTGCTCCAAGTTGCATTGCAAATATAAAAATTAGAACTGCAAGATAATGGTAAACAAGAGCAATGTAGTCGCCAATGTTTACTATGTCAATTCCGTCGTAAAGCCCTAAGATATTTCTAGCAGGCTCGTTAAAACCTTCTAGCACTGAGTTAAATAGCGAGTTCATTTGTGATTCTGCAAGGAAAGGATAAAAGGCAAGCATAAGTCCAAGTAAAATTATCAGGACAATTGCCCAAGATATCATCTTTGCAAAATTTGATTTAAATTCCATATTAAATATCATCTTTGTCCTCCTTTAGTCTTGTATCTTCTGTTACATTGAAGACGTCGTCAGAGGTTTTAAAAATAATTGTGTCATCAGATTTATTTTCATCTAAATTTAATTTTAGACTTTCTGATTTATCATTAGAATTTTCTTCAACTTCATTGTCAGCGAAAATTTCCTTATTTAGATCCTTAGAAATTTTTTCATCGGGCACAACACTTTTGAACTCATCATCTACAAAGAGATTTGTCTTTGTATTGTGGATTATATCTTTTTCAGAATTTTCTAATTTTACACCATCCACTTCAGTGAAATTATTTTCGCCTTCCTTTACTTTTAGCGTGCCTTCTGTTACACCGTTAACATTAGAAGTTTCAACTGTATTTGCAGAAATTTTTTCTGTTGAACTTTCAACTACTTCTTTATTTGGTGCTTCAGTTTTCTTTCTAGGAAGTTTTGCATTTTCTCCCTTGTAGTAGGCATTTACTTTATCGCATAATTTTGCATCTTCAAGCACATAATTTTCAAGAGCTTCCTCGTAGATTACCTTTGAAAGTTCAGGAAGTGCTCCATCAAAGTATAGGACTGTTTCTTCTTCATCTTTAATAATTCTTGCTCCTATTGAAGTAAAGTAATTCAAATTTCCTCTATAAGAGTCGATTTTTAAAACTTTATCTCCAGCAGCTTTCACATTGTTGTATTCAATATCTTGAATTTTACCATCAGATAAGTAAGCGATGCGTTGAGAATATTTTTTTGCTTCTCTTAATGAATCAGATAAAAGCAAAACAGTTAAACCTTCTGTTTCATTTAATTTTTTTATGTGAGAGAAAAGCCTATCAACATCTTTTTCTTCCAAAAATTTAGAAGGGCTATCTAATATTAAAAGTCTTGGTTTAATAACAAGAGCGTTAATAATAGCAAATAGTTTTCTTTCCCTATCTCTTAAATCGCAAATTCTTAGATTTGAATTAAACTCAAAATAATCACAGAGGACATCAATATCTTCTGTGTTAGACAAATCACGTGTGCTAAGTGTCTTCTTTAATAAAGCATAAGATTTTATTTTTGAATCGAAAATCATATCTTCAGGTACGAAGGACACAGTTTCTTTTATTTCTTTTGATTCTTTAAAGGAATCCATATCATAAACCCTAATAGATCCGCTACTAGGTTTTAAGTATCCCATAATAATTCTTGCAAGAGTTGTTTTTCCGGATTTTTCTATTCCAAGAAGAGAGAAAAATTCGCCATCTAAAATTTCTAAATTTAAGTTAGATAAAATTTTTTCTTTGCCCTTGCGTTTTGTCAGGTCATTTATGACGATGGCACTCATACTGTTCACCTCTTTAATAATTGATAAACTCATTATACAATAAAAAACAGCTAATTAAAAGGATATAAAAATTATAATAAAGTGCATTGCCTTTATTTAATCTAGTGATATACTAATAAGTAGATGAATTATATATTTAGCAAAAAGAAGCGATAAAATTTAAGGGGTTTTTTATGAAAAAGAAAATTATACCTTTAATATTTTTGGTAAGTTCTTATTTGGGATTATTTGTATTGCTTGCAATGTTAACGAGTGTTTTGCCAGGAATGGCAAGAGGAGAGATTTTAATAGATAATGATACTGCAATGCGATTTTTTGTATTATTTCTAGCTTTATTGCTTTTGGGATATATTTTTGCTTTATCTATGGATAATAAAGGAAGAACAAATATGTTCGTAATTTAAAAAGGAATACGTTATGCTAAGCTTGAATTAAGATAGTAAGATGTGGAAGGTTCAAAGCGTTTTTGAAAATAGAATAAAACAAATTAGGAAAGAAAAAGGATTAACTCAAGAGCAACTAGCAGAAGGATTTAGCGTAACAAGACAATACATTAGCCTTTTGGAACGAGGAGAGGCTCAAGTGACGATTTTAGTAGGAATAGAAATTGCAGATAAACTGGACATGTGTTTATACATTATTTGGTTTTGATACCCTAAGGGCACAATGTAAGTTTGAGTGTGAACAGTATCATGGAGGTATAGGAGGGAAATAATGATATATTTAAATCCACAGAGGTATAAAAACGGCGACGATTAGCATAAATAAACTAATGGTTTAAGAGCTATTAGTTTATTTATTAACAAAATAACTGTTTATTGAAGCAAGAGAAGGTAAAAAAAGGAGAATTTTATGAAGAAGTTTTTGTTAATCTTATTAGCTTTAGCATTAGTACTAACGACAACAGTATTTGCAAAAGGTTATAGAGATGATACGACTAATTTTCAAAAGTCAATGGAAATTTTAGAGGAACTTGGTTGTGATGTTGAAAAAGATCATCAATTATTTAATTTGAGATCAGCAAAGGATGATAAGAGAGTTAATCTAGGAAACGAGTCTTTTGCTTTATTAGATAAAGACGATAGGATTATATCCATTGATAGAATAAAAGAAACGAATGAAGATTCTTTTAGACAAAGTGCCCCTAAAAAAGACTTTAGATTTACTAAAACTCTAATTGAGGAAAAACTTATTAAAGAAGGATATGAGCTTGTTCATTCAGGTTATTTTGATGATACTACTTTAATATTAAGATATGAAAAGATGATGCCTTATGGTGGACATAATCAATATGATGCTTATGATGTTTATATAAATACAGAAAATGGAGCTTTAGTTAGCTTTAAGAAAAAGGGTATAGAGAAAGAGGAAATTTCTTTGAGAAGTTTTAGCCAAACTAGAAATCCAATCCCAAAAGATAAAGTCATAAGAATAGCAAATGAATTCTTGCAAAAATACAATAAAGGGGAAATTCAAGAAGTTAGTGTTGGAACTGCTATTCCTAATAAAGATTTTTTTAGGCTGATGGATGGAAAAGAAGAAACTGAACCTGTTATTATAAGTGAAGAAAACTTAGAAGATCAAATAATTAAGGAAGTTTATATCCTAAAAAATGAAAAAGTAGAAGTGTATGTAGATTTATATTCTGGTGAAATTGTTGGAGGAGAATTGTACCTATACAATGCAGGGGCAGCATCTATAAATGATGACGCTATCCCTTACCCAAGAGAGTCTGTAACAGATGCTCAGTCAGGGTTAGCTAGAATGGGTTATGACTCAGTGGATATGAGGATTGGTTTAACAACTAATTTCCGAAGAAATATATTAGGTATGCTACCTAAAAGAGCATTTTATGTTAATTGTCATGGTAATTCAACTACTATAGGAATAGGTAGGTCTGGTTATGGCATAGATTATACAGAGATTCCTAGCGGAACATATCAATTCGTTTTTTTAGATGCTTGTAATACAGGGTCAAAGAGTACTTGGGCATCTGCATTTGGCATTCGCAACGGAACATCAAATAAGAGAGCTTTCCTAGGATGGTATGAATCAATAGGTGGACATTTTAGCTATAATTATTTATGGCAATTTTGGAATTCTACAGCTAGTAACAAGTCAGTTCGTCAAGCTGCGCTCGATGCGGCAAATAAAGTGCCTGAATACTGCCCAATTAGATTTTTCGGAAATCGAAGTTATAATGGATTTTATTAAAGTTTAAAAGGTGGATAGTATGATAAAACAATCGTTAAAAATTTTATTTATCTTCATACTGGGGATGGTTCTTATCCCCAGTAT
>NZ_JALEOV010000090.1 GCF_022767005.1 Peptoniphilus sp. | reverse complement strand
AAAAGTAGCATAAAAATCAAAAAAATATATATTAACTAGCCGAAAACAGTTGGCTTAATTGTTATGCTCAAATTTAATTAATTAACAAATAATAAAATAACCTGAAATTAATTTCAGGTTAAACTTGACTTTTGTTAGCAGGTTTTTATTTCAGAATATTTGATAAATAAACTTAAAGTTTCAATATACTTCAAAAAATATTTAATAATTTTTAAAAATAATGTTGCAATTTATTAAAGTATGTGATATATTTCAATCACAGACGGAAATACGAATTAGTTCCTAAATACGAACAAATTAAATAAAGGAGGTTTCAAGAATTTATTTAAATATAATAGGATTTTGTGTGTCCGTTATTATCTAAAGAAATGAGGTTTTATTGTGAATAAGAAAGAGGGAATATTTAAAAAACTTATAGATGATTTTATAGAATTATTATCATCACTATTTTTACCATTTATTAACCTGATGATATCAACAGGAATTATAAAGGGAATAATTTCACTGTTATTGGCAACAAATGTTATTGACCAAACTTCTTCTACATATGAAATATTAAATGCTATTGGGGATGCTTTCTTTTACTTTATCCCTGTATTTTTAGCAATAACAGCAGCAAAAAGGTTTGGGGTAGAGACATTTACAGCAGCATTAATAGGATGCATATTGCTTCATCCATCAATGACAAGCTTAATGAGCTCAGATGGAACAGTAACCTTCTTTAATTTAGAAGTTCCAAAAGTAATATACTCTAGTTCTGTTATTCCTATAATATTGGCGATATATTTTACAAAATACGTTCAGAACTTCTGTTATAAGGTCATACCAGAAACTTTTAAGGGATTATTTACACCACCAATTTGTTTATTAGTTGTTACACCTGTAATTCTATTTGTATTTGGACCAATTGGGAAAGTTGCTGGATCATGGTTAGCTAGTGGATATGAAAATATTTATAATTTGAGCCCACTTGTGGCTGGAATAATTGTAGGTAGTTTACAACCATTTATGGTTATGTTTGGATTGCACTGGGGATTGTTTACAGTAGCAATTAATAATATATCCTTAGTTGGATATGACACAATTTTAGCTTTGTTCGGGGCTGCTATATTTGCTCAAGGAGGAGCAGCATTAGCGGTTGCATTTAAAACAAAGGATAAAAAGTTTAGGTCACAAGCAATTTCTGCTGGACTTACAACACTGTTAGGTATTACAGAACCTGCAATGTATGGAGTTAACTTAAAACTTAAGAGACCTATGACCTGTGCTTGTATTGCAGGGGGCGTAGGAGGAGCAGTTGCTGGAATGTTTGGATGTAGGGCTACTTCGTTTGCTTTACCAGCATTAACAACTCTTCCTGTGTTTATGAGCAACGCTTTTATACAGTTTTTAATATCTCTAGTAATAGCATTTGGATTGGCATTTGTCTTGACTCTATTTTCCTATAATAAAGATTTAGAGAAATTAGAAAATGAAAATGAGGAAGAAGTTTAAAATTTGTTTAATGTAATTTTTTAAAATAAAAACTATGGAGGATACGATTATGAAAAAAATTGACGCACACGCACACATCTTTGAAAGTATTAGAAGCTTTGGTAAAAACGGTGAATTTAGACCGTTAGGAAATGGACTTTGCCGTTGGGCTAATGGAGATGAAATGGCAATAATTCCAAAAGGATATGGGGATAAGGAATTTGTTGCTGAGTCATTATTAAGTATCATGGATGAAAATGAAGTTGAAAAAGCAATTTTATTACAAGGAAGTTTATATGGTTTCCAAAACGAATATGCTATTGAAACAGCTAATAAGTATCCAGATAGATTTAAAGCAGCTGTTACACTAGATCCTCACTGTAAGGAAGTGGATTCAATTTTAGATAGGTTAATAAACGATCTAAAAGCTAAAATATTTAAATTTGAAATTAGTGTTGGTGGTGGAATGATGGGCTATCACAACAACTTTATTATCGATGATCCAATGATGACTAAGATTTATGATAGAATTGCTGAAGAAGAAAATATGACTTTAGTATTAGATATTGGAAGTCCTTCAATGGCAAGTTGTCAACCAGAGGCAGTTTATAGAATTGCGAAGAAATATAAAAATCTTAACATTGTAATTTGTCACTTATTAGCTCCTACATTAGAAGATGGAGATTATTTAGAAAAAGCATTACCATTTCTAAAACATGATAATGTTTGGATAGATTTAAGTGCGTTACCTTGGAATGTAGCTCCTGAAAAATATCCTTTCCCAACAGCATTAGAATATATAAAACTAGCAAAAGATATTTTAGGAACTGAAAAGATTCTTTGGGGCACTGACACACCTACTGTAATGACTAAGTTCTCATATGAAGAGCTATATAAATTTATAACAGAATCAGATGTGTTCGCTGAAAAAGAACTTGAAGATGTATTTTACAACAACGCATTAGACGCATATTATTTAAAATAATTTATAAAAAGTATAAAATAAAATTATAGACTAGAGAAACTGACAATCCCGTCGCCTATTGTGGGCGAGGGGATGTCTTGCTTAACAATTAGTAAAACGTTGAAAGGATTAAGATGAAAGCAAAAATAATAACACCAACGGTTACAATCTTTGATAATGATGGAAACGTTGATATAGAAGGTAATAGGTTGCTCATTCAACACTTAATAGATAATGGTGTGGATGGAGCAGTACCACTCGGAAGTAGTGGAGAATTTACCGCCTTATCGATGTACGAAAAGAAAAAACTAATAAAACTTTATGTAGATGAATCAAATGGAAAACTTGATTTAATCCCTGGAACAAGTTCACTTAATATTGAGGAGTGTGTAGAATTATCTAATTATGCAATCTCATTAGGAGTTAAGGGAGTTTTAATACTTCCTCCATTCTATTATGGGATAAGCCAAGAGGAAGCTTTTCATTATTATGATGTACTTGCTCAGAAGATAGATGGAAATATTTATATTTATAATTTCTCTGCAAGAACTGGGTTTGATATGAGTGCTAAAACAACATTTAATCTTGCTAAAAAACATAAAAACATTAAAGGTATGAAGGACTCAACAGCAAATCTAACTCACACAAAAGAGGTTATTCTAAAAGTTAAAGAAATTAGAAATGACTTCGAGGTATATTCAGGATTTGATGATCATTTTATTCCAAACATTATAGCAGGAGGAAGTGGATGCATAGCAGCTATTTCAAACTTTGAACCTAAATTATGGTCAAGCTGGGTAAAAGCTATAAATAGTGGAAATTTTGAAGAAGTTAAGGCAATAGGTAATATAATTGATAGACTTATGCCACTATATAGTGTTGAAAAGAATTTTTCTCATATATTTAAAAAGTTTTTAATCGATGATGGTCTTAAAATAAACGATTATACGATATTCCCATTTGAGGAATTAAGTGAACAGGATTATGAGTTTGCAAAAAAATTAAGGAACAAAGTAATGGATGGGAGGTAATCATGAAATACGCTCTTAAAGTTGATGATAAGGATAATGTGGTTACAGTATTAAGCTCTATAGAAAAAGGTGAGACTGTAAGCTATTTAGATAATGGCGATACAAAGGAAGTTGTGGCGCAAAACGACATTCCTATATACCATAAAATAGCAATAAGAAACATAAAAATGGAAGAAGATATTGTAAAATATGGAGAACATATAGGAAGAGCTAGTAAAGATATTGTTAAAGGATTTCATGTGCACACACATAATATTAAAGATCACAGAGAAAATCTTGAAGAAAAAGAATGAGGTGGTATAATGAGAACTTTTTGGGGTTATAAAAGAAAAGACGGTAGAGTTGGGATTAGAAATCATGTTTTAATATTACCAGCAAGTATATGTGCATCAGACACAACCAGATTAATTTCACAAGGAGTCCAAGGTACAGTAACATTTAACTTGCAACTTGGATGTTCACAAGTAGGTGCAGATCTTGATTTAACTCTAGATACTCTAGCGGGGTATGGTGCAAACCCAAATGTTTATAGTGTAATAGTAGTAGGTTTAGGCTGTGAATCGGCCCAAGCTAATATTGTTAAGGAAAGAATTTTAGAAAGAACAAATAAGCAAGTTGAAACCTTGGTTATTCAAGAAGAAGGTGGAACACTAAAGACCATAGAAAAAGCTCAAAGGCTTGCAAAGAAAATGGTGGGAGAAGCTGCATTGATTAGAAGAGAAGAATTCCCACTTTCAGAGCTTATTCTTGGAACAAATTGTGGTGGTTCGGATACAACGTCTGGACTTGCAGCTAATCCAACGATTGGAAAAGTTAGTGATAAATTGGTAGAAATGGGTGGAACTTCTGTACTTTGTGAAACTACTGAATTTATTGGAGCAGAACATATTCTTGCTAGAAGGGCAAAAAATAAAGAGATTCATGATAAAATTTATGAAATTATTAAAAACTATGAAACTAAAATAAAGAATGATACAGGGCTAGATGTTCGTGACGGAAACCCTTCACCAGGAAATAAAGAAGGTGGACTTACTACCTTAGAAGAAAAATCACTTGGATGCATTCATAAAGGGGGAACTTCCAGCATTAACAATCTTTATGATTATTCTCAACAAATTAAAGGAAAAGAAGGACTTGTAATTATGGATACGCCAGGAAATGATGCTTCATCTGTTGGAGGTATAATTGCTGGTGGATGTCAATTAGTTGTATTTTCCACAGGTAGAGGAACTCCAACTGGACACGCCATAGCGCCTGTTTTAAAAATCACTGGAAACAGCGAAACCTATGCTAAAATGAGCGACAACATAGATTATGATGCAAGCGGTATAATTACAGAAAACAAGGCAATTGAGCAAGCAAGTGAAGAATTGCTAGATTTAATTGTAGAGGTGTGTAACGGGAAACAAGTTCAGGCAGAACTTCTAGGATATACAGAAACAGCAATTCAAAGGGCATCAGCTTTTGTTTAATTATAATATTAAGAGCCTTCGGGCTCTTTTAATATTTTTAGGGTTAATATATAATATGAAATATTAGTTATAAAATCTTTGGTTAAGGAGAAAAAAATGCATAAGCCAACTGAAAGAGTTCTTAGAATACTTTTAACTTTAGCTTCTGAAAAAGAAGATCTTACATTGACAGAAATTTCTGAAAAAACAAAAATACCTAAGAGTACTATATTACCAATACTCTCGACTCTTGTGGATATGAGGTTTCTAGCAAAAAAATCTGAAATGAAGTATAGAATTGGAATAAATTCTTTCATAGTAGGCGAAGCATATATAGAATCAACATCTCTTCTTGAGATGATAAAATCCTATATGACAGAAGTAGTTAAGGAATGTAACGAAATATGTCAATTAGGGATACTACAAGATAATAAAGTCTTCTATATTGCTAAAAAAGATCCAAAACAATCAATCCAGCTAATGAGCTATGTTGGAAAATTTCTACCAATTTATTCAACAGCACTAGGGAAAGTTTTGGTTTACAAAAACAGTGAAGAAGAAATTAAAGACATTGTTGGAGATAATATGGTTCCTTTGACAGAGAGAACTATTACAAATATAGATGATTTTTTGAATGAAATAGAAGCAGTTAAGAGTAATGGGTATTCATACGATTTACAAGAAACGAGTTTAGATTCAAAGTGTGTTGCTGTTTCAATAGAAAAGGATGGAAAGGTTATCGCAGCTATGAGCGTATCTATCCCCAACTTTAGAAGTACTGATGAGAAGCTAGAAAATGCAATTCAAGTTCTATTAAAATATAAAAAAGAAATAGAAAGTTATTTCACTCACAATATTTATAATGAAGAAGATTTAATCTAAACTAAAAAGAAATAGTAACCAAGTTCTTCTGTCTCAAATAAACAAAAAGTCAAATTTAGGCCTTAGTAATCATACAAGGGTCTTTTTTAATATCAACAGCAAAATAAAAGTATTTTTTATTTGTATTTTATATCAATAAGAATTTAATCGGGAAGAAAAATTAGACTTATTAAATCCAATAAAGTTGAAGAAACTCCTTATTATAAATATTTTATAGATGAGTAAAATATGTGCTTGCATAAGTCAAATAAATGTAATATTGTAAGATGCATTTTAAAAAGCAAGCAAAAGAAAATATTTACAACTAAACTTAAACAAAGAAATTAAAAAAATTAATAAATAGTATATAAGTTAAATTAAATGCTTGGCAAGAGTTTTTAATTGAGAGATAAAATAATAAGAGAAGACTGTTAAAAATAGTTTGAAAACGATTTAAATTGGTGGTATACTATTAAAAACACATTTATATTATATTGTATTAAAGTGTGCACGATGCATATTGATTAAAATAAAATTTAGGTGAGAAAATGAAAATAAGTTTAAAAGTTAATGGTGAAATCTATAATTTTGATGTAGACGAAAAGAAAAGATTAATAGATTTACTTAGAAATGATTTAAGACTAACAG
>NZ_JALEOV010000069.1 GCF_022767005.1 Peptoniphilus sp. | reverse complement strand
AGTTGGAAAGACAGAAACAGCAAAGGCTCTTACAGAAACACTTTTCGATGATGAAAGAAACTTAATTAGAATAGATATGTCTGAGTACATGGAGAAACATTCTGTGTCAAGACTTGTAGGTTCTCCTCCAGGATATGTTGGTTACGATGAAGGCGGACAGCTTACGGAAGCTGTTAGAAGAAAACCTTATTCAGTAATTCTATTTGATGAAATCGAAAAGGCACATCCAGATGTATTTAATATTCTTTTACAAGTTTTAGACGATGGAAGACTTACTGATAACCAAGGAAGGACTGTGGACTTTAAAAACACAGTAATTATTATGACCTCAAACATTGGCTCACACTTCTTAATCGACGGCATTGGCGAAGATGGACAAATAACTGAAGATGCAAGGGAAAATGTAATGCGAGATCTTCGTGCTTCCTTTAGACCAGAATTTTTAAATAGAGTTGACGAAATAGTTTTATTTAAACCACTTCGAAGAGATGAAATTTACAACATTATTAAACAAAGCATTAAAGAAGTTGAAAGAAAGCTTCAAGATAGAGATATTAAAATCGAAGTTACAGATGTTGCCCTTGAATTTATTTTGAACGCATCTTTTAGTCCACAATATGGAGCAAGACCAGTTAAGAGATATATTGGTCACACTCTTGAAACAAAAATTTCAAAGATGATAATAAAGGGCGATGTAATGGATGGCAATACAATTATAGTTGATGTTTATGCAGATGATTTATCTGTAAGGGTTAAATAAGCTTTAAAGACTTGCTATTCTTAGCAGGTCTTTTTATGTCGATAGTATTACGAATATTAAGATAATATTAAATAAGCTGAAATTATGCCCTTTATCACTTTTTTATCACAAAAAAGATTTAAACTCAGTAACATAATGGAAATAATACAAAATAGTATTTTATTTAGGAGGAAATTTAATGAAACCATATAGTAAAAAATATTTAACACTTGCACTAGCAGGAGTTCTAGTATCGTCAATGCCAGTATCTGCTTTTGCACAAACAGAAACAACAACAGGAGCAAAAGCAGATACACCAACAACATCAGAAACAACAACATCAGATAAAGCACAACCAGAATCTCCAGCAGCAAGAGAAACAGAAGCAGATAAAAGCAATCTATCAAGCCTTAATTATACTCTTAATAGAGGGGAAAGATTTTATGCAAGTGACATAAATCTACCTGATGGTGCAAGAATAGTTGATAATGAAACTTTTAAATTTGATTCAAAGGGAGATTATGAAAGAACTGTAAAAGTTCAATTTAATGATGGATCTACAAAAAATGTTACAATCTACTTCAAAGTTAAGGATAGATATGATGATAGATACTATAATATTACACTTACAAATGTAAAATATGATGGAACTTATCTAAAGGGAGAAACTTCAGCATATGCTAGAATCTATGTTGAAAACACAGGATATAGAGATTATAGAAATGGTAAATATTTAGGAGAAGCTGATCGTGACGGATATTTTTCACTTAGACTAGACCTTAAAGAAGGCGAAAGTGTAAATGTTCATGCTGAAAAAGATGGATACAATTCAAGAAGTGTAGAAGTTAAAAATGACAATAATAAAAACATCAAGGGTTCAAAAGTTGATGCAAGTGATTTAAGAATTACTGGAAGAACTTTAACAGGCTATGTTAAAAATCATCCTTTCGAAAATGTAAGAGTTTATATGGACGGAAAATTACTTGGAAGTTTTAGAACTGATAAAGATTCATATTTCACAGTAACTTTAAGTGAAAGTGTATACGATAAAGAACTTGAAGATTTAAAATTCTACACTGATTCAAAAACGGTTGAAAATAAAAAATTTAAAATTACAGAAGCACTTGAAGGACAAAAACTTGTAAAGGGAACTGCAAATGCAAAGGATGAAATTACAGTTTACGATGCAAGCAATAGAAAACTTGGCAGCATTACAGTAAACAATTCTGGAGTATTCACTGTATTTTTAGACAGAGAATTAATATATGGTGAAACTATTAAAATCGAAGCAAAAAATGAAGCAGGAGATATAACAAAGATTGAATACAAAGTTACAAAGAACGCAGTTGAAGAAGTTAAGGCAATTGCTTATATCAAGGGCTATCCAGATGGAACATTTAAACCACAAGCAAATGTAACAAGAGCAGAAGCAGCTCAAATGTTTGCTACTTTGTTAAATGGAGGAGCAGATTTTGGAACAAGCTCTGCAACAAAGTTTTCTGATGCAAGCGACAACTGGTTCTCTAAGGCAATTAATTATGTTGTTGCAAAGGGTCTAATTAGTGGCTACCCAGATGGAACATTTAAACCAAATGAAAGTATTACAAGAGCTGAATTTGCACAAATGATTTCCGGATATGTTAAGAATGAAAAGAAGGGTTCTTCTGACTTCCAAGATGTTAAAGATCACTGGGCAAAGAGTGCTATTGAAAAATTATATGGCAACAAAAATGTAACAGGTTATCCAGACGGAACATTTAAGCCTAATGCAAAAATAACTAGAGCAGAAGCTGTTACTATTTTAAACTCTGTTTTTAATAGAAACACAACTAAAAATTCACTTAACAATGTAAACACTTCATCTCTTAATAAATTCTCTGATGTAAGTGAAGGATTCTGGGCTTACTACAACATTCTTGATGCAGCAAATACTCACAATAGAGAAAGACTAAACTCAACTTCTGAAGTTGATATGTGGAAATAATTTTAATGAGGCTCCCAAGGGGAGTCTTATTTATTGCAAATTTTTAGGTAAAAACTAAAAAAATACTTGACTTTTGTAAATCTCCTATATATAATTGATAAAACAATTAAATACGTTGTATTGAAAAATACGATAGAGGAGCGGGCTTTATCAGTAATCTTTTGGAGCAAGACCATGCAGTGAAGAAAGATGAAAGGAAATTTCGCCGAAGTGTATTAATGGTAAGTTAATATGCTGGGCATGCAAACAATATTTGTATGACTGTCACAATATGTGGGGAGCTATCTAAAGTTAAGTACTTTGTCTTATTTTATTAGACATTTTTAACAGTTTGGTTTTCCAGACTGTTTTTTTATTACTTTTTATAGCCACCGAGAATTACGGAGGTATATTATGAATTTAAGAAAGAATGTAGCAAAAGTTTTATTAGTTGCAGGTTTAGCTGGCACGATGTTTTTAACAGCTTGTAATTCAAAGGGAGATGGTGGCACAGCTGCTGCTCCATCGAATTCAGGAACTTTAAAAGTTGGAATGGAATGTGATTACGCACCTTTTAACTGGACGCAAACAACTGAAAAAAATGGTTATCCAATTGCAGCTGGAGGATACGCTGGTGGATATGATGTTGAAATCGCAAAGAAAATTGCCGAGTCCATGAACAAGAAGCTTGAAATAGTAAAAACTGAATGGAATGGTCTTACTCCTGCACTTACTTCAGGGAAAATTGATTTAATTATCGCAGGAATGAGTCCAACTGCTGAAAGAAAAGAAACTATTGATTTTTCAAACACTTACTACACATCAGATCTTGTAATAGTTGTTAAAAAGGATTCACCTTATGCAAAGGCAAAATCACTTGCTGATTTTAAGGGTGCAAATATTACTGGACAACTTAACACTTTCCACTACAATGTAATTGATCAAATTGAAGGTGTAAATAAATCTACAGCTCTTGAAACTTTTCCAGCAATGATAGTTGCACTTAGAAGTGGAAAGATAGACGGATATGTTTCTGAAAGACCGGGAGCACTTTCTGCAACTTCTGCAAATAAGGACTTAACTTTTGTAGAATTTGAAAAGGGAAAGGGATTTGAAGCATCTGAAGAAGATACATCAATTTCAGTAGGAGTTAAGAAGGGCAACGACGAACTTTTAAAGAAAGTTAATGATGCACTTTCAAAAATTTCTGAAGAAGAAAGACAAAGTATAATGGAAGAAGCTGTGGCTAATCAACCACTTGGCGAATAATTATGGGAGAATAAAATGCCAGAAAGTTTTTTTGGATGGATAGGATTTTTAATAAAGGAATATGGTTCCCTCTTTGTTGAGGGAACTATTAACACTATTATAATTGCCGTAATTGGCACATTAGTTGGATTTTTAATAGGACTCTTAATTGCAATAGTTAGAACAATAAAAGTAAATAAAAAATCTTCAGCCTTTAAAAAAGCAGTTTTAAAAATTGTAAATGCAATAATTACAATTTATATTCAAGTTATTAGAGGAACGCCAATGATGGTACAAGCTATGATGTTTTATTATGGTTCCCTTCAATATTTTAATTTGAATATGGCGGCAATGCCTTCGGCACTTATAATTGTATCTGTAAATACAGGCGCATATATGGCTGAGATAATTAGAGGCGGAATAATTTCTATTGACAAAGGTCAAACTGAAGGCGCACTTTCCATAGGCATGACTCATTGGCAAACAATGACAGAAATTGTACTTCCTCAAGCTGTTAGAAATATAATCCCATCAGTGGGAAATGAATTTATTGTAAACATTAAGGATTCATCAGTTTTAAATGTAATTTCAGTTTCAGAATTGTTCTTTATTTCAAAATCGGCAGCTGGAACTTATTTAAGATACTTTGAAGTATTTTTCATCACAGCATTAATTTATTTATTCTTAACTATTACAGTAAGTCAACTTATGAAGCTTGTTGAAAGAAAAATGGATGGAGATGGAACTTATAAAATTTATGGTTCACAATCTTCAGCAGAAGTAATAGAGGTTAAGGAAGAGGTGTGAGATGGCATATATTTTTGAAATAGAAAATTTAGAAAAAAGCTTTGGATCCAATGAAGTTTTAAAGGATATAAATTTCAAGGTGGAAAAGGGCGAAGTTCTTTCAATAATTGGTTCATCTGGATCAGGCAAGTCCACACTTCTTAGATGTATAAATTTATTGGAAGAGCCTGACGGCGGAAAAATAAAATATCACGGTGAAAATATTTTAGATTATATTTCTATAAATAATTACAGGACAAAGGTGGGAATGGTTTTTCAATCTTTTAACCTCTTTAACAACAAGACTGTTCTTGAAAATTGCGTAGTAGGACAAGTTAAAGTTCTTAAAAAATCTCGTGAAGATGCAATAAAGGTTGCAGATGAATTTTTGAAAAAAGTAGGGATGTATCCTTTTAGAGATGCAAAACCAGCATCATTATCTGGTGGACAAAAGCAAAGAGTTGCCATAGCAAGATCACTTGCAATGAATCCAGAAGTGCTTCTCTTTGACGAACCTACATCGGCACTTGATCCAGAAATGGTAAATGAAGTTTTAAATGTAATGCGTTCTCTTGCAGAGGAAGGGCTTACAATGCTTGTAGTAACTCACGAGATGGGTTTTGCAAGGGATGTATCTAACAGAGTTCTCTTCATGGACAAAGGTGTCATAGCAGAAGACGAAGATTCAAAAGAATTTTTCGCAAATCCAAAAACTAAGAGGGCAAAAGAATTTTTATCCATGGTTTTATAATTTTAATTTTAATAAATCTTTAAAAGCTCGAAAGGGCTTTTATTTTTTTTGCTTTTTGTTAAAAAAGCAGCACTAAGGCTGCTTCAATTAAAAAAAATCTTATGAACAAGTTTTATAAAAAATTTCAAATAAAATAAATTTTCTAAATTTAAAAATCCTATAAATTACCAAATGCCAAGCAATTGTTGCATTGCTAAACTCACAAAAATTATTCCTATCCAACAAAGAGCACCTTCTACTATTGCCTTTCCTCCTTGTGAAATTAATTTTTTAATATCTGTATTAAGTCCAATTGCAGACATTGCCATTATAATAAAAAATTTTGACAAAAATTTCATTGTTGACAAGAAAGAGTCTGGAAGTGGAAGTACAGTTGTGAAAATTGATGCAAGCAGAAAAAATAAAATGAATGTTGGAAAAGATTTTAACACGCTAACTTTTTCTGTATTTTCCTTTGATTTTATTATTCCAAGTACAAGTGTAATTGGAATAATTGCAAGAGTTCTCGTTAATTTCACAATTGTTGCATAATTAAGGGCTGTGTCGTCATTAAACATTGTTGACCAAGTTCCTGATGCTGCCACAACTGATGATGTGTCGTTTATTGCTGTACCAGCCCACATTCCAAAGCCTGTGTGAGTCATGCCAAGTTTTACGCCAAGTGTTGGGAAGATTAGTGCAGCGATAATATTAAATAAAAATATTACAGAGATTGACGTCGCAATGTCTTCGTCCTTTGCATTAATTACTGGTGCTGTTGCAGCAATTGCTGATCCACCACAGATTGATGACCCAACTCCAACTAGTGTTGCAACATCTGAATCGATTTTTAAAATTTTTGCTGTGGCAAAGGAGATTATAAGTGCAGTTGAAATTGTGGAAAGAATTATTAAAAGTGATGATTTTCCTACTACAATAATTTCGCTAAGGTTAAGACCAAATCCAAGCAGTATTACGGCAAATTGAAGTACCTTTTTTGATGTAAATTTTATTCCAGATTCAAAGGACTCTGGTCTTTTAAAGTTATTCAATATAATACCGAAAAGAATTCCAAAGACAGGTCCTCCAATTACTGGAAAGATTTTGCCTAAAAAGTAGGCACAAGTTGCAATTAAAGCTGAAAATAAAATGCCAGCTATATCTTTTTTTTTCATTATTATGTCCTCCTATGTATTTATGTGAAACAAATAGTTATTATACATGATTTTTTAAATTAGTTGTTATTTTTTCAAAAATATTCTAATGATTTTCACAAATCTAAAATTTTTCCACAAAATTGTGAAGTATTGGCGCCTTTATAGTATAATAAAAATAGTGTGCAATGAGATTTTCCATAAAACTTGTGGAAATTTATTTTATTTATTATAATACTTTTATTATGGAGGTAATATGAGATTATCAAAACTTTATATGCCAACTCTTAGGGAGGATCCACAAGATGCAGAGATTGCATCTCATAAGTTTCTTCTAAGAGCGGGTATGATTAGAAAATCTGCTAGTGGTATCTATACATATTTGCCACTTGGTTATAGATCTATTCGAAAAATTGAAAATATAGTCCGTGAAGAAATGGACAAAGCTGGTGCAATGGAAATTTTAATGTCTGCCATTCAACCAGCAGAAATTTGGAAAGAGTCTGGTAGATGGGAAAAATTTGGTCCTGAAATGTTTAAGCTAAAGGACAGAAATGACAGAGAGTTTTGTCTCGGACCTACTGCGGAAGAATATTTTACCACTCTTGTCCGCGATGAAGTTAAAAGTTATAAGGATCTTCCACTTAATTTATACCAAATTCAAACTAAATACAGAGATGAAAAAAGACCTAGATTTGGTATAAATAGAGCTAGAGAATTTTCTATGAAAGATGCCTATACTTTTGACACTTCTCCTGAAACTCTTCACATTGCTTACATGAATATGTATGAAGCATATGAAAAAATATTTGACAGATTAGAACTTGATTATAAAATTGTCGAAGGGGATAATGGTGCAATGGGCGGTACTGGTTCTCATGAATTTATTGCTCTTTCTGAAACTGGCGAAGGAGTAATTGTATATTCTGAATCTGGAAAATTTGGAGCAACTGAAGAAAAGGCTCCTGTTGAATATGTAATGCCACAACATGAAGATAAAAAGGAATTAGAAAAGGTACACACACCTAATGCAAGCACAATTGAAGAAGTTGCTAAGTTCTTAAATGTGGATGAAAAAAAATGTGCCAAGGCAGTTGACTTAATGCTTGGAGATGAACCAGTTATAGTATTTATCCCAGGAGATAGAGAATTAAATATGGCAAAGCTTGTAGCATACACTGGAGTTGCTGAACACGACATAAGAATGATGGAAGAGTCTGACATTGAAGCTATAAAGTCTAAAAAGGGTTACACTGGACCAGTTAGTTTAGATGTTAGAAAGATTTTTGACAAAAGAGTTACTGAAATGGACAATCTTGTTGTCGGTGCAAATGAAGAAGATTACCACTACATCAATGCAAATTATGGCAGAGATTTTGAGGGCGAAGTTGTAGACGACCTTCTTCTTGTATCTCAAGGCGACAAAGTGCCGGGAACTGATGAAGAATATAAATTTGCAAGGGGTATTGAAGTAGGAAACATCTTTAAGTTGGGTACAAAATATTCAGAGGCTCTTAATGCAACTTATCTCGATGAAAATGGCAAGGCAAATTATTTCTATATGGGTTCTTATGGCGTTGGTATTACAAGATCTGTAACTGCAATAATCGAACAAAATCACGATGACAACGGAATAATTTGGCCAATGGCAGTTGCTCCTTATGAGGCAATAGTTACTATTGTAAATGTAAAGGATGATGAACAAGTTGCCCTTGGAGAAGAAATTTATGACGAATTAAAGAACAAGGGTGTGGAAGTTTTACTTGACGACAGAAAAGAAAGAGCTGGAGTTAAGTTTAAGGACAGAGACCTAATTGGTATTCCACTAAGAATTACTTGTGGCAAGAAGTCTTCTGAAGGATTTGTTGAATATTCAACTAGAAAAGAAATGGAAAATTCTGAAATTTCTTCTGAAGAAGCAATAAAAAATGTTTTAAATGAAATAGAAAAGGTTAGGTAATATGAGCGATTTTAAATTTGAAATTACAGAGCACTTGGGAGTTTTATCTGAAAGTGCAAAGGGCTGGACTAAGGAACTTAACAAAGTTTCTTTTAACGACAGACCAGCAAAGTACGATTTGAGAGAATGGGATTCAAATCACGAAAAAATGTCTAAGGGTGTTACACTTAATGATGAAGAAATGGAAATTCTCTCTAAAATCCTAAAGGACAGAGGTATTTAATATATTTTTAAAATAACTTATGTTATAATATAGAGATGTTAAAAAACGCCATAGAGCGAGGAGGCAAATAAAATGGAAATTAAAAAGAAAGAGAATAACACTGTCTTTTTTGACATTGTTTTAAAAAGAGAAGATATAAAAAATGCTGAAACTGAAGTGTATAAGAAAAACAAAAAACACTTCCAACTTCCAGGATTTAGAAAGGGTCATGTTCCAAGAAAGATGATCGAAAATATGTACGGCAAAGACGTATTCTTCGAAGATGCAATTAATGAAATTCTTCCAGGTGAATATGAAAAAGCTGTTAAAGAATTAGACCTTAAAGTTGTTGACCAACCAAATATTGACATTGACGAAGAAAGTGTAAAAAAAGAAGAAGATTTAATTGTAAATGTATCTGTCGATGTTAAACCAGAAGTTGAACTTAAGGACTACGAAGGAATAGAAATCGAAGATCCAACTCTTGAAGTAACTGACGAACTTATTGATTCTGAAGTTGAAAACCAAAGAGCTATGAACGCTAGAATTATAAATGTTGATGATAGAGCAGTAGAAGATGGCGATACTGTAAACATCGACTTCAAAGGCTCTGTTGATGGAAATTATTTTGAAGGCGGAGAAGCTGAAAGCCAAGACCTTAAAATTGGTTCAAACACATTTATCCCCGGCTTTGAAGAACAATTAATCGGACACAAAATTGGAGAAGAATTTGACATTACTGTTAAATTCCCAGAAGATTATCATCAAAAGGATCTTGCAGGAAAGGACGCAAAATTTGAAATTAAATTAAATAGCATATCATATGAAGAACTTCCAGAACTTGACGATGAATTTGTAAAAGATATTTCTGAATTTGACACTCTCGATGAGTTTAAAGCTGATATTAGAAAGAAAAAAGAAGAAGAATTTAAGACAACTTCTAAAATGGAAAAACAAAGAAGAGCAATTGACAAAATTGGCGAAATGGTAGATGCAGAAATTCCTGAAGCAATGATTAATACTCAAATTGACGATATGATTAGAAACTATGACCAAAGTCTTAGAGCTCAAGGCATTAGCTTCGAAGATTATATCAAGATGATTGGTCAAACTCTTGACGATTTCAAAAAGGCAATGAGACCTGAAGCAGAAAAAACTGTAAAAAATGATCTTGCTATTGAAGCACTTGTTAGAGATTTAAAGATTGAAATTACTGACGAAGAAATAGAAGAAGAAGTTAACAAAGTTGTAGAAGAATACTTTAAAGACGACAATGAACACATGGAAAAAATGAGAGATTATATGCTAAATCAAAATAAGGAAGTTGTAAGAGACGACCTTCAAAAGAGAAAGGCAATTGATACTCTTGTTGAAAAAGTTAAATTTGTTGAGCCTAAGGAAACTACTGAAGAAGAAATTAAAGAAGAAGTAAAAGAAGATAAAGAAGACAAAGAAGACAAATAATTAGAGGATGTGATTAAATGGCATTAGTGCCAATGGTAGTAGAACAAACTAATAGAGGGGAAAGATCCTACGATATTTACTCAAGACTTTTAAAGGATAGAATTATATTTGCAAGTGGAGAAGTAAATGATGTAATGGCGGATTTAATTGTTGCCCAACTTTTATTTTTAGAATCTGAAGATCCAAATAAAGACATTCAACTTTATATTAATTCACCTGGTGGGTCTGTAAGTGCAGGATTTGCAATTTATGACACTATGAATTATATAAAGCCAGATGTATCTACGATTTGTATTGGAATGGCTGCGTCTATGGGAGCATTTTTACTTGCATCAGGTGCAAAGGGAAAGAGATTTGCCCTTCCTAATTCTGACATTATGATTCACCAACCTTCTGGTGGTGCACAAGGACAAGCTAGTGACATTCAAATTAATGCAGAAAAGATTTTAAAAATTAGAAAAAAATTAAATGAAATTTTGGCTGAAAGAACTGGTCAAGATCTTGAAAAAATCGAAAGAGATACAGATAGAGATTATTGGCTAACTTCTGAAGAAGCAAAAAAATATGGTTTAATCGACAAAGTTATAGAAAAAAGGGTTTGAGGTGATATATGTCAAGTACAGATGAAATTTTAAGATGTTCATTCTGTGGCAAAACGCAAAACCAAGTGAATAGGTTAATCGCCGGACCCAATGTAAATATTTGTGACGAGTGTATCGAGAGATGTCATGCAATTTTAGAAGAAGAAATTTCTCATGAAATAGATAGGAATTTTGAACTAAAGAAACCTGCTGAAATCAAAAAAATTTTGGATCAATATGTTATAAAACAAGAGGATGCAAAGCGTGCCCTTGCAGTAGCAGTTTACAATCACTACAAGAGGATATCTTCTTCCAAAAAAGTTAATCCAGATATTGAGCTTCAAAAGTCCAACATTCTCATGATTGGACCCACAGGTTCAGGCAAGACTTTACTTGCACAAACTCTTGCTAGACTTTTAAATGTTCCCTTTGCAATTGCCGATGCCACAACTTTAACTGAAGCTGGATATGTTGGCGAAGATGTTGAAAATATTATTTTGAAATTAATTCAAAATGCCGATTACGACATTGAGAGGGCAGAAAAGGGAATTATTTATATCGACGAGATAGATAAAATTGCAAGAAAATCTGAAAATGTATCTATCACAAGAGATGTAAGTGGAGAAGGTGTGCAACAAGCACTTTTGAAGATTATTGAGGGGACTATTGCCAATGTTCCACCACAAGGTGGAAGAAAACATCCTTCTCAAGAGTTTATTCAAGTTGACACCACAAATATTTTATTCATAGTTGGTGGCGCCTTTGACGGAATTGATAAAATCATAGAAAACAGAACGGCTAAATCATCTATGGGTTTTGGAGCTGAACTTATAGACAAAAAAGCTAACAGAGAAAATATTTTAAAGAAAGTCGAAACTGAAGATTTGCTAAAGTTTGGACTTATACCAGAACTTATTGGCAGACTTCCAGTTACTATTACTCTTGAAGAATTAGACGAAGATGCTTTAGTTGAAATTTTGACTAAGCCAAAGAATGCTCTTGTAAAACAATACAAGGAGTTATTAAAATTTGATGATGTTGAATTAATTTTTGACGACGAAGCCCTAAAATATATTGCAAAAAAGGCGATAGAGAAAAAGGCAGGGGCTAGAGGTTTAAGGGGAGTTATCGAAAACACAATTATGAATGTGATGTATGAAATTCCTTCGAGAAATGACATCAAAGCCGTTAAAATAACTAAAGAGTCTGTGGAAGGTACAGCATCTGCTGAATTAATAAAAAAATAAATATATTTAGCCGTGGTTGCCACGGCTTTTTTAGAAGGTGAAAAATGAAAAAAATTAAATTACCACTTATTCCTCTTCGAGATTTAGTAATCTTTCCACACATGGTCATGCACTTCGATTGCGGCAGAAAAATTTCTGTAAACGCAATTGAAAGGTCGGAAATGCAAGATTCAAAAATTTTTTTGGTGGCACAAAGAGAATTAGAAGTAGAAGATCCAAAGAGAGATGATCTCTTTGAAGTTGGGACTGTGGCTACTATAAAACAAATTTTAAAATTGCCTGGTGGAGTTGTAAGAGTCTTAGTTGAAGGTGAAGAGAGGGCAAAAATTTCTGATTTAGATATTACAGCGGAAATAATAGAAGCTGAAATAGAAATTTTAGAAGAAGACGAAATTGATTATACTGAAGACGATAAAGTCGAAGCAGCACTTCGCCTTGCATTAAATGATTTAGAAAATTACGCATCCCTTGATGAAAAATTTTTTCCAGGACTTCTCTCTAATATTGCAGACACAGATGATCCATCGAGATTTATCGACACAGTTGTGGGTTATCTAAATTTTAAATTAGAAGAGTATCAGACACTACTTGAAACGACTGATATTTACGACAGACTTGTTGCTTTTCACGAGATAATGAAAAAGGAAATTGAAATTCTTTCCATCGAAAAAAATATCAATGACCAAGTTAAAAAGAAAATGGACGATATTCAAAGGGAGTATTATTTAAAGGAACAGCTACGTGTAATTCACAAAGAACTAGGCGATGGCGAAGACGAGGGTGAACTAACTGAAGTCTATAAGAAAAAAATCGAAGAAAAAAAACTTCCTGACGAAGTGAAGGAAAAGGCCCTTAGTGAACTAAAGAAACTTCGCAACTTAAATTCACAGTCGCCAGATTATTCAATATTGATAAATTATCTGGATTGGATCTTAGATCTGCCTTGGATGGAAGGTGGAGGAGAAAAAGTAAAGTTAAGTGATGCAAGGAAAGTTTTAAACGACGAGCACTATGGACTTGAGAATGTAAAAGAGAGAATTTTAGAATTTATCGCAGTTAGGATTTTATCCGGCGACAAAAGCAGAGGACCAATACTTTGTCTCGTAGGACCTCCAGGGGTTGGAAAGACTTCTATTGCACAGTCCATTGCAAAATCTCTAGACAAAGAATTTGTTCGCATGAGCCTTGGCGGTATCACCGACGAAGCAGAAATTAGAGGACACAGAAGAACATATATTGGAGCACTTCCAGGTCGAATTATAAGTTTGATGAAAAAAGCAGGAAAAAACGATCCGGTATTTTTATTTGACGAGATAGATAAAATTGGAAATGATTTTAAGGGTGATCCCGCATCTGCATTACTTGAAGTTCTTGATCCAGAGCAAAATAATACTTTTACAGATAGATATATGGAGCTTCCCTTTGACCTTTCCAATGTATTTTTTATAGCAACGGCAAATACAACGCAGACTATCCCAAGAC
The DNA here is from genome assembly GCF_022767005.1 of Peptoniphilus sp. Classification (GTDB taxonomy): domain Bacteria; phylum Bacillota; class Clostridia; order Tissierellales; family Peptoniphilaceae; genus Peptoniphilus_A. The sequence continues at coordinate 2,488 of NZ_JALEOV010000069.1, read as the reverse complement.
CACTTCTTGATAGAATGGAATTAATTGATATAGGTGGCTACACTCCAAATGAAAAATTAAATATTGCAAAAAAATATTTAGTATCAAAACAAATTTCTGAAAATGGCTTAAAAAAAGAAAATATAAGTATTTCTGAAAAAGCATTAAAGGACATAATTGATTATTACACTCGTGAATCTGGAGTTAGAGGTCTTGAAAAACAAATTTCAAAAATTGTGAGAAAAGCTGCACTGAAAATTGTGGAAGAAAATTTAGATAAAGTATATGTATCTACGAGAAATATTTCAGATTTTCTCGGCGAAAAAATTTATTTGATAAATGAACGAGAAAAAAATTCTGAAGTGGGCTCAGTAAATGGACTTGCATGGACAGAAGTTGGAGGTACTACCCTTGTAATAGAGACAACAGTAATGCCAGGCAAGGGAAATCTAACTCTCACTGGTTCTCTAGGCGATGTAATGAAAGAATCTGCTATCGCTGCCATTTCACATATTGCATCTAATGCAGAGGAATTTAAACTTGATCCAAAATTTAGAAGTGAAAAGGACATACACATTCACGTGCCAGAAGGTGCAGTTCCAAAGGATGGACCTTCAGCAGGAATTACCATTGCCACATCAGTTTTGTCTGCACTGACAAAAAGACCTGTTAGAAGTGATGTTGCCATGACTGGAGAAATTACACTTCGCGGCAAAGTTCTTCCAATAGGTGGTCTAAAAGAAAAAATTTTGGCAGCAGAAAGATTTGGCGTTAATACAGTAATAATTCCATCTGAAAACAAAAGAGATTTAAAGGAAATCGAAGAGGCAGCAGTGGAAAGACTTAATATAAAAACTGTTTCAACTTTTAAAGAAGTTGCAGAAATTGCAATAGGTGATTTTAATGAAGATAAGTAAAGCAGAATTAGAAAAAGTTGCAGTTTTAGAGAATCAATATCCAATTGCAAATCTTCCTGAATTTGCCTTTGCAGGAAGATCCAATGTGGGAAAGTCATCCTTTATAAATGCAATGTTGAACAGAAAAAATCTTGCTAGGACATCTTCCACGCCGGGAAAAACTAGGACGATTAATTTTTACAAAGTAAATGATGCCCTTCGCCTTGTAGACCTTCCAGGTTATGGTTACGCAAAAGTTGCAAAGACAGAAAAAGAAAAGTGGGCAGGAATAATCAATAGATATTTAGAAAATAGAGAAAATCTTTTGGAAACAATTTTACTTGTAGACATTAGACACGAACCAACGGATTTGGACAAGCAAATGTATGACTACATCATTCATTCAGGATTTTCTGGAATAGTCATTGCAACGAAAAAAGATAAAATTAAAAGATCACAAATAGATAAACAAATTTCTCTTATTTCCAAAAAACTTGGCGTTGAACATAGAGAAAATATAATCCCCTTTTCCTCATCAGAGAAAAATGAAGTGAAGGATATGTGGTTTATCTTTGAAGATATGATTAAGTTTCACGAGGACAAATAAAGGAGCTAGCTTAGCTGGCTCTTTTTACTTGTCATAAAAAAGTAAACTTTCACATAAATTTTAAATAGTATTCATATACATATGTTAAGATGTAAAAAATGGAGGAGATTATGAAAATTAGAAATAAAATAATTATGATTGGACTTTGTTTACTAATGTTTCCAACTGCAGTTTTTGCAAAATCAGGTGAAGAGATAGTAACTCTCGGTGCTGATTTAAGCGAGGCTCAAAAAAGTGAAATGCTTCGTGAGATGAAGGCTGACGAAAATGCAAAGATTATTGAAGTTACAAATAAGGAAGAATATAAATATTTAGGCGATGTGCTTTCCTCAAAGGAAATTGGCAACAAGGCAATTTCTTCTGCAATTGTAAAATATAAAAAAGCAGGCAGTGGAATAAATATTGAGCTTTCAGACAATATTCGCGTTGTAAGTGAGAGTGCATTTTTAAATGCACTTAATACAGTTGGAATTGAAGATGCAGATATTTATGTAACTGCACCAGGAAAAGTAAGCGGAACAGCAGCGCTCACAGGAATTTTGAAATCTTATGAAGAAAATACTGGCAAGAAACTTCCTGAAAAATTGAAGAAAGTTGCAAATGAAGAATTAGTTGTGCAAAGCAAACTATCTGAAGAACTTGGCGACGATAAGACTAATGACATTATATACGAAGTAAAAGACGCAATTGCAAAGAATATGCCAAAGGACGAAAAAGAAGTAAGACTAATAATTGAAACTGTAGCCAATAATTACAATATTAATTTGACTAAAAATCAAGAAGACAAGCTTGTAAATCTATTTAACAATATGAAAAACGCCGACGTAGATTGGGATAGAGTTGCCGACACTGCAGTCAAGTACAAGAATAAGGCTTCAAAATATTTAAACTCTCCAGAAGGAGAAAAGGCTGTTGAGAATACAAAAAACTTTTTAGAAAAGTTTATCGACTTTATAGTTTCCCTATTTAAATAATTAAGAAAGTTCACCTTAGGGTGAATTTTTTT
>NZ_JALEOV010000025.1 GCF_022767005.1 Peptoniphilus sp. | reverse complement strand
GTGCATATCAACTATACAGTATAGACAATTGTATTCATCTTGAAGTCCAATAAAATTTTTTAAAGCTCCAATATAATTTCCAATTGTTAGAGAACCAGAAGGTTGAATCCCACTGTAAACTATTTTTTTATCATCCATTTTAATTTTCTCCTCTTGTTTTTATATCTTTCCATCTCTTATTTACAATTTCTCTAACTTTTTTTTCATCTACATTTACAAGTTTTCTGTCCTTCATAATAAACTTTCCGTCACAAATTACAGATTCAACATCAGCTGAGTTTGCTGAGTAGACAAGTGCTGAAATCAAATTGTTCTTAGGTGTAAAGGAATTTGAATTCAAATCAAAAATTGTTAAATCGGCAATGTAATCTTCCTTTATTAGTCCAAGTTTTTCAAATCCAAGAGCTTCTGCACCATTTACAGTCGCCATTTTTAAAATTTCAATTGCCGGAACAGCTTTTTCATTCATTGTAACAGCTTTATTTACAATCCCACCAATATGCATTTCTTCTACAAAGTCTTGATTGTTATTTGATGAATCGCCGTCAGTTCCCATTGCCAATTTTATATTGTTTCTTAGCATTTTATCCACTGGCGTAAATCCACTTGCAAGTTTTAAATTTGATGATGGATTGTATACTGGGTAAAATTTTTTATTTTTTACAAGCTCTATTTCTTCATCAGTTATGTGTACACAGTGTGCTGCAATTATTTGACTGTCCAAAAGTCCCAAAGTGTTTACATATTCAATTGGCGTCATTCCATATTCTTTTTTTGAGTTTTCAACTTCAGTTAGTGTCTCTGATAAGTGAATGTGAATTAAACTGTCATAATTTTCCTTTGCTCTTTTTGCAATTTCTTTCAAAAATTCTGTGGAACAGGTGTAAATTGCGTGAGGTGCAGGAACAACTTTTATTCTACCGCCACATTTGTTTTGATAATTCTTGTAAAGAGCGTCAAATTCCTCTAACTTTTCTTCGCCCTTTCCATCGACATCTGTCATTCCACGAGTTAGAACTCCACGAATTCCCGATTCAATTGCTGCATCGCCAACTCTATCCATTTCGTAATACATATCGCAAAAAGTTGTAACGCCTGATTTTATATTTTCTATAATAGAAAGTATTGACGACCAATAAATGTCTTCTCTATTTAATTTTGCTTCAATGGGCCAAATTTCATTTTCAAGCCAATCCATTAGAGCCAAATCGTCGGCATAATTTCTAAAATAGCTCATGCCAAGATGAGTGTGTGCATTGACAAATCCCGGTGTCAAAAGTTTATCTTCGCCATTAATTATTTCATCTGCATCTAAATTTAGATTTTCGCCGATTTTTTTTATTTTATTTTCTTCAATGAAAATATCTGCATTGTCTATTATTTTTTCCTTTTCTATATCTAAATAGGAAATATTTTTTATTAATACGCTCATAATTCCTCCAATAGTATTATTATAACAAAGATTAAAAAATTTTTTTAATTTATTGAAATTTATGTCCTATAAAAATAAACTTTGATATAATATTTTTATGAATGGAAATTATTTAGAATTTAATATATTTTTCGACATTATTGGCACAATTGCCTTTGCAATTTCTGGCGCCATACTTGGATGCAAAAAGAAAATGGACATTCTTGGTGTAATCGTTTTGGGACTTGTTACGGCGCTAGGAGGTGGATTTATTCGCGACCTTGTCCTTGGAATAACGCCACCAAAGATGTTTCAAAACTCGACTAACGCTATTATATCCACTGTATTTTCAATTTTAGTTTTTATTTTTTATTTACAAAAATCTGGATTTGAACATTCCAACTGGATTAAAATAATGAATAAGTTTATGATGATTACAGATACCATAGGTCTTGCCTCCTTTACCATTACTGGAATGGCGACGGCAATTTCCCTTGGTCACAATCAAAAATTTCTTTTGATTTTTGTAGGATCAATAACTGGCGTTGGTGGAGGAATGATTCGTGATGTATTAGCAGGAACTATTCCCTTTATCTTTCGCGAACAAATTTACGCAGGCGCCTGCATATTAGGTGCCACAGTTTTCATAATAGCAAGACACTTTTTAGGTTATCAACTTTCAATGATAATTTGCTTTTTCACAGTTTTAATTTTTAGACTTTTAGCTGTAAAGAGAAATTGGAATTTGCCTAGAATAAAAGATTAGGAGGAAAAAATGGCAGTAGCAGAATTAACACTTGTACCCATAGGAACAAATACCACATCTATTAGTAAGTACATTGCAAATGCTCTTGATTCAATTGGTGAAATTGAAGGGCTTACTTATGAACTTAACCCAATGGGAACAGTTATATCTCATAGTGATTTATCAGTTTTATATGATGTTATAAGAAAAATGCAAGAGTCAGTTTTTGAAAATGGAGCAAATAGAGTTTACTCTGTTATTAAAATTGACGACAGACGTGACAAAAATTATACATTTAAAGATAAAGTAAAGTCTGTAAATGAAAAGAGAAAAAACAAATAGTTAAAAAACCTCATCTTAGATGGGGTTTTTTGCTAAATTGATTTTTAGGAGGAAAAAATATGTACGAGGGATTTTTAACTGATGTCAAGGGAATAAAACTTGGTCACGCAGAAGATGCTCATGCTCTTACTGGCACAAGCGTGGTCTTGTGTGAAGATGGTTTTACTGCAGGAGTTGATGTCCGTGGTGCTGGACCAGGCACTCGTGAAACTGACCTTTTGCGTGCAGAAAATTTAGTACAACAAGTTCACGCAGTTTTTTTAACTGGTGGCTCTGCTTATGGCCTTGATGTTGGCGGCGGTATTATGAAATTTTTAGAAGAAAAAAATTGTGGCTTTGATGTGGGTGTTGGTGTTGTACCCATAGTTCCCGGCGCAGTTTTATTTGATCTCGCAATAGGTGATGCAAAAGTTCGCCCTGATTTTAATATGGGTTATTCTGCAGCAAAAAATGCAAGGGATAAAGATAAAACAATGGGAAATTTTGGCGCAGGTTGTGGCGCAAGCGTTGGAAAAATCTTGGGCAATGATTTCGCAATGAAATCTGGCATTGGTCAATCCTCTGTAAAAGTTGACAAACTTGTTGTCTCCTCTATTGTCGCACTAAATGCCTTGGGGGATATTTTTGACTATGAAGCGGGAAAAAGAATTGGCGGAGTTTACGACAAGAAAAATAAAAAATTTTTAGAAACTAATACTCTTTACGAAAACAAATTTAAAGACTATAATCTATTTAGCCCAGCCAACACAACAATATCTGTCATTGCAACAAATGCAAAACTCACTAAAGCAAATTGTAACAAGATCTCACAAATGGCTCATGACGGTTATGCAAGGAGCATTAATCCAGTGCACACAATGAACGATGGAGATACTATCTTTACACTTTCTAATGGCGAAATCGAAACAGATATAAATTTAGTTGGCATACTTGCTGCAAAGACTATTTCAAGGTCTATTGCAAATGCAATTTATTCTGCAAAAGATGCAGGCGGGCTTGTAAGTTATAACAGCATCAAATGATGCGTGAAGGGTATCTTTTTGAACCCTATCTGGAGGTAAAAATGAATAAAAGTATTGAACGTAACAGAAAGCTAGTAATAGCTGCTATGCTTGGTGCAATAACTGTTGTACTTAGTATGACGCCACTTGGGCTAATTCCACTTGGAGTTATTAATGCAACAACTATGCACATACCTGTAATTATTGCAGCTATCGCAGAGGGACCTGTTGTTGGTGCACTTGTTGGCCTTATTTTTGGAGTTTCTTCACTCTTAAATGCAATTTTAAGAAACGCCAGTCCCGTTGCCTTTGTCTTCTACAATCCACTCATCTCAGTTGTACCTAGAGTTTTAATTGGAATAACTTCTTATTATAGTTACATTGCAATGAAAAAACTTGAAGACAAAAATTTAAGGACTCTTACAAAAATTTTGTGGGGATTTGTTTCACTATTCTTAGCATATCTACTTTATAAGAATATAAAAACTGGTGGATCAACTCTTAACATTACTTTTGTAATAATACTGCTTGTATTATGTCTAGGATTTTTAATCTATTCCTTTAAGTCAAGCGAAAGGGACTTCCCTATTGCCATAGGAGCCTTTGTTGGTTCCATGACTAATACAATTTTAGTTCTAGGCGGAATTTATTTAATCTACGCAAAAAGATATGTAGAAGCACTTAACATTCCAATGGAAAGTGCAAAATCAGCAATACTTGGAGTATCTGTAACATCAGGAATACCTGAAGCAATTCTATCTGTTATAATCACTACGGCAGTTATAAAAGCTTTAAAATCAAGAAGGGGTTAATATGTTACTTACAATTGATATAGATAATAAAAACACTGACTTTGGTATATTCGACGAAAATAAACTTGTCACGAAATTTTCAATAATGACTGACAAAAATAGGTCTGCTGAAGAAATTAAACTAACTATTAAACTTATATTGATGGATAAAAAAATTGAATTATCTGACATAAAGGATATTATTCTTTCAACAGTAGTTCCTGAACTTAATTCAAACTACGAAAATATTTCCATAGACCTCCTTGGCAAAAGTCCAATAGTTATTTCTGCTGGAGTAAAAACTGGTTTAAATATAAAATGTGAGAGTCCAAGAGAAGTTGGCACAGACAGAATTATAAAGGCAGTGGCTGCTACTAATAGGTACAAGGAAAATATTATAATTATTTCCGCCTCATCTGTTACTACAATTGACTATATCAATTCAAAAAAAGAATTTCTAGGTGGATTAATCCTTCCAGGAATAAATCTTCTTCAAGATTCATTAGTTAAGGGCAGTGCAAAACTTCCCCATGTGGAAATAAAAAAACCTGAAGACGTAATTGGCAAAAATACAGAAAAAGCCATACAAAGAGGAATTTATTTTGGATATAAAAAGGCTGTGCTTGGAATAGTCGATGAAATTGTAAATGCCTATTCCTTAAATAAAGAAAATACAAAATTTTTAATCACAGGTTCCTTTGCCAGTCTTTTAAAAAATGAAACTTATCTCTTTGAAGAAGATCAAACACTTGGAATTGTCGGATTAAAAATAATTTATGATTTGAACAAAAATAAGGCTTCCTAATAATAGGGAGCCTTATCTTTTATACTTTTCTAAGTCTTCAATTTTAACGTGGTGAAATTTTACATTGAAATCACTCAAGTCTACTATCTTATCCATTGTGAAACGAAACTTGTCTATGTCGCCAGTAATATAGAAGTCAATAGTTCTATCTGGAATTTCTTCATTACCTATATTTAAAATATTAATGGCATCTGAAACAGTTTTATAAGCTGGGTCTACCATTAAAACTTTTTTGCCTTGTCTTTTAAAAATTCTCTTAAAAGAATCTTCAACAATTGGATAATGAGTGCAAGCAAGGATCATGGTGTCGAAATCATAATCTCCAAACTCGTCTAAATATTTTTCTACAATTGCATCTATATGGTCGTCTTCAAGCTCTCCTCTTTCAATGGCAAGTGTAAGCTCTGGGCAATAGACTGACTTTAGTTCAAGAGATGGATCCATATTTTTTAAAACTTTATCATAAATTCCACTTTGTACACAAGACTTTGTCGCAACTAAAGCAACCTTTTTGTTCTTAGTCCTTTCAATTGCATTCATGCTTCCTGGTTCAACTACACCAATAATTGGATAATTGTAAATAGAATTTGCATCTTTAAGTCCATGACTCGTTGCAGTATTGCAAGCGATTATAGAAAGATCAACACCTAAGTCTTCAAAGAAACCCATAACTTCAATTGTGTATTCTCTTATTTCCTCGTCTTTTCTTGCGCCATAAGGCATTCTCATGGTATCTCCAAAGAAAGCAAAATTTTTATTTTTTATTTTATTTAAAGCAACTTTTAAAACAGAAAGTCCGCCGACTCCGCTATCATAAAAGCCAATCAAATCTTTTTTCATTAAATCACCAACACTTTTATTATAATACTATACATGATGAAAAACAAAAATAATACAAATTTCTTTAAAAAAAGTCTGTAAACATTAAATTTACAGACTTATAAGTGGTGCACCTTTACGGACTCGAACCGTAGGCCCACTGATTAAGAGTCAGTTGCTCTACCAACTGAGCTAAAGGTGCAAATTACAATTTCATTATGAAATTTTTACATTGTCGATGCAACAGAAATAATTATAAATAAAAAAAATTCTATTGTCAAGCATTTTTTTAAATTCTAAACATTTTATAATCTGCTTGTTCTTCAAACATACAATATAAATTTTCAATAGTTTTTTCGCTGGCTTTTTTTGCTTCAGCAGGTTTCTTTTCCTCAATTAAATTATATATCTTTTGCAAATTATTATAATGCTTTCTGTAATTTTTCTTTTCTTTAAATATAAAATTTCCAAATCTATAAAGTCTCTTGTTAATCATATTCATGACTTCAACTAAAATTTCATTGTTGAGAGAACTGACAAGTGCCATATTCCATTCGATAATTAAATTTTGAGCCAACTCTTCATCTTTATTGTCAATTGCAATTCTAAGATCTTCATTAACCTTTTGAAAATACTCAGTTTTTTCATTAAGACCTTTTCTCGCTAAAAGTTCCACTGCAAGAGGTTCCAATGACTTCCTAACGATATAAAGATTTTTTGCCTCTTTTACAGAAATCTTGGAAACAATAAAAGACTTCCTTGGAAAACTTGTTACAAGCCCATCTTCTTCTAATTTTTTTAAGGCTTCTCTAACTGGAGTTCTACTGACTCCAAGATTAGAAGCGATTTCCATTTCTATTAACTTATCTCCCGGAAGTAATATGTTTTTTAAAATTTTTTCTTTTAAATCTCTATAAACTAAATTACTAAGAGATTTTTTATTGCTTCGAAGATCCAAAAAGTCCACTCCCCTATTCATTAAAATGTTTTCCTCTGCGGCTATAAATCTTTTTTTAATTATATCACATAAAATGCACTTTAAAGCTAAAATAATTATAATAATTTACAAAAAGTTTATTAATTAAGTTATTGGGTAAACTAATGATATTAACAACAGGAGGATAATAATATGAAAAAGAAATTTTTAGCGATAACTTTAGGACTTACTTTAGCACTTACACTATCAGCTTGTTCTAGCAGAAAAAATAAAACTACTGAAGATACAAAAAATAATTCAGCTGTAATTACTAATAAAGTAGAAAAAAATGAAAAAACTGGAGCTGTTGATAAGGACAACTCCAAAGTAGCTTCAAACAATAGCATAATGAAATCTCTCTCAGATGCAAAAATGACAAAGGAAGAAGCCTTTGACGAATTTAAAAAATTACACGTTGACGCAAAAATTGAATCTCTAAAATTAAAAACTGAAGGCACGGCTTTATTTTATGAAATTGATGGATATGATGCGGAAAAAGAATACGAAATTACAATTAATGCAGAAACCAAGGAAGTTATTAAAGACGAATTTGAAACAGAAAAGAAACAGGACAATGTGTCTGACCTTCAAAAAAATCTATTGTCATCAGTAGACGGATTAATAGAAAAATCAGTAGCAGAAGCAGGCAAAGGCTATGCTGCAAAAGAGTATTCAGTTGAATATGACGACGGTAAATATGTAGTTGAAATTGAAGTTGAAAAAGATGGCACAGATATTTCCTACAAGTACGACATTGCATCTGGCGAATTAATTCAAAAAGATATGTAAACTAAAAAAGAGGAGTTATCATTAGTTTTATTTCTATGTCCGTTTTTATCTTGAAAATTAGGTTTTACTAAGAATTTTCTTCGTTAAAATATATGTAACCCTTTCGTACTTCACTTCGAAGGGACTTTTGCAATAATTTTCATAAAAAATAATAATGAATATAGCTTAGTATTCTTCAAAGATTAAACAACTACTATTAATTTTTCACATCACAAATTTTGAAGAGAATAATAACATGAAAACATAATGTTTCTGTTAATACAATTACTAAAATATTAGACTTTATTATTTCTACACTAAATATTTTGTATAGATACCATGAAACCAGTAAATTTAAAAGAGTTAAATACTTGTAAAAGTATATTTAGTAATTAGTTTAAAGAAACCTGTAATTCTTTTATGTAATCAATAGCTTAAAAAATTTTTTCGAAGCTAATAGTCTGCTATTTTAAAAACATATAATATTTACTTTTAGTTTAGAATAATTTGTATACTTATTGATTTTCAAAGTAGAATGAGATTTGATATTGTAAAGTATTCAAAATTTGACATATCTTTTTTCTTAGGACATTAAAGTCCTCCTAATTATTCTCTTATTAGGAGGACTTTTTATACACATACTATTGTCGCAATTTTTGCTTTCACACAACTTTTAAATTATTCACCTACAACAGCCTATAAATTCTTATTACAGATAATTTTTTATTAATTCTTCATGAGATAGCTCGTTGTAATAGGCTGGTGGAGTATCTAGCACTGTGTGAGCTCCATAGTTTTTATTTTCTACATATTTTAAAACCGCTCTCGATGCTGCTATCATTACCGCTGCTGTAAAGTCTGGGTTAGAGTCCAACTCTAATGTAAATTTATACAATTCACGATTATTTTCTAACGTTTCTCCAACTCTTATTACATGACCTCCATGTGGCATATTTGTATGATCTCTTTCAAACTCTTCTTCTGAAATAAATTTTACTTCTGTTTCATAAGGTTTGAAGTAATCTTCCATATTTACTATCTCTTCTCTAATTCTAGCTTCATCTTTTTTCTCACATACTACATAGCAAAGTCTATTGTGTGTTTCAAAACTCTTATAATCTTTTGAGTTTTCTTTAATATTTTCTATTATCTCTTCTTTTGGAATTGTATATTGAACCGCTCTCTTAACGCCTTTAATTCTTCTAACTGCATCACTATGCCCTTGGCTTACTCCCTTTCCCCAAAAAGTATTTGTATGACCCTTTGTTAAAATTGACTCTGCTATTAGACGATTTAAAGAAAATAAACCTGGATCCCAACCTGTTGATACAAAAGCTACCTTTCCATTTTTTATTGCAATATCATTCATTTTTTCAAAATATTGTGGAATATGTGCATGGTTATCATAAGCATCTACTGTGTTAAAATCTTTTATAATTTCTGGTGCCATCTCTGGTATGTCTGTTGCTGAACCTAGACTCAAAAGTAACAAGTCAATTTTGTCTTTGTATTCTAATAGATTTTTTATGCTTTCCATTTTGTCATCATTAAAGGACTTGCTATCTCTTCTTGTAAATATTTTTACTAATTTTAGATTTTCGTCTCTTTCTATAAGACCTCTAAGGGACTTTCCTAAATTTCCATATCCTACTATTCCAATTTTCATCTTTTTCCTCTTTTCTCTTTTTATTGATTAATTTCTTATAGAGTGTCTACTCTAATATATCTTTAAAATTATAAAGACCTTTTTCCTTTCCAAGTAAAAACTTAGCTGCTTTTATTGCTCCATTGGCAAAAATATTTTTTGACCCTGCACTGTGTTTAATCTCAAGTATCTCGCTATCTCCTGCAAAGATAACTGTATGATCTCCATTTATTGTGCCTGCTCTTATGCTTGAAATGCCCACTTCATTTTTATCGCGCATTTCGTGGATCTTTGTCCTATCATAAATTTCAGAAACATCTCTTTCTTTTTTAACTGCATCCAAGAGCATTAATGCCGTACCACTTGGAGCGTCTTTCTTTTTATTGTGATGAGCTTCTATTATTTCTATGTCAAAACCATCTAACATTTTTGTAAGCTCACTTACAATTTTCTCCATTACATTTATGCCCAATGAATAATTTCTTGAATAAATTACTGGAATTTCTTCTGATGCTTTTTTTAAATTATTCATAGTCTTTTCGCTAAGACCTGTTGTTGCTTCTACAAGTGGCTTTTTCCTCTCTACTGAAAATTTTATAGTCTTATCTACTATACTCTTATTTGAAAAATCTATAATTACATCAAAATCTACATCTACATCCTCAAAGTTATTATAAATATTTTTCTCTCTATCCTCTTTTTCTGCAAATCCACCTGCTATTTCAAAATCTCCATCTAAATTAAAGAAAGTCCTGCCCATTGCTCCTGTTATTCCAACTATAAATATTTTCATTTCACACCTAGTATTCTCTTTAAATTATATTTTGTATCTTCACTTGCCTCAAACAGTGGAAGTCTAAGCCCTCCTACCTCATATCCCAGTAAATTCATAGCTGCTTTTACAGGAATTGGATTTGGTTCTACAAAAAGTGCATCGTTTAATTCTTTTAAATCCGTTTGAATTTTAGCTGCTTTTTCTATCTCTCCATCTAAATACAATTTAGTCATATCATGAATTTTTTTTGGAAATATATTTGCTATAACAGAAATAACTCCCTTTGCCCCAAGGCTCATAAGTGGAATTGTAACATCGTCATTTCCTGAATATATGTCAAAATCATAACCTACAAGACTTCTTACCTTTGCAGCATAGGATAAATCGCCAGTTGCATCTTTCATTCCAATTATATTATCTATTTTTGAAAGCTCAAGAAGTGTCTTTGGATCAATGCCCATTCCCGTCCTTCCTGGCACATTGTATAAAAGCATTGGAATTTTTACACTTTCTGCAATTTTTTTAAAGTGTTCTATTAATCCTCTCTGTGAAGTCTTATTATAATATGGAGTTACTTGCAAAAGTCCATCTGCTCCAGCATCTTCGCACATTTTTGAAAGCAACATACCATGTCTTGTATCATTTGATCCTGCACCAGCAATAACTGGGATTCTGCCATTAATATAATCCGCTGTGAATTTTACAGTTTCTGCTTGTTCTTCATTTGTCATCGTAGACGCTTCTCCAGTTGTTCCTACTATTATTATTGCATCTGTTTCATTTTGTAAATGAAAATCCAATAGTTGTTGCAGTTTAGCATAATCTACGTCAAAATTTTCTTTAAATGGTGTTACTATTGCAACACCGCTACCAGTAAATAAAGTCATAATATCTCTCCTTATAAATCAAATTCTCTAATAAATAATTTCATAACTTTTTCTTTAATAACTGTATCTACAATTATTGATACGGAAATTTCCGATGTGGAAACTTGATAAAATTTAATATTATTTGCATTAAGTACATCAAATATCCTTGCAGCAACTCCGGGTTCAGTTCTCATTGCATTTCCAATCACTGAAACTTTTGATACATTTTCTATAAAATTAAATCCATCTCCAATTGAATTAATTGTATCCTTCTCCTCTATTACTGATGTAAAGGAAACATAAACTTCATCTCCAATAATACTTTGATTTATAACATCAATGTTAACTTCCTTTTTTGCAAGTTCTGAAAATAAATCTGCAATACTTTGATTTTCTAATTTTTTATTTACAAGCAAAATATTATCTATTGATGAAACTCCTCTTATAATACTTTTCTCCACATTTTCCTCCTTATCAATTACAGTTCCCAAGACATTGCAAGTATTTAGTGCAATATAAAGCTTTACTCCATATTTTTGTGCTAGCTCCACAGCTCTTGGATCAATTACTTTTGCACCAAGATGTGCCATTTCCATAGTCTCTTCATAACTTATGCGATAAAGTTTTTTTGCATTTTTATAAAATCTAGGATCTACTGTATATATTCCTTCAACATCTGTGTAAATTTCACAATCACATCCAAGCTTAGCTGCAAGGGCAACAGCTGATGTATCTGAACCTCCACGTCCAAGCGTTGTAGTATCTCCTACTTCATTAATCCCTTGAAACCCTGCCACAATTACAATGTAATTATCTCTAAGTTTTTCTTCAACATATTTTGTATCTACATCTAAAATCTTGCTAAATCCATATCTCCCATAAGTTTTAAATCCTGCTTGTGCTCCACTTAAAGATATTGCCTTCTCTCCTAAAGATTCAACTGCCATTGCAAGAAGTGATGAGGATACAAGTTCTCCCGTAGCCATCAAAACGTCCATCTCTCTCTTTTGAGGTTTTTTATTTATCTCTTGAGCTTTTTTTATTAAAATATCCGTGGTATCTCCCATTGCAGAAACTACACAGACTACATTGTTTAAATCTCTCTTTCTCTTGACCAAGTTCCTTGCAACACTCATAATCTTTTCTGCATTTGCAACGGAACTCCCTCCAAATTTCATAACAACATTTTTCATAATTCACCTATTACAAATCATTTCTCATTAAATCTTCATATGTTTCTCTTCTAACTGCAACCTTTACCTCATCTGATACAAAAATCATGGCAGGTCTTTCAACCCTATTATAATTACTAGACATTGAATAATTATACGCTCCAGTAGATGAAACTAAGATGAGGTCTCCCTCCTCTACCTTTGGAAGCATTATATCCCTTATAATAATATCTCCACTTTCACAACATTTACCTGCAATAGTATATACTTCTTCTAAATTATCATTAAATTTATTTGCAATAGAAGCCTCATACTTTGCACCATATAGCGCAGGCCTTATATTGTCATTCATTGAACCATCTATAAATATAAAATTCTTGCCACCATAGGTTTTTTTAATAATTTCCGCAGTATAAAGTGTGTGCCCAGCATTTGATATTAAACTTCTGCCTGGTTCTATGGTAATAGTTTTTATTTTTAAATTATTTTTTTCTAAAAACTCTTCGATTTTTTTAATATACCTCTTTAAAAATCCTTCAATTTCAAAGGGAGAATCTTCAGACGTATAATAAATTCCAAAACCTCCGCCTAAGTTAAGTTCTTCGATTCTAATGCCCTTATCACTAACTTTTTTTATAAAATTTATCATCTCATCTGCTTCAGAAAAGAAAGATTCCTCTCTAAAAACTTGTGAGCCAATATGTGCATGAAAACCAAGAAGTTCAAAATATTTTGAATTAGCTACTCTCTTAATAACATCAAATATATCATCTGAAAAAATCGAAAGACCAAATTTAGAATCATTTTTTGAAGTTGCAATATATTCATGAGTATGAGCATCAATTCCAGGATTAAGTCTAATTAATACCTTTTGCGTCTTTTTCTTATCCTTTAAAATAGCTTCAAGCTTATTTATCTCGCTTACATTATCTATTACAATTTTTCCAACACCAGAGTCAACTGCAAATTCAAGTTCTTTTTTCAACTTATTATTTCCGTGAAAATATATTTTATCTGCACTCATTTTTGAATTTAAAATCGTATAAATTTCACCGCCACTTACAGCATCAATGGAAATACCCTCTTCACAAACAACATTGGCAATATACTTATTTAAAAGAGCCTTGGAGGCATATAAAATATTTGTATTGAATTTATTAGATTTAAAATTATTTTTAAATTTTCTAATAGTTTCCCTAAAAAAATCTTCATCCACAATATAAAGTGGCGTTCCATATTTTTCTTTCAAATAGTTCATGGAATACTTTCCCAAATATATTTCATTATCTACCACATTTAAATTTCCAAATAATTTCATAAAACTCTCCTTAAAACAAAAAAACTATGAGCAAAAGACTCATAGTTAAAATTCTCTTTTGCCCTCAATGAATAGAGCGCACTACAAAAGAAATGGGCATTTCTAATGTGACAGTTATACAGATATTCTCTGCATCCCCAGGATTTCTCCTTCGGCGATTTTTCCTTTCGTTAACCTACTCTTAAAAATCGCGACCTCTCTAAACATCGATCATTATTTAATTGTCATTTACTATAACATAGAGTTTATAACTTTGCAAGTGTTTTAAATATTTTATTTAGGCTCTATAACATGTTTTAAAGATTATAGAGCCTCTTTTATACATGAAAACACTCCTAAATCTCAAGGATGATTTTGGAGTGTTAAATAAATATATATTTTTATTTAATTTTTATCTAATGTTAAATGAATCTTTAATTACACATCTTCTTATTCTGCAAAAACTCTTTGCACTTGTTATCCCTTCACCTGTAGGTCCAGCAATTGTGAAAGTTGTAGAGCCTTCTCCTCCAACACCTATTCCTGAATACGATGGTGCATTTTTAACAAAAATTGTGCATTCTAGTAGTTTTGCCATTTTTGAAAGTTTATCTACATTCTTAGAATGCATAATTGCTGTATGTCTATTTCCATGTTCTGCTTCGTGAGCACATTCTATTGCTTCATCTACATTTGGAACTGGCACTACTGGAAGTATTGGCATCATCATTTCTTCTTGTACTAGATGATGATATTTGTTAGTTTTAAATATTATTAGTCTAATATCCTCTGATACTTCTATACCAATTTTTTCTAGTATATACTTTGCATCTTTTCCTACGAATTCTGTCTTAGGTTTTCCATTTTCTTGGCTTACTAATTCATCAAGATTTTTTATATCTGTTTCGTTATCAAGTAAGTATGCTCCATTTTGTCTCATGTAATATATTAAGTCATCTGCTTTTGTTTCTACTACAAATACTTCTTTTTCTGCTATACATGGAACATTGTTATCAAAACTTGATCCATCAACTATATCTTTTGCCGCTTTTTTAATATCAGCTGTTTCATCTACAACTACTGGTGGGTTACCTGCTCCTGCACCAATCGCTTTTTTACCTGATGATAAAACTGTTTTTACAATTCCCGGTCCTCCTGTTGCTACGAGAAGTCTTACCTTTGGATTTTTCATCATTTCATTTGTTGCTTCTATTGATGGTTCTTTAACCATTGTAATTAAGTTTTCTGGTGCTCCATTTTCAACTAATGCTTTGTTTAACATTTGAATTAATAATATTGAAGTTTTCTTTGCACGAGGATGCGGTGAAAATACCACTGCATTTCCTCCAACTATCATAGATATTGAGTTAGATATTATTGTTTCTGTAGGATTCGTTGTTGGTGTAATTGAACCTATTACGCCAAATGGACAATATTCTTCAATCATTAATCCATTTGCGCCAGTAAGTGCGTTTGTTTTTAAATCTTCTTTACCAGGTGTTTTTTGTGCGGCAACTCTATTTTTTATTTTCTTATCACTTACTCTACCAATTTTTGTTTCTTCAACCGCCATTACAGACATTAAATTTAAATTATCTTCTTTTAATATAGTTTTTCTTATTACATTTGCAAATCTATCTCGTTCATCTAATGATAGTTCATAGAGTTGTTTTTGAGCTCTATCTGCTGCATCTATGGCTTCATCCATATTGTCAAAAACTCCATAATTATTCATACTATTTTTTGTTTGACTTTCGAAACTAATTTCCTCGTCTTTTTTTAAGTCTTCAATTACTTGTCTTACAATATCTTCTATCATACTATTTTCCATTTTTTCCTCCTAAACAACTCTTTGCTATTCCAAGTGGCGTCACTAATAACGCTTCTTTACTTCTATAAGTTTTTATTCCAGTTATTTTTTCAAATAATTCTTCAATTCCATCAAAGTTAGATGAACCACCTACTAGATAAAGTGAATCCACTTCTTTTCCTTCTAGATAATTTTTTACTATAGTTGCCATTTTTTCCAAAACCGGTTTTACTATGGCAAATATATCTTTGCTATTGGAATTAATCTTCACATCTTCAGCTTTATCCAAATCAATATTATAATATCCCGCTATAGTTAAATTCATGTGATGCCCACCTGTGGCTTCATCCCACGATCCTATTACTTTTCCACCTTTTAAAAGGCTTATACCGGTAGTACCACCTCCTAAATCAACTATTGCTCCATCACTTATTTTTAAAGTTTCTGCAGCGGCTGTAGGTTCATCAATTATATTTGTTACAATAAAATCACTAGATTCAACTACATTTGCTATTGCTTTAGTGCTTCTAGGATCTATTCCCGGTGGAATTGCACATGATGCATATATAAGCTTACTTCCCAGTCTTTCTTCAAGCTTTTCTTTTAACTCACGAACTATACTTATTGAACCTATATAGTCAACTACAACTCCATCTTTTACAACTTTAGCTGGTTTAATAATTCCAGTTATAGGTTTGTTTTTCTCATCGACAACTACAAGTACAATGTTTGCAGTACCAAGATCAACCCCTACTTTTAATTCTTTGTTTTTAAAATCTATAAATTTTTCTTCTTTTATAAGTTCTGAAAGCTGTAAAACTTCTTTATTACTAATCAATTTCTCACCTTACAAATTTTCTTATTACTGCATAGTCATTAGTTTTTATACCAACTGCATTTGCTTCATCTGTGTCAAGATGCATTTCTAATTGGTATTTATCGCTAACTCTAACTAGTACATTGCCCATTATAGCTTTCCTTTCTCCAAAGAATTCCACATCTACAAATTCGCCATCTCTTACATGCATAAAATCTGCATCTTCCGGTCTCATATGTATATGTCTTAAAGCTATTATAGTTCCAACTTCTAATTTAACACTTCCACATGGTCCTATTAACTCTATACCTGGTGTACCTTCAAGTTTTCCAGATTCTTTTATCGGAGCTTTTACTCCTAGTTTAAAGGAATCGGACAAAGATATTTCAACTTGCGATTTTTTTCTCACAGGGCCAAGAATCCTTACGTTTTTAAATTCACCCTTTGGTCCACGAACTATAACACATTCTTCTGAAGCAAATTGTCCTGGTTGTTTCAATGTTGATTTCTCAGTGAGCTTGTATCCTTTCCCAAACAAACTTTCCAGATCTTCTTGTGATAGATGTACATGTCTATTGGATACTCCTACAACAATTTTATGCTTATTTATATTATCAATTCTCCTACTAACTTCTTTTGTTATTTTTTTTACAAGTTCATTATTGTCCAACATATTACTTCCTTTTCCTTATATTAGAATATTAAATTTATTACAAAAACACTTAATGCAATAACAACGGCTGGTGGGTCAATGTATGTATCACAATGTGAGTTAAAGATTTTACCTGCAATAACCCAGAGTATTCCATTAATTAATCCTGTTAAAGCTGCAAAATATACATTTCCTGTCAGCACAAAAGTTGTAGCAGCCGGATAAGTTATATGGTGTGTAATTGGAATAGAAAATCCCATCTGTAGGAATATAAGTGATATTGCTGAGAACCCAAAAACAAATACAGGATATGCACCCATGGCTTCTTTCCCAACTCCTGCATCTATTAAAACTTTCCCTATAATTGCTATTCCTAGTCCAAATAAAAAACCAACGATACCATTCATTATAGCTTCATCTTTTGATAAAATTTCTCTTTTTTCTCCATTCTTTAACGATCCAATAAGAGAAGTTTTGCCAAGTATAAGTCTGTTTAGAAATAGTACAACGCATACGCTAAATCCAGGACTATCTGTTACAAAATACTTTTGCTTTTCAACTAATGTAAATGAAATTATTCCAACTACTCCATAAAGACCACCTACTAATAATGTTTTTATATCTCCTAATCCAAATAAAGATGCTAAAACATTTTGTGAACTGTCTAATTTTTTAGCATAATTTGCGGCATATGTCGCTGCTGCTGCCCCTGCTGCAAAAGATACATGAGGTCCAAAGAATGGTCCAAAGGCAACTGAACCTACCGTGTAGTCTATTACTCCTGCAATTGTCAAAGCTGAGCCTACTAAAGCAAATACACCCGTTATTATAAATGCCGGTATTGAACCATAAGCTGCACCGAAAAATCCTCCAGCAAAACCTACAAATATTGTTAAAATATCCATATTACACCTACTTTATTAAATTTTTTATTTCATTTTTTTTATCTGTTTTCTCCCATGTAAAATCGCTTTCATCTCTTCCAAAATGTCCATAAGCGGCTGTATTTTTATATATTGGCCTTTGTAATTTCAAATTCCTTATTATTGCATCAATACTTAAATCAAAGACTTCATTTGCTATTTTATAAATTTTATCCAAGCTTATTTTTTCTGTTCCAAAAGTATTTATATAAACACTTTCTGGATTTTCTTTACCAATTACATAAGCAAGTTGAACTTCACATCTATCACAAAGTCCTGCTGCAACAATGTTTTTAGCAACATATCTTGCCATATATGATGCGGATCTATCTGCTTTTGATGGATCCTTACCAGAGTAAGCTCCTCCACCATGACGTCCAACTCCACCATATGTATCAACTATAATTTTTCTACCTGTAAGTCCAACGTCTGCTTTAGGACCACCAATTGTAAATCTTCCTGTGGCATTTATATGAATTACTGTGTCTTTTCTAAGGAGCGAACTGTCAACTTCTTTTAAAATTACTTCCTTTATCAATTCATATCTAAGCGCTGTAATGTCTTTACTTTCTCTGTGATGAGCTGCTAAAACTACAGATTTTACATAAGAAGGCATATTATTTTCATAAACTAAGCTAACTTGCGATTTCCCATCTGGGTATAATCCAGCAATTATATTCTTTTTTCTAACTTCAGAAAGTCTCTTGCTAAGTCTGTGTGAAAGTTCACTAGATAGTGGAAGATATGATTTACTTTCATTTGTCGCGTATCCATATACTAACCCTTGATCTCCTGCACAAATCTTTTCACGATTAACTCCCCTAGCAATGTCCTTTGATTGCTCATCAATGTTTGTAAGTACTATAGCTTTATCTACATCAAAACCTGATTCATCTGTAGAATACCCTATTTCTCTAATAGTGTTTATTGCAACTTTTTCAACATTAACTTTTGCTTTTGATGTAACTTCACCTGCTAAAACTAAAAGATTGTTAGATATCATACTTTCAACAGCGACTCTTGAGTTAAAGTCTCCTCTTAAATATTCATCTAAAATTGAATCTGACACTAAGTCGCAAACTTTGTCAGGATGTCCTTCAGTTACAGACTCGGATGTAACGATAAATTTATTCATTTATTTCACCTAGCTTTTCTAAACTGTTCAACTGTTTCCTGTTCATATTTTTTAAATACCTTACTAAAATATCCATATTCGTTATAACCTAAATTAAAAGCTACATCTGATATGCTTTGATTTTCCAAAACTATATATTCCTTTGCCAAATTTATCTTCTTAAAGTGTATAAAATTAACAACTGTCATATTGTACTCAGATTTGAAAAGTCTACTTAAGTAACCCTGTGATATATTACATTCTTTTACCACATCGCTTAGAGATATATTTTTGTCAATATTTTCGTCAATATAAAGTAGAACATTTTCAAGTATTGGATAATTTATAGTACTTTTTCTCTTAAAATAATATTCTAAAATTTTAAACATCCAGTTTTTACATAGCCTCGAATCTGAAACAATTGCATTTGTGATTGGTATTTCTTTTTCTATTTTTTTTGCTTCATCTGTAATATTGTTTAAATTTATAATTCTATTTGCAATGCTTTTTAAACTACTTTTTATTTGAACTTTATTCTCTACTTCTTTATTTTTAAAATCATATTTATCAATATATTTTGTCAAATATTCGTATACAGCAAAGAAATCATTCATATTAACTTCTTTTTGCATCTCTAATACGAGATTAATTTCGTTAAAATTTTTATAATCTTTTTCATATAGTTTTAACTTCTCTTCAACTTTTTCATATGTTATAGGTCTAAGTATTACTTGGTTTAAATCTATATTTTTATATTCTCTTGAGAACAAATCAGATGGAAATGTCACCAAAAAAACCTTTATATCTTTATTCTCTTTTTTAACAACATCTATAAAATCTTTGCCATTCATAGAAGGCATCATAAATTCAGAAAACACTATATTTATGTTTTCCTTATTTATTAAATCAATCGCCTCCTTTGGAGTATTAACTTCATCTTTGATATAAAAATTTTTATTTCTCTCAATTGTCTTTTTCAAAGCAGTTCTTATTAAGATCTGATTGCTTACTAATAAAACACTATACATTCAATCATCCTAACTATTTAAACGATACTTCATGAATATTTTTGTATTTTTACTATTTTCTTCTATCTTTATTTGTAGATCTCCACTAAAAATATTTAAACTATCTTCTTCCATCTGTCTAAGATATTTATTGATATCTTCTATCTCAGTACTGACAATATGAGTGCTTTTAAATCTTTCAAATGAATCTTCGGAAATTCCTAATCCATTATCTTCTATAATTGCTATAAAATATTCACTATCTTTCTTTAGATGCACTTTTATTTCATAATCATCTTCGTTAAAATTAAGCCCTAGATAAGACATTATAATTACATAAGTAATCAAAGCTTTAAAAGGCATTTTTGTTTCTCTTACGTCATCTTCAATACTAATTTCATATTTTAATCTGTCTCTATATTGAATTTCCTTCATTTTAAAATACTCAATTAATGTCTTGTAAATAAAATTTGCTGAATTTGATTCTACATCTATAAAATTCATAACGAATTTCCTAAAATGTTCACTGTATTTACTAGTAATTTCAGCTTCTTCTATCAATGCAAGATTTGAAATTGACTCCATCATATTGTTTAAAAATAATAAATTAACCGTATTGTTAATAGACGAAATTTTCTTTTTTAATTCTAAATTCTTTTCTTCTACTTGAGCTAGCTTTTCTTCTAAAGCTTTGATTTTACTTTTATTTTCCTTTTCGTGGTAACTTGAAATTGCCTCTCTCTTTACTAATTCAGAAATTATAAGTTCTACTAATTTTACTGTCGACTCAAATTCTCTGTAAGTATATTTTTTAGCATCTGCATCTTCATCAAAAAAATCCAGCTTACTAAAATCAATTTCTTCTAATAAAAGTTGATCTTGCATACGAAGAATTTTTTCCGGAGGATCAGAGCAAATTGCTTGTCCACCTATAAAAGCTCCAAGATACTTATCATTTATAATTATTGGTATAGCTACTTCTAATAATTTAAATGGGCAAAAATATATAGATGTTTTCTTGGAAACTGCGGCTCTTATAGCACCAGATGCATCTGAAAGCTCACATATTTTCTTGTGCATTGGCGTCTGTCTAATATACTTGCATCTCTTAGAAAAATTTGTCATTTCCGTTAAAGGTTGACCTTTATAGTCAATGGTCACAAAGGCAAGTCCAGTAACATCAGAAATAACTCTTTGTATTTGCTCTAAATACTCCTTGCCAAATATAGAATAAAGATCTTCAGCATTTTTTCCATTTGTATATTTTTCATTAATTTTTATATTAGGTATATTCATCTTATTAATGTGCACTTAAACCCCTCCGTATCCAATTGTACTAAGAATAAGTTTATATAAGCTAATATATTTTTTCAATTATTTCTTTTATTTCTCCTTTTGTAATACTCTTAGGAGCAGTCTTCATACAATTATCCTTCAGTGCATTTGTTGTAAGTGTCTCCATTTCTCTTAACACTTTTTCTCTTTCTACATTACATTCGCTTAAATTCTTTGGCATATTCATTATCCTTTGCAATGTATTTATAAATTGTTTTAGACTGTTTAGGGATTCGTCATCAGTTTTTGCATTGGAAATACCAATTTTTCTTGCGAAGTTTGCATATCTAGATTTTATTTTTTTATCTTTTGCATTGTAGTCTATTACTTCATTAAGTATTAAACCATTACAAAGTCCATGAGGTAGATAAAATAATGCTCCTATTTGATGTGCTATTGCATGATTTATTCCAAGACCTGCCTCTTCAAATGACATTCCTGCCATCATAGAAGCTAAATGCATTTCTTCTTTTGCTTCAACATCTCTGTTTTTTAAAAAGCTTCTATATAAGTATTTAACAACTAATTCTCCTGCTTTTTCAGATAAAGCGTCTGAAAAAGAGCTTCTATTTTTCCCTACATATGCTTCAAGTGCATGTGTCAATACATCAATACCTGTGTTAGCAATTATTTTTCTCGGCAATTCTTTTAACAATGCTGAATCTAAAATTGCTAAATTTGGAAGCATATTATCACTTTGTAAAAGATGTTTTATATGTGTATCATTGTCTTTTATAACTGCAACGCTAGTAACTTCAGACCCTGTGCCACTTGTTGTCGGTACTGCAACAAAATAAATATCCTTTTTAAGTACTTCATTTCCAAAGTAAATTACTCCCTTTGAAGAATCTATTGAAGATCCGCCTCCGAAGCCTATTAAAATGTCAACATTTTCTTTTATAAATATAGTAAGTGCTTCACCAACAAGATCAAGTGTTGGATCTGGATTTACTTTGTCATATATAATAACTTTGTTAGATGATTTTATATTTCTTAAAAGAGTATTCATTAAAACGCTATTTGAAATAAAAGAATCGGTCATTATTAAAACTTTCTTATTTTCAAATTTTTGTAATACACTTAAGGCTTTCGCCCCAAATACAATTTCTGTTCCATTTTTTAATTTTTTCATTTAATCACCTTATTGAAAAAGCGTCTATTAAAGCACATCTTCTCCTACGTGCAAAATTTCTTGCACTTGTTGAACCTTCACCAGATCTATTTGCTATTGTGAAGCTCACAGGATTGTCGTCAGAAAATCCTATTCCATCAAGAGAGCAACCATTTTTTACAAATATTGAAGTTTGCATTGTCTTTGCAGCTATATTCAATCTCTCTATACTATTTGAATGTATTCCAGCTGTATGACGAAGTCCTTGTTCCAGGCATAAAGAAATTTCAAGTGCGTCTTCAAAGTTGCAAGCTTTAACTATTGCAATTACAGGCATTAAAAGTTCTTCTATTGCAAATGGATGAATCTTCGGAACATCTACAGCAATTAATCTATAATCTCCATGGAATTCTATTCCTGCAAAATCTAAAATTTCACTAACACTTTTTCCACCTAAAAATTTATTTGGCTTCATATCTTCTGTCAATAAAACTTTTGAAAGTTTTAACATATCATCAAAAGTATCAATATAAAATACATTCTCTTTCTCAAGAGCTTTTTTAAACTTTTCATAAATAGAACTTACAATTACTATATTTTTTTCTGTTACACATAAAATATTGTTATCAAAACTTGCACCTCTTACAATGCAATTTGCAGCTTTTTCAATATCCGCTGTTTCATCTACAATAAAAGTTGGATTTCCTGATCCTGCTGATATTACTTTCTTGTCGCATTTATTTGCCTGCCTTGCAATATCACTTCCACCTGTTACTACTAGTAGATTCACATCTGGATGATGCATTATCTCAGAAATATTTTTCATACTGACTTCAGAAAGTGTAGAGACTAGATTATCTATGCCGCATACTTTTAATATTGTAGTTGCAATTATATCTGTTAAATATTTAGTTACTTTTATTGCTCTCGGATGAGGACATAATATAACAGAATTTCCTGCCGCAAGTAAACCTATAACATTATTTATAACTGTTGCAACCGGATTTGTACTTGGCATCACTGCACAAGCTATTCCAAATGCTGAGTACTCATAAAGTGTCATAACTTTATCCTTTGTCAAAACTTCAGAAAGTAAATCTTCTGTACCTGGAGTTTTTTCTATTGCGAGTTTTATTTTTACTACTTTATCCTCAACACATCCCATGCAAGTTTCTTCATAGCCAATTTGTGCAAGTTCATCTACATGATTTAAAAGTTCTTTTCTTAATTCTCTTATTATTTCTTCTCTATCTGAAATGCCAAGCTTTATATATAATTTGTGAGCTGATTTTGAGGCGTCTATAGCCTCACAAACAGTATCAAAAACCGATCTTTTATTCATATCTTACCTCACACAATTAATTCATCTATTATACCTATTATTGCCAAATCTATTACTGAAGACTTCCTTTCATTTTCAACACGAACTGAAGATCCTCCACCAACTAATACAAGCTCACCAATTCCTGCTCCTACATAATCTGCGGCAACAGATTGATCCTTATATTCTTCTCCATTTGCATTAATAGGTTGAATAATCATAAGTTTGTAGCCAACTAGTGTATCATTTTTTCTAGTTGCTACAACATTACCTACTACTTTTGCAATAAACATACTATCACTACTCACTATCTCAGAATTTTATCTTTTAGTATTATCCGATTCCTCTTCTAAATTTTTTTCATCGATTTTTTTATCATTATTATCTACTTCCATGCTTTTTTCTTTAACACTTGCTTTCTTTTCAGCTTTAGCTTCAGGTTTAACTTCTTTTATTTCTTTTTTAGCTACTGGTTTTTCCACGTCTTTTGATTGAGGCTTGGTTTTAAGTTTTGCAGTAGTTTTAGATTCACCTGCATTTAAAGTTGTTTTTATTTCTTTTTTATTAACTGTTTCTCTTTTATCTTCTTTTATTGGCTTAAAGCTTTTTTCTTCTCTATTTTCCCTATCTAAATCAAATACAATATCAAGTCCACTGGCAGGTCTTGGTATAACTTTTGATGAAACGAATTTATCGAATGAAATAGCTAAACTTTTCCCAGAATCTACAGCAGCTTTAACAGCTCCAACATCTCCTGAAACTTTTACAGTAACAAACCCCATACCTTTTGTAATTTCAATGTTTTCCATTTTTATATTTGCCGCCTTAAGCATTGTGTCAGCAACAATAATGGCATTTGTAAGACCTATTACTTCAACAAGTCCTAGTGCTCTATTCATACTTATTCACTTCCTCTATGTCAACTATTTTTACTCCGTAACTTAAAATTTCGTCATAATATCCTAATAATTTGTCGATATATCTTTTAGGTTCTCTACCAGTTACCTTTTTAACTGTTTCTTTCCATAAATATACATCTTTGCCATTTTCAAAAAGCTTCATAACTAACTTAGACTCTAATTCGTCTTCGTTAAATAAAATTACATTTACAATGTTTTTTAATTTTATATTAAGGAAAAAAGCATCATTTTCTGCAATTTGATCTAATTTTTCACAATCCAGATAAATTATCTCATCCCATTTGAGATAATTACTGATTTTATTTATATAGCAATCACTTAACTTCTTGCTAATAACACAACTCTTATTTATATTAAGTGTCTTTATCGCATCAAGGGCTACAAAATATCTATTATCCCATGGATTTGAGAATATAAAGTTAATTCTTTTTTTATTGGACATTTGAAGAATTATTTTCTTTAATATTTCTTCAAATTCTTCTCTATTTATATTCATTAAATCACCTATGTCATATGAATAGAAAAGTTAAAATACAAAGTCGTATTTTAACTTTTCAAAAATGTTTATGGCTTAATATTATTTGTCGAAATGAGGAATAATTTTTTCAGTGTCAGTATGTGGTCTTGGGATTACATGAACGGAAACAACTTCACCAACAACTCTGGCTGATGCAGCCCCTGCATCAGTGGCTGCTTTGACTGCCCCTACATCTCCTCTAACCATTACAGTTACTAAACCAGAACCAATCTTTTCATATCCTACTAAACTTACATTAGCTGCCTTTACCATAGCATCTGCAGCTTCTATTGCTCCTACTAAACCTTTTGTTTCAACCATTCCTAATGCGTCTGAATTCATAATTTACCTCCTGATTTTAATTTTTAAATATATGGACTTGTTGTTGATTTAGGTTCATCCCCTAAAGCACCAAGTAATTTTTTACCAACGTCAATTGAAGCCTTAACAGCTTGACGAACTGCTCCAGAATCTCCTGTAAAAGTTAGTATAACTTCGTTTGAGAAACTTGTTCCCTGTGCCGGTGAAGAATATCCTACTACTTCAACATTTGCTGCTTTAACAGCTACATCGGCAAGCACTGTACCTATAGCTGCCGGAGCTCCTATTACCATTCCAAAACTCTTTCCAATTGGTGTTCCAAAAGATTTTTCTAGGCAATAGCTTGCTCTTGCAGTGTATTGAAATTCAAGGTGTCCTGCATCATTTTCATAAACATCTCCAAAATATTTTGGAAGAACGTCTAGTGCAATTTCAACCGCACGTCTAGCATCAGACACATCTTCAGCTCCAATATAAATTAAAGATCCGTGTCCTGCTCCACCCTTTGTGTCTCTTGGTAGTTCTACTGTAACAACTTCAGTATTAGTTGCTTTAACAGCATCGTCAACCGCCATAATTTGTGGACCTGCTCCAGTTCTTGAGCCAATAATTCCTATTGATTTATATTTTCCTAAGTCCAATTTATCTACTAATAGTGGATCTACGCTTGCTATTACTAGACCTATCGTATCTCCAATTGATGTTCCAACAAATTCTGTAACATCTACTTTTTTACATGTGCCAGAACAATTTTCTACAGATTCTTTTTTATCCATTCCTAATTCATTAGAAACTTGCCCCATTATTTTTTCTAATAATTCTTTATCCATACTATCTCCTTAGCCTCCAACTTGGCATACTAAGCCATTAGATTCTACAAATTTCTTCAATTTATCTACATATTCATTATCTAATTTTTCTAAATTAGATAATTCATAATCCCTACCTAATAAATAATATTTACCTTCTCCATAATTATGGTATGGTAAAATGTGAAGTTCTCTAACATTTGGAAGAGTCTTTACAAAAGATACAATATCTCCAAACTCTTTCATATCAGCATTTACTCCAGGGACTGTAGGCACCCTTATAATCGTTTCAGATAGACTTTGTATTAGCATTGCATTTTTCTTTATAAGCTTATTACTTACTCCAGTCGCTTTTTTGTGTATCTCATCGTTGTTGGCTTTCATATCAAGTAAAACTAAATCTACATGAGGTATAACCTCTCTTATTGCCTCTTCAGAAACATAGCCTTCAGTTTCTATTGCTGTGTGCCAACCTCTTGCCTTGCAGGCTCTAAATATTTCTTTTGCAAAACCCACCTGCATCATTGCTTCGCCACCTGATAATGTAACTCCGCCATTGGAACTTATATAGTATTTTTCATCTTTTTTAAGTTCCTCAATAACTTCAGCTACTGTCATCTCTTTACCTTTAACCTCTAGAGCACTAGATGGACAAACATTAGCACACTCTTCACACATTATACACTTATCTCTATCTATAAAATTAAGGTTATTTGCATCAAGTGCACCTTGTTTGCAAGCTTTTATACAAAGACCACAGTGAATACAAAGAATTCTTCTAAACATAAGCTCTTTTTCTCTTCTTTGTGATTCTGGGTTCGAACACCAAATACATCTCAAGGGACAACCTTTTAAAAATACTATGGTTCTAATTCCAGGACCGTCATTTATAGAATATCTTTGTATATCAAATACGACGCCCTTTTCATTGTAGTTTATAGAATCCATAGTCACCTCCACTTACATACTGTGTTCTATTTCTTCTTATAATTTTGCCTTACATTATGTGCTCTGTTCTGTTAATGATATCGTCTTGAACTTCTTTTGCTAATGTTACGAAGTGAGCAGAATATCCAGCTACACGTACTAGTAAGTCTTTATGATCTTCTGGATGTTCTTGAGCGTCTATTAGTGTTTGCCTATCTACAACGTTAAATTGAACGTGAGCACCCTTTTGATCAAAGTAAGACCTAATAATAGCTACGAAATTCTTTAGTCCTTTTTCTCCTTCTACGGCTTTTGGAGAGAATTTTTGATTATAAAGCGTACCATTTGACGCTTGAAAGTGTGGTAACTTAGCTACAGAGTTTGCCGCAGCTGTTGGTCCATGAGAGTCTTTACCTTGTCTTGGACTTACACCATCAGCAAGTGGTGTATGAGCCGCTCTACCATCCGGAAGTGCTCCTACATCTTTACCAAATAATACATTTGCAGATACCGGATAAATACCTGCTTGGAATGCTCCTCCTCTTGGATTTACATATTTGTCAACCTCATCGCAATAAATTTTAGCAGCTCTGATTGCAAATTTATCACAAAGCTCATTGTCGTTACCAAAGCTTTCTGTATTATCAAGAATCTTTTGAATAGTCTTAAATTGACCAGTTTGTTCAGATCCACATCCACAAGTATTAGCTTGTAAATAATCTCCACCAGTTAATTTACTTTCAAGCTCGTCTACATTTATAGAACCAGTAGAAGCAAGAATCTTTTTAACTGCATCGTAAATTTCAGCTTCGTTCATTTCTCCAACCTTAGCAGAAACTGTTTGAGTATTACATCCGCATCCTGGAACTAGAGAATCTGATAAACCAAAGTTTTCTTCTAGAGCGTGTTTTAAATCTATTAGAGAAATTTTCTTGTCTTCAAATACATTCTTATATATTGCATATAAAGAGTCTCCAGAGTCAGCTACACCAAATGCTTGAGGTCCTGTGAAGTTATAAATAGCTCCACCAGATTGAACTGACTTCCCTCTCTTGATGCAATCATCAACCATAGCTGACATGAAAGGTAGATTTCCTCTAGCTGCGTGAGCATAGTCAACACAGTTATCAGCTTCAGCTAAATATTTAACAAAGTATTCCATTTGTTTTTGATATGCATCAAAGATGTCATCGATATTTTTCATATCTTCTAATTCGCCAGTCTTAGGCCCAAGTTGTTTTCCATTACATCTACCATTGTTAAGTGCAATTTCAAGTACTTTTGCAATATTAAAGAACGCAGCATCATGCCATCCTTCTGTTCTATGTCCAGCTTGTGGTTCTACACATCCGATGATTGAGTAATCTCTTGCATCTTCAAGTTTAACTCCTCTAGATACTAGGTTAAGAATTATTACTTCGTCATTGTAGAATGCAGGAACACCATATCCAAGTCTAGAAACTTCACATGCTCTTAATAGGAACTCATATGGTGAATTTTGATGAACTCTAACTGAGAATGAAGGTGCTGGTAATGCAACGTGAGCTACAGCTTCCATACACATATAAGAAATATCATTTGTCGCATCTACGCCTTCTCCATCTACACCCCCTACACATAGGTTTTGGAATACTGCATATCCAGCGAAAGCTTGAGCTGAAACTTCATCACGAGTTTTGTTAATATCATTTAATTTAACCCATATACAATCGATAAGTTCTTGGGCAAAATCTTTTGTAATATTTTTATCATTTTTATATGGTGGATACATATATTGGTCAAATCTTCCTGGAGAAATTGAGTGTCCGTTAGATTCAATTTGTACTAATATTTGTACGAACCAGAATGCTTGACAAGCTTCCCAGAAATCTCTAGCACCATATTCGGGAACTCTCATGCAATTTGAAGAAATTCTTAAAAGTTCTTGCTTTCTTTGAGGATTTGTTTCTTGATTTGCAAGTTCTTCAGCTTTTTTAGCGTATCTATGTGCAAAATTAATTGCTGCGTTGTAAGAAATAATAACAGCTTTGTAGAATTGCATTTTTTGAATTGATATTGGATCAGAATCATCGAGATCATTCATAGCTTTTACAGTTTGTTCTATAACCCCTCTAAAACCATACTTAATGATCTTTTCATAATCTACATTTACATGACCAACACCACCAAAGTAATAATTACCAACTGTAAAGATCCCATTAGCCATGCAATCTTTAGCTTCGTCACTCATAAGGCTTGTTGCATAATCATATGTCGTCTTACCTTTCCAATATTTGAATATTTCGTGTAATTCTTTTTTAGTTTTTTCTGGAATTACAAACGGATCTGCCATACGAGTTGCCATTGTGTCAAATTCTGCTTCAACCCATTCATATGAGAACTCTGGGCAAAGACCTGTCGATCTAGGATTAACAGTAATTGAACCTACTATTAATTCATCATCCCTAATAGTAACTGGAAGTTCGTTAAATATTTTTTCAACAGCTTTTGCTCTTCTTAAAATATTTGTAAGACCTTCTGTTTCCTTATAAGATTCAGTTATTAATCTTGCTCTATCAGATTCAACTACTGGTACAGCATCGATTATTACTTGTCTTAATCTCTTAATTCTTTCTGTAGGTTGTGAAAACCCTTTTTCCAACATAGAATACCTCCTATTTTTTTATTTTGTGCTTATGTATTAATCAAGCTTGAAGTAATTATATAATACTGTGTCGGAATGATGAAATAAAATGCAAACCATTGCATTGTAAAATTAAGACTTTTAAATTTGTAGTTTTATTAACTTTTAGTTATAGTCATCTTCGTAATTTAAATTTTTAGTAAGAAATAACTCAAAACAAACTTTTAATTGTAATATCAAAACATTTTCTTCAACTTTATTGAATTCCATTTCTTATTTACATAAAATAAATTAAAGGAGTGATTTTATGTTGTCTTCTTTTTTACTCGCTGAGTTTCAGAGCATAGCCACTGGTTACAAGGAAATGAATAATGTTCTTCTAAATTATCCGGTTGATCTTTTTTTATCTAAAAATGTATGTCCTGGAAGAATGCTATTTATCTTAAATGGAAATGAAAGCGATATATTAGAAATAAATAAATATTTTAAGTCTAAAAAAATTTCTTCTATCTATATACTTAATATTCATGAAGAAATAATCGAAAAAATCAATACCACAAAAAAACCTACGAATATTTCATCTTTTATGATTTGTGAGTTTAAAAATAGCATCTGTGCAATGAAGGCATCTGACTTATGTGTTAAAGAAGCTAACATAGAGTTAGTAAAACTTGAATTTCGCATTGGTCTTTTTGGCAAAAGTATTTCTGTATTTAACGGACTACTTTCAAATCTTCAAAGTTCTAAAACTGCCATATTAAATAATTTACCTAATAATGATATAGTTGCTATTGAAATAATTGAAAATCCAGTAGGAGAAATAATAAAATGTATTTAGAAAAACTTGAAAATTTACAAAAAAAATACCATTCTCTTTTAAGAGATGGACGAGAAATGGAAATGCTTCCTATAATAGAGGAGGCTATAAACTTGGCCTTTGAAAACAAGGACAATAAAAAATTAATCGAAGTTTTAAATGACTATGGCGGAGCACTTAGAAATACAGGGAATTACGAAAAGAGCATAAAGAGTTTAAATCTTGCTAAAACAATATTCGAAAAATATTTTGATACGAATTCTGAAGCCTATGCAAATACAATTATGAATTTGGCAAATGCTTATAGAATGAACTCAAATAAAAAAGAAGCTATTAGACTATTTGAAGAAGCTAATTCAATATATGAAGTTTTAAACTTATACAACTACTCTTATGCATCAAATGCAAATAATTTAGCACTTTTATATTTGGAAGATAATAATGCAGAAAAAGCCTATAACCTTTTAAAATCAGCAGAAGAAATATTAAAAAGTATCCCACATCATAGCATTCAACTTGCAACTACATATAATAATTTATTTGATGTTTCTCTCAAGCTGAATAAAATTAGTGAAGCAAAAGAATATATCTTTAAGGCTAAAGATTTTCTTGAAAGTAAGATTTCCCCTAATAACCCACTTTATGCAAGTGTACTCAACAACCTTGCAAAATATTATTTTAATATAGGTGATATTGAAAAAAGTAAATCTCTTTATATAATATCTAAAAAAATTATAGGAAATACTTATGGAAAAGAAAGTGAAGCTTATAAAAATATAGAAAGCAATTTAAATTTTATCGAAAAAAAATCAGATACTGTTTTAACATTTGATGCTGCTGGCAAAAATTTAAAAAAAGGTCTCGAAATATCAGAAGATTTTTATTTAAATGAAGTAAAGCCTTTCGTTTTAAAAAATTACCCCGATCTTTTTAGATACTCTGCTTTTGGTTTAATTGGAGAAGGTTCTGAATGTTACGGCTTTGATGATGAAATATCTCGGGATCATGATTTTATCAAAAAATGCTCTTGGTTCTTACCTAAAGATATTATGAGCCACGTTCCTGTAAATGAAATTAATTTAGGAGATGGAGTTATAAAAATTATTTCAATAGAAGATTTTTACAAATATTATACTCTTTTTGAAAAAGGTCCTTTAACTTTAAATGAATTTAGAAAAGTACCTCAAGATCTTTTATCAGTTGCTACAAATGGAAAAGTATTTGAAGATAACTATGGCAAATTTTCTTATATTAGGCAGAGGCTTTTAGCTTATTATCCAAAAGATTTAGTTTTAAAAAAATTAGCTTACCTTTGCAATAAAATTGCCCAATCAGGTCAATACAATTATCCAAGATGTTTAAAAAGAAATAATCTAATGGGAGCGCAAATTGCCCTTAGTGAATTCTTACAATATTATTGTGAGTTTATACATCTTATAAATAAAAAATATATGCCTTTCTATAAATGGCAATATAGCTCTTTAAAATCATTACCTTTACTTGGAGAATATACTTGCTCAAAATTTGATATTTTGTTGTCCTATAATGATGTTAATGAATCTTTAAAGAAAATCAAAATCATTGAAGAGTTATGTGAAAAATTAGTAAAATACTTAAATAAGGTTAAACTTTCAAACTCTCATGCTGACTTTTTAAAATATCATTCTTTTGAAATTGCACAAAGAATAAATAATATCGAATTGAAAAATGAAGATACATGGATAAAGTAGGATAAATATGAAAAACGATTCAATACCAAAAAAAAGAGATGAAACTCTTAAAAAAATTGTAATCAATGAATGGAACTTTTTTACTAACGTAAATAATATAGGTAAAAGGGCTTTTTGCCAGGATAATTCTTTTACATTTATATACTCTCGACTTTGTTACTGGAGTATATACAATGACATAATACTAACTTCTTACTTAAGTGATTTAATCAGTGCTAAGAAAGATAATAGAAATTTACTTACAGAAAAATATGCTTATATGATGCAGTATTCTGAACCTGAATATTTTAATAAAATAAAAAAATTTCTTCCAAATATTTCAAAACGCAAAAACACCTTGGTGAATTCTATAATGCTTATTTATATGTACTGGGAAGAAGATGTTAGAAAAAATGAACCCAAACTTTTAGACAATAACCGAGACTTATACGATTCATCACAAAGTGCTGCTAATACAACAATAGAAAATTATTTCAAAGGAGAACTTTACAGTTATTCTGAAACTACATTAAATCTTATACTTAAATATTATCTTAGTGCCTATCAAAAAGGGATAAATTTAGTTGAAAAAAATTTAAAATTTCTTATGGAAAAATAATTTAATTGAGTATGTAAAAAGTTTTGTGTATCAGCTCTTTCGACAGGATGTGAGCTGATATTTTTTCTAAAATCAAAAAATATACTTTTATTATGAAATTCTAATAGTTTAAATATTTATGACCTATGTTTTGTCACAATTAGACTAAAAGGTCGAGATTCATCAAAATCTTTCTTTTTGCCTAATTATCTAGTTTAAAAAAAATTTGAAGATTTTTGTCAAGAGCTGCTTTAAAGATCAGTGTGTAGTCTTTACTCTTGACTTAAAAATTCAAATTTTTTATTATGATAGATGCAAAAATTATATTCTATCCTAAAAAAATATCGATAGTTGTAAAAATATTTGATCCTATCTAATTTTTACTAATTGTTTTTTTCTTCCTCATAATGTTTTGCCATTACAATACCTCATGATACCTCTATTTATACTATATCATTTTTTGTTTTAATTTGTCCTATTTAGGATAGCTTATCCATTACAAGCAATTTATTTAATAATAAAATACATTTTTATAACTTGTCTAATATTTTCTTGTACTTATATTGATTTTTAAACTCCTTCTTTAATATTTAAATTAAGTACATTTAAGTGGAAGACTTTTGTTGAATTATTATATTAACTTTTCTTTTAGCATTTCATTTAATCTCTCAATATATGGATGAAATTTATAATCCTCTTTTAATTCAGGTATGAATTTTAATTTTTGATATATTTTATTTGTAATTTCACTACGTTTTAAGTTTGGATCGTTAAATCTATTTGCTTGATAAATTACAAGTAACTCAATTGCCATAATATATCTTAAATTTTCTATCTGTTTTAAAATTTTTTTTGAAGAATTAAATCCCATAGCAACATAATCTTCTTGATTTGCAGATGTTGGAATATTATCTATTATACCTGGAGTAGAATTTATTCTCATTTCATTTAAAATCCCTGCTTGTGTATACTGAACAATCATAAGTCCTGAATCCTCGCCATTGCCTTCGACTAAAAAAGCTGGTTTATTGGAAAGTGAACTATCTAGTAATCGAAATGTCCTTCGCTCACTCATTTTAGCAAGCATTGTCATTGCAATACAACAACAGTCCATTTCAAGACCAATATATGATGAATCAGCATTACAACCTGATATTACTTCAAATTCATCTAAATCTTGATATAAGATTGGGTTATCAGTACAAGAATTCATCTCTCTTAAAACTGTTTCTTCTGCCTCATTTATTTTCTTAAGAACAGGACCCATTAACTGAGGAATACATCTAATTGAAAGTGCATTTTGCAATGATTTATCATAATAGTATTTACATATTTCTGAACCTTCTAATATATCTAAAATATCTTGTGCTATATTTTTTTGCTCTATTTGTTTTCTTACCGACATAAGTCTTTTGTCTAAAAACCTTGTCGTTGCACAACTTACTTCTATTTCCATTGCAGATATTAGTTTATAATTTTCAAATAAAATTTTCATATCATTAATAGCTAAAATTGCAAATGCCGTTACAGATGTTGTCCCAGATATTAAAAAAAGAGCTTCTTTATATGATAATTCTAATGGTTTAATATTTAGTTCAGATAAAACTTCTTTAGAATCTACAAACTTTCCATCTTTGTAAAACTTTCCCTTTCCTATCGCTGCAAGTCCTATATGTGCTTCAAGATTTAAATAGCCAACAGATCCCTTTGATGGGACAAATGGATATAAATTTTTATTTAACATTTCTTTATAAAACTCAAGCGTACTAATTCTAACTCCACTATATCCTTTTATGCCATTCAAAATAATCATAAGCATTATTGCTCTTGTCTGTTGCTCATTTAAAGGTTCTCCAACTGATACAGCATGGGACATTAAAATTTTTTCTTGATATATTTTTGCACTTTCAAGAGAAATGTTTCTGTTGCTATTAGCTCCAAGTCCTGTTGTTACACCATATATAGGTCTATCACTTTCTATAGCTTCTTCTATTAATCTAGAAGATTTCTTTACTCTATTAATAGCCTTTTCACTAAAATCTATCTTCTCTCTACCATTTATTATTTTTATTGCTTCCTCTATTGTTAAGGTTCTGTCTAAATTAATCATTTAATTACTCCTAAACCATCTAGTTTTATTTTCATTCGACAATATCATATGTAAAAATGTCTTTATAGCTAATATTAATTCTACTATGAAAATAAATAATACGATAATCCTCTAGCAGCATCCAAGCTCTTTACACCTTAAGCCCTTGGTATAAACCTACATAAAAAGATAGACTAAACAATACAAATGTTAAAATCACAATTATTATAAATAAAGGTACTGTGATTTTTATACACTATCCTGAATTGAATCCTGCTGTTAATAAAACAATACACACATTGATATTACAGAGCTAAGTACCCTATTATCTATTATAATATATATTTTTTATAGCTTTGCAAATTTAGAAAATATAATATTGCTTTATCTTTGTCTAATGTTAAACTTAATTTCCCATAAATAAGGGACTTTTGCAAAAGCCCCTTATTCATGCCCAAGTGTAAATCACTTGGAACTATTATTCAGTTTATTCTTTTTTGACTGCAAATACCATTTGAGTACCAGTCGGACATTTTAATCCCAGTTGCAGTTTTTAATCTTATATAGCAATTGAATTTATATTGTTTATTATTTTTTGGAACTATTCCCACTCTTCTTTTGCAAAAGTACGAATGGTATGAAACCATTCAAAATACAGACTTTTAATTTTTTGTATCTCATTAAATTCGTTTAATTATAGGACATTTTTAAACTTTTTGTCCCGTTCCAGTCCCAGTACCGGAATTAAAATTTATTTTTTACACAGTAATTTCTAACTTCATTAACCCAATTTTCATACCAATACCATTGTCCTGAAACCCAGACACCAAAATTATATTTAGGATTTCTTCCATCACGTGATTTCCATAATTGTGTATGATAATGCATAGAGAATTTTGAAAAACCTTCATCTTTCATTTTATTTACTATTTCGCTAGGACGATATTTCTTTTTTTCTACACTTTTTAATAATACTCGTTCAACGTCTTTTGCATCAACACTACTTGCTGGTACAAACTCAATAGCTCTATCTGCCTGATTAGCTCTATTTACAGAAACAGGTACGTATACTATTTTATAGGAATATGATAAAGATTTTAATTCCTCATCGTCTAAATCAGATTCGAACTCTGTAATAAAATTTCTAACATTAATAGGAATATTAATATTAGCTTCATCTCTTAATAATTCTTCTTGTTCTGGTGAAAGAGGTGAAAATTGTATTGCTAGGCTTAAGTTATCTCTTATACTATGCTTTTTGCCAAACATTTTAGTTAATTCTTTATTATAATTTAAAGCACAAGCTTGTAATTTAGCTCCAATGTATTCATCAATATTGTCTGTCTTCTGATGTTCAATCTCATGTCTTATTCCTATTAAAAACTTTAGATTATTTGCAGTTCCTTTATCAAGTGGAGACTTTTTGTCATCAATACACCTTTCAAGTTCCCAATGTTTGTAAGCTCCATTTTTTGTTCTATCATATCTTTTTTGCTTACCATTCATCTTATAGTATCTGTAATCTATCCCACGCTTTCTATAATAAGCATGCATAAGATAAGTCCATGAAATAATAGCAGTTATGATAAACATTTCTGACTTAAACTTAATTGAAGGATTATTATAAATTTGTACAGCTGAAACCATCGCTTCTTTTGACTTGTCTAATAATTCATTTGAAATTGACCTACCCATATAACCTCCTTCTATCTGATTATATTATTGATCAATTATATACTTACTTATTTATTTGATTGATAATAGTTTAGAATTTTGTATTGCTCTTTTATCTCCTTTACTTGCATATATTTTTTCATATAATCAAAGTCAATATGTCCTAATCCATCTATAGGTAACAGTATTTTTTGTCTTTTAAGTCTTCCAGTTCCCATTTTATAGCCATACCCATATTTTTCTTTCTGTTTAGTAATAACTGATGTTAAAAATAAAGAAACATATTTATTTCTATATTTAGGAATTAACTTTCTTGTATCATTTCCATATAATGCTTTGTATTCATGATAAAAAGCATAACCAACAGATCCATTACGATTTACACTAATTGCTTTTTCTTCTATAGTTTTATTTTTATTTTCAACAAAATAACCTATGCCATTATTTTGAGCGGTTGCTGTTACATAAGGGGTATTTCCATCTATTCTTTCTCTTTCGTAAATATCTTTACCAGATTTAAGAGTAACAATATCTTCAAGCCAAAATTCTTTCCATTCTTTTTTATTAAGTGGTAGCAATTTTTTCTCATAAGAAATGGCTAACCTATATATATATATATATATATATTCAAGCACTTTTTCGAGCTTTTCAGTTTCTATTTTTTGCATAAATTGACTCATATACTCCCAGTGAGGTTCTCCATTTTTATCTGTTGGGAGAATAAATTTTTCGTTTTTTATTCTTTTATCATTTATTTCTCGATTGAAAGAATATTTTTCTTCGAGTCTTTTTACTATTGTAGCCATAAATAGATAAATATATTTATCAGCCTTATCTAAGGTTAAGGAGGTAACATGATCGCTTGCTATATATTCATATTCATGATAAAAACAAGAACCAACACTTCCACTATTTGCAAGGGTTAAATTGTTTTTAAATTTTCTTACCTTTTCATCATTTCCAATAAATCCATCTAATCCATTATTTAAAGATGTTGAAGAAATATAAGGCGTATTTCCATCTATATGGTCATCTTTTTTAAGTCTTTTTCCTCTTTGTATTTTTCTAAATACATCATTGAAATTAAATTCTTTCCACTCAACATCTTCAAGTCCCACTAGATCGAAAGAAGTTTCAAGCATTTTTTGTTCATAATAATTTATAACTTT
The DNA here is from genome assembly GCF_022767005.1 of Peptoniphilus sp. Taxonomy (GTDB): domain Bacteria; phylum Bacillota; class Clostridia; order Tissierellales; family Peptoniphilaceae; genus Peptoniphilus_A. Next base: position 1,542 of record NZ_JALEOV010000025.1, on the reverse strand, counting down.
TTGTGCAATTTCTTTTTGCTCTTGCTTGATATAGTCTTCCATAAATTGCCAATTAGGATTTTTATCTCTATCAATAGGTAATAAAACTATTCTATCTTTAAATCTGGTTCCCGTTAATCCCTTCCCATAGCCAAAGCCACAATTTTTAATGCTTGTCCTAAATGTTTGAACTAAAAACAAGCCTATTGACTTATTAATATTCTTATTGTAGATGCTATACATCTTATTTCCTGTAATATATTTAAATTCCTGATAAAAAAAATCTGCATTTTCGGCTCCTAAACTAATAGAATTGCTTCTATTAATTTTATAATTCTTATTATTTTTAATTATATCATCAAGTCCATTGTTTAATGAGGTTCTTGTTATATAAGGAGTTCCACATATTGCACATTCTAAATTTTCTTTATGATATGCTTTACAATTTTCAACTGTAAATATATCTTTTATCTTAAATTCTCCCCACTCAACATCATTAAGTGATAATCTATTTTGTTTCATAATCTTCACCATCTTCAGCAGCTAATAAAGATTTATCAATAAAAAATTCATCTTCTTTATCGTCTTCATCTTCTATTCCAAAAAGATACTCTCTGCCATGAGTAATCATATTAACCTCAAAGGTAATATAGTCAGCTATTGTGTTTCTAAAATCTTCATCCGTTGGTATCTCATCATTAAAATAATAAAAAGAATGTAGCCACTCATCATCAGCTTCTATAGTTGTACTTACACAAAACTTTGTTTCAGCTTCAACTCTATCAAACCATACATCAAGTAAATGTTGCTTTTTATCTTTTGCTGATGGAGTTTCAACAAGTCCAATGTGTTTTGCAACTTCAAAACCATCATCTTCAAAATTAATAAATTTACAAATTTTATCCTTATGATGAGGGATACCAGCAGTAAATATAGCAATACATGGATTTGTTCCTACACCATAAAAAGTATTTTTATTTAAAGTTATTACACCTTCTAAAGTATGTTTTTTTAAAATATTAGCTTTTGTTTCTTTTTCATATTTAGTTTTTCCTGTCATTGTAGATTGAGGTACAATAACTGCTACTCTTGCTCCTTCCACAAGTGATTTTAATAGATGCTCAGTGAATGATATTTCATAAAGATTAGGATTATCTTTAGAGCCTTGAGAGTATGGTGGATTCATCATTCCCACTGTGCAACCTTTTAATTGTAATTTTGCTGGATTTTGTTTTAAGAAATCTCGGTTTTCTAAATTACTTTTTCCATCTCCTCTTAGAATCATATTAGTAGTGGCAATAGTAAACATATAGGATTGGTCTTCTATTCCAAAAAGTTGATTTTTTCTAATATTATTTTTTTCAAAATCATCATCTGTTTTTTGTAACATATCATGCATAGCAGCGATTAAAAATCCAGCTGTTCCCTCTCGTGTCAAGCTAATGACAATAATTATATTAATGGATAATAAAATTAAAAGCAGTCAACTTTATTAAGTCAACTGCTTTTTTAAAATATTATATTACTTTAACCCATTAAATAATTTGTAACTTTCAAATATGG
>NZ_JALEOV010000084.1 GCF_022767005.1 Peptoniphilus sp. | reverse complement strand
GTGAAGTTGGCTTTGAGTTTTATGGAAGGTATCACTTCGCCTGCATATTTATTATTTTTATTTTTGCAATAATTTTATATAAACCATGGAATAACAATAAAAATTTTAGGAAAGTTTTTGCCATTATGCCAATTGCACTGGAGATTATAAGGCTTATTATGGTTTTAATAACGGGACATTACGACAGCTCTTATTTGCCTTTTCACCTTTGTTTGTTTGGGGCACAGTTTATGGCGTTAGATGTCTTTTTTGAAAGCAAATTTATAAAGGCATCCCTTTTCTTTTTGTTTATGCCTGCTGGTATTTTAAGTCTAATTACACCAGGGTGGAATAATGTAAATAAGTATTCCTATGTTGCGATTATTTCATGGATAATTCACGGAGTTAACTCCTTTTATCCCATATATCTCGTGATTTCAAAGGAATACAAACCAAATCTTAAGGATATTATTTATCCAGTAATTTTTACTATTGTCATATTGCCTATTATAAAAGTTTTAAATAAAAAGCTGAGTGCAAATTACTTTTTTATTGAAGAACCTTATATTGGTTCTCCACTTGAAGCGATAAAAAATGTTTTTCCAAATTATATTTTGGGGCTTTTTATAGTTACAATATTTGTAATGGTTATGACCTTTTTTATTTACAAATTAATTTTAAGATTAAAGATACAAAAATAAGACAGGATAACAAAAATCCTGTCTTTCTTTATTTGTCCTTACCTAGAGTATTATAAGTTATTGCAACGAGTACACCGCCAATAATATTTCCAATTGTAACTGGTATTAAATTTTTGAGAATTAGTGCAAAGCTAAATTCTGGATTTAATATTTTTGTAAGGGCAAAGCAAGTCATATTTGCAATACTATGTTCGAAGCCAAGACTTACAAAGGCTAGGATACACCAAAAAATTAAAATTAATTTTGCTGAATCTGAAATTTTTCTTGAGGACATTAAAACTGCTGTACATACCAAGATATTACACATAATTCCCTTAAATAAAAGTGCAGTGAAGTCAAAATTTGTTTTTCCAGTTGCAAGTTTTAATAGAGTTTCATTGTATTCAGGAGATACACCAGTCATTTTAAATAAGTATGCGATTAAAATTGAGCCTAAAAGATTTCCAAAATAGGAAAATATTAAAATTTTTAAAATTGTAGCTGTTTCAATTTTTTTATTTAGCCTTCCCACAGTTGTTATTAGGACATTTCCAGTGAAGAGTTCGCCTCCAGCAAAAACTACAAAGGATAATGCAAGAGAGAAGAAAAAGCCGTTAATAAATTTTACAGCTGCAATTGGAAGTGGAGAAAACACATTTGTCGATAATACCATTATGAGTATTCCCATTCCAATAAAAAATCCTGCAAGCATTGAAGATACTATGTACTTAAAGAAGGAGTCTTCAAGTAAGTTTTTCTTCGTATTTGCAGAATTTGTAAGTCCAGTTATTATATCTTTATACATTTTACACCTCTTTTTTTATTTCACTAAACATTATATCAAAAAGAGGCAGTTTTTCAATTGATGAAAGTATCTTTATCAGCAGAAAGTTTGAATTTCTTTGCGTCAATCGCTGTAATTATTATTTGCACAATTGGCATTAGTAGATTGAAAAACAAAAATGGAAGATAATGCACTGTTGAAACTCCAAGTACAGATGTCATGTAAGTGCCGCAAGTGTTCCATGGTATCATGGCAGATGTAACAGTTCCACCTGATTCAAGAGTGGAAGATAAAAGTTTTGGATCTAAATTTCTATCTCTATATTCATTCTTAAACATTCTTCCTGGTACAACTATGGAGATGTACTGCTCGGGCATAGTTGCATTTGTAAAAAAGCAAGTTAAAATCGTAGCTGTTACTATTCCAACAGTTGACTTTATCTTGTGAAGGAATTTTTTTACTATGGCTTCAAGTATTCCAGTTTCTTCAGCAATGCCACCAAACATCATGGCGATAATAGTAAGTGAAATTGAAGACATCATGTTGTTAAGTCCACCAGTTGTTAAAAGTTTATCCACTGACTCAACTCCAGTTTCTGAAACAAATCCATTTAAGGCAGCAGACAAAATATCGCCAAAGTTTATATTTTGATAGATTGGTCCTAAGATAGCAGCTGCAATTATGCCAAGGCTTATTCCAGGGACTGCAGGCACCTTTTTTGCAATGGAAAGTATTACAATTAGAGGTGCAATTAATAACACTGGAGATATATTAAAATTATTTTTTAAACCATTGGTAATTACAGTTACGCTGGATAAATCAGCAGAACTTCCACTGTATTTCATTGATAAAAATCCGAATATTGCAAGTGTTAATACATATGTTATAATAGTTGGCTTAAACATTGCCTTGATGTGTGTAAATACATCAGTGCCTGCCATTGCTGGTGCAAGATTTGTAGTGTCAGATAAGGGACTCATTTTATCGCCAAAGTAAGAGCCAGATAAAACTGCACCTGCAGTTATTGGAGCAGGTATGCCTAGACCATTTGCAATTCCCATAAGGGCAATGCCCATTGTGCCAGCAGTTCCCCAACTAGTTCCCGTAGCAAGTGAAGTTATAGAAGTTATTAAAACTGTAGCCACAAGAAAAATTGATGGTTTTAAAATTAAAAGTCCGTAATAGATCATAGTTGGAACGACGCCAGCTAAAATCCAAACTCCAATTAGGACTCCAATGATTGCCAAAATTATAATGGATTGCATAGCTTGAGAGATTCCCTTTATCATTGCATTTTCAATAAATTTCCAGCTATAACCAATTTTTAATGCAACAAGGGATGCTATTAAAACACCAATTAACATAGGAATATGAGGGCTTTCTTTGTATTTTATAATACTTATAAACATAATTATTACAAGAGAAAGAAAAGTAAAAATTGCTTCACTAAAATTTGCTTTTCTAATATCTTTATCATATTTTTCTATATTTTTATTATTCATTTAACACCTCGTGTAGAATTCAAAAATTTAACATATTATATCATTAAAATTAAAATAATAAAAGTTTTAGTTAATTAATAAAGATGTTATACTATAAAGGAATGGAGGGAATTATGGAATTAAAAGATACAATTCGTGCAATAGAAAATTATCCAAAAGAGGGAATCATCTTTAGGGATATTACCACTCTTTTAAAGGACAAAGATGCTTTTAAAAAAGCAGTTGATGAAATGGCAGCAAAAATTGACAAAGATGTGGATAAAATTATTGGTGTGGAAGCAAGGGGATTTATTTTTGGTGCAGCACTTGCCTATAAATTAAATAAGGGTTTTGTGCCAGCTAGAAAGCCAGGCAAACTTCCCTATGATAAATTGATAGAATCCTATAAACTTGAATATGGAGAAGATTCTATTGAAATTCACAAGGATGCAATTTTGCCAGGAGAAAAAATTGTAATAATAGATGACCTTCTTGCAACTGGCGGAACATCTAAGGCATGTGTAGATCTTGTAGAAAGATTACAGGGCGAAGTGTCTTCTGTAATTTTCTTAATTGAGCTAGTAGATTTAAATGGAAGAGAAGCTCTAAAGGGTACAAAAGTGGAATCGATTATAAAATATTGAGGCATAATTCCAATTTAAAAATTATTGAATATATTTGATTTGAAAATTCACTATGATATAATAATTAATAATTTAATAATTAAACTTATGGGAGCAAATTGCTGAGAGGAGTTAAGACTCGACCATTCTACCTGTTAGGATAATGCCTTGACAGGGAAAAGTAATTCTACTCCTATAATTTTATAGGAGGTTTTTTTATTTATGAA
>NZ_JALEOV010000080.1 GCF_022767005.1 Peptoniphilus sp. | reverse complement strand
CAATAAAAAAGTTTTCATAAAAAAAGCCCAACTTAGTTGAGCTTTAATCCTAAAAAATTATTTAACCTATAAATACTCTTGGAATCATAAATAATACTGAAACTACAAAATACATTAATAAAAATGCTATTGATTGTTTAATTTCTTTTATTCCAAAAGTTACATCATCATCTGCTGATAAAAATCTCGCAACAATTGATGCAATAAAACCTAAAATCGGATATACAATTAGTACTCCAAGGTTACTTGTTCCCTTGTCCATAAATCTAAAGAAAGTAGGAATCATAATAAATAATGCCCCTAGATACATTGGGAAGCTTCCCTTGTCTATCCAAATTAGTACAATTACACCAAGTGTAAGTACTAAAAACACCACTGTTGAAATTGTGTTGATCAATGAAATTTTATTAATCAAACTTTGGTTAATTAATTCTAATTTATTTATATAGTAACCGGAATTTGTATAAGCTTCCTTTACGCTATCAGTTGATTTTGTTGTTTCTGTCCAATTTTCTACCTTAGCATTAGTTACGAATATTGATGCGTCTTCAACTTTTTGTCCACCAGAAAAATATAGTGGGTTTGGATTGTAATAAACTTCAAACTCATATTCTCCAACTTTTTCTGACAAATTAAGTTTTACTTCACTAACTGCTTTAAACTCTTTATTATCAGTTTTGTTGTAGAAATCTTTAACCTTTAATTTTAATTTTTCTTCAAAAAGTGATTTGTTTATTTTATCAAAATCACCCTTTAGATTTACCTTTGACTTGCTGAATTTTACTCCTTCGCCAAAGAAAATTTGTCTAACAGGTGTACCCATTATTCTTGCAGTCGTGTCTTCGCCCGTGTAATTGAATTTTACATCGTATTTTATAAGTTTTTCACCGCCATCATTGACAACAGATCTGGCAACTTGAAGATTTTCAACTCCATCGGAATTGTTAAATAAAATTCCGTCAAATTTTCTTTCCACATTTGAATTTGGCCACATAAGAGACTTGCTAAAAAAAGCGGTTAAAGAAACTAACATAAGTGCTAATAAGAAAATTGCAAGTATTATAAGCTTTTTTATTCTCTTGTTCATTTTAAACCTCCATTATGAAAACATTTCGCTTATATTATAATAACACATGAAGGTCTTAAAATAAACAAATTTATTAGCATATTAAAGATTAGAAGCATTTATTTCTGTCCAAATTCTGTCGTAAACTTTTATGAAATCGCCAAGATCTCTAAAAGCTTCAAGTGGCGGAAGTTTGTCAATGTCTGGATATGCAACCTTGGAATTTTTAATTTCATCAGGAAGAAGGTCTTTTACACCCTTAACTGGTGAAGTGTACCCAACACAGTATTCTGCATTTTTAGCTTGCACTTCAGGTTTAAGCATATAATTAATAAATTTTTCTGCTCCAGAAACATTCTTTGCATTCTTTGGTATAACCATAGAATCGTACCAAATATTAGAACCTTCCTTTGGCACTACATAATCTAAATCTTTATTTTGTTGCATCATTAGAAGTGCATCTCCAGAATAAATAACAGAAAGATTTGCATCTCCTTGCACTACTACATCACGTCCATCATCGTCGAGATATGCGTAAACTAAAGGTTTTTGTTCAATAAGAGATTGCTTCACTTCCTGCAATTCCTCTTCACTTGTAGAATTTAGGGAGTAGCCAAGTCTTTTTAATGCAATGCCAATAGTATCTCTTTGTGAATTATACATAATTATTTGGTCTTTGTATTTTTCATCCCACAAAATATTCCAAGAATCAACTGGGTCTTTAACTTCTTTCTTATTGTAGACAATTCCCACAGTTCCCCAGAAATATGGCACTGAATATTTATTTTCCGGGTCAAAAGTTGGATTTTTTAAATTATCTTCAACTCCATCAAAATTTGGAATGTTTTTAAAATTAATTTCTTGAATTAAACCTTCCTTAGAAAGTCTTTCAATCATATAATCGCTTGGAACTACTACATCGTACTTGTCTTGTGATTGAGTCATCTTTATATAAAGGTCTTCGTTAGATGCGTAAGTGTCATAATTTACCTTTATTCCCGTTTCCTTTTGGAAATCCTTTAGAATTTGTGGGTCTATATACTCACCCCAGTTATAAACGTAAATTTCTTCCTTTGCACTTTTCTCTTTACCACAAGCAGTTAAAGTTAAAAGCATTAATAGTGATAGTGCTAAAATTATTTTTTTCATAGATTCACCTCAAAATTTTTATTTTTTTCGCTTCTCTTGTTAATTATTTCAAGTAAAATTAATAATGATACTAACATAAGTGTTGAAACTGCATTTATTGAAGGGTTTATTCCCTTTCTAGCCATTGAATAAATCGTAATTGATAAATTTGAAACTCCTTGTCCAGTGTTGAAGAAAGAAATTACAAAATCGTCAATGGAAAGTGTAAATGACATCAAAGCACCCGTAAGTATTGCAGGTTTTATCTGTGGAATTACCACGTGCATAATTGCATAAGTTGGCGTCGCTCCTAAATCTAAGGCTGCCTCAACTGTATTTTTATTTAATTGATTTAATTTTGGAAGGATTGACAAAATTACATAGGGAATACAAAAAGTAATATGTGAAATAATCATAGTGGTGTATCCCATTCTTATATTAAGTAGTCCAAATAATCCCATTAGTGCAACTGCTGTCACAATGTCTGGATTTATCACTGGAAGATAATTAATATTTAATATAGCATCCTTTTTAAAGCCACGAAGTTCATTTATTGCAATGGCAGCAACTGTTCCCACAACCGTAGAAATAACTGTTGCAACAACTGCAACAAGAATTGTAGTCCAAAGAGATGATAAAATTGCCGGGTCGTTAAATAGCTTTTTATACCACTTTAAAGTAAAGCCTGCCCAAGATCCTCTTAATTTTGAATTGTTAAAACTAAAGACCACAAGAATAAATATTGGTGCGTACAAAAATATAAAGGTCAAAAACAAATAAATTCTATCTATTATTTTTTTCACATCAAACCTCCTTGCATCTCTCCAGTTTTAATTTTTTTATTAAATAATTTTGGTATTACTAAAATCAAAAACATAATAACTATTAGCACCATGGAAATAGCAGAACCAAAGCCCCAATCTCCCGTGAAAGTAAACTGCTTTTCAATTAAATTTCCTATTAAGTAGAAGTTGTTTCCACCAAGTAAGTTTGGCACTACGAAAGTAGAAATTGCAGGAATAAATACCATAGTTATACCTGTGTAAATGCCTGGAAGTGAAAGTGGAAAAATAACTTTTACAAAAACTTTAAAATCATTTGCTCCAAGGTCCTTTGCAGCTTCAATTAATTTTTGATCCATTTTTAGAAGCACTGTATAAATTGGAAGAACCATAAAAGGCAAAAAGTTATAAACCATACCTATCATAATTGCCTTAGAATTATACATTAAGTCCCAAGGTCCAAGACCAAAAATTCCAATAAATTTATTTATAAGACCATTATTTCCAAGAAGTGTTAGCCAAGCATAAGTCCTTAGTAGAAAATTCATCCACATTGGAATTATAAAAACTAAAATCAAATTATTTCTCACTTTTTCACTCATTTTTGAAATAATATAGGCAACTGGGTATCCAATGACTAGACAAAAAAGAGTTGAAACAGCAGCAAGAATTATGGAAGTAATTAAAATTTTTACATATAAAGGCTCAAAAAATCTTGCAAAATTATCTAAAGTAAAGGAAAAATCAGCTAAATTTGTATTGGAACTTAGCGCATGAGCTAGTATCAAAAATAGTGGCAATACAATAAAAACTAATCCCCAAAATAAATATACAATTGAAAATTTTTTCATGACAACCTCATTACATGGATTAAATCGGGTTTTATAATAATGCCTGTCCTATCTCCCACTTCTCTTTTTTCAGTTGATTGCACAAGCATACTATAACCATCTACATCCACATTCATTTCGTAGTGAACACCTTTAAAGACTAAACTTGTAACAGTTCCTTCAATTTGATAATTTTCATCTACTAAAAGCACGTCTTCAGGTCTTATAACTACTTCAACATCTTCTCCATTATTAAATCCCTTGTCCACACAGACAAAATCATAATCCAAAAATCTTACTTTAAAATCTTCTAACATTTTTGCCTTAATAATATTTGATTCGCCAATAAAATCGGCAACAAAGGCATTTTTAGGCTCATTATAAATATTTAGCGGAGTATCCATTTGTTGAATTTTGCCATTATTTAAAACAATTATAGTATCACTCATGGAAAGAGCTTCTTCTTGATCGTGAGTAACATAAATAAAAGTTATTCCAACACTTTTTTGAATTCTCTTTAACTCAATCTGCATGGCTTGCCTAAGTTTTAAGTCAAGTGCACCTAGAGGTTCATCTAACAAAAGAACCTCAGGTTCATTTACAAGGGCTCTTGCAATAGCAATTCTCTGTTGCTGTCCACCAGAAAGAGATTCAATTTCTCTGTTTTCAAAGCCCTCTAAATTTACGAGTTTTAAAACTTCCCTTACCTTTTCTTTTATAAGTTTTTTGTCCATTTTCTTAATATTAAGACCAAAGGCAATATTTTTGTAGACATTCATATGTGGAAAAAGAGCGTACTTTTGAAAAACTGTGTTTATCTTTCTCTCGTAAGGCTCTTTATTTGTAATATCATTGCCATTAAAAAGAATTTGACCTTCATCTGGCGCTTCAAAACCTCCAATTAATCTTAAAATAGTTGTCTTTCCACAACCACTTGGTCCTAAAATTGTAAGAAATTCATCCTTTTTAACTTTAATATTAAAATCCTTTAAAATAACATTGTCGTCAAAACTTTTTGTTACATTTTTTAATTCAATTACATAATTTTCCATAATTCACCGCCTAAAAATTTGGTGGAGAAGAAATCCACAAAATCTCAGCTTCACACTTTCCTTCATTTTTTAAATAATGGGAGCTATTTGCTTTAAAATAAAAACTTTCGCCC
>NZ_JALEOV010000085.1 GCF_022767005.1 Peptoniphilus sp. | reverse complement strand
GTATCTGGATTATGACCAAAAATATCGTGATTTCCACTAATAATATATATTGGTATGCCATAGTTTTGAAAAATTTGTGCAAATTCTGAGACTATGCTCACAGAAACGTCAGGTCTATCAAATAGATCGCCACCATGCAAGACATAGTCAATTTTTTCTTCTTTTATAATATCTGCAATTTCCCTTAATTTTTCTTTTAAAGTCTCTTTATAATCATCTAACCTATTTTGAGGATTTGTCCCTCTAATATGAGTGTCTGTTAGATAGAGTATTTTCATAAAATCACGCCCTATTTATCCTCTTCTAAAAAATTTTCTAGTTTAGCTGATTCATTATCACTATCAAGTTCATCTTCTGGTATTAGATTATAGTAAACTCTAACTTTATGTTCAATTTCCTTTAACATTTCAGGATGTTCTTCTAAAAAATCCTTAGAATTTTCTCTACCTTGACCAAGTCTTTCCTCGCCATAGGAGTACCATGCGCCTGCTTTTTTAACAATATCAGCTTCAGCTGCTACGTCAAGAATATTTCCAACGCTAGAAATCCCCTTGCCATACATAATATCAAATTCAGCTTGTCTAAATGGAGGTGCGATTTTATTTTTAACAACTTTAACCCTAACTCTATTCCCTATTATTTCGTCACCCTTTTTAATGATTTCTGATCTTCTAATATCAAGTCTTACTGAAGAGTAAAATTTAAGAGCTCTACCACCAGTAGTGGTTTCAGGATTTCCAAACATAACTCCAACTTTTTCTCTAAGTTGATTAATGAATACAACAGTACATTTAGATTTATTTATTGCACCAGTAAGTTTTCTAAGAGCTTGCGACATTAATCTTGCTTGAAGCCCAATTTGGGCTGCACCCATTTCTCCATCAATTTCTGCCTTTGGAACAAGAGCTGCAACTGAGTCAATTACAATTAAATCCACAGCATTAGATCTAACTAGAGCTTCTGTAATTTCAAGAGCTTGTTCTCCAGTGTCAGGTTGTGAAATAATTAAATTTTCTATGTCTAAGCCAAGATTTTTTGCATAGCCAGGGTCAAGAGCGTGTTCAGCATCTACAAAAGCACCTGTTCCTCCTTTTTTTTGAGCTTCTGCTAACATATGAAGTGCCAATGTAGTTTTACCAGAGGATTCAGGTCCGTATATTTCAATAATTCTTCCCTTAGGTATTCCGCCAATTCCAAGAGCAATATCTAGAGCTAGAGAACCTGTAGGTATTGATTCAATATTAAGCTTAACATCTTCTCCTAAAATCATAACTGAACCTTCACCATACTGTTTTTCGATTTTTGATAATACATTGTGAAGAGCTTCTTGTTTATCTTTGCTTAAATTACTATCTTTCATAATTACTCCTTAAAATTTTTTCTAAGTATATAAAGTATTTGAGACAATACTCTATTTACAGTGCTTCTTCTTATTTTATTTCTATCTCCTGAAAAGAAATAATGTTTAGTATAATATTTGTCATCAGATAAATAAATGCAAGTAAAGACATTTCCTACTTCAGTTTCAGAAGAATTAGGTCCTGCTTCGCCAGTAGTTGATACACTAATGTTTGCATTAGTTTTTTCTTTTACTTTCCTTGCCATTTCATAGGCAGTATTTTCGCTAATAGCTCCAAACTCCTCTAATGTATCTTTAGATACACCTAAATTTTTATTTTTTGAATTATTAGAATATGTGACAAAAGAAGTTTCCATCACACCAGATGCACCACTAATTTCTGTAATCGCAGCACTTAACATTCCGCCAGTTATTGATTCTGCAAAGGATATTTTTAAATTGTTTTTGTTTAAAATTCTTACAATTTCTTTTGCAACATCATCATTATTCTCAGAATAAACGTGAGTTTCAAATTCGGCATAAAGTGATTTTAAAACTTTTTCTATGGAAAATTGCAATTCCTCTTTTTTTGTACTTTTGCCAATAATTTTGACTTCAGTGTAAGTCCCATGAGCAAAAGTATTTACGCTTACGTTTTTATCTTCAAAGGACATCTTTCTAATTCTATCTTCTATTAAAGATTCACCAAGTCCAATAATATCAAGAGATTTTACCATTATATTTTCATCAGTAAAGGAGTTATTAGCAAAATAAAAATCTATCATTGGTTCCATTTCGTTTGGAGGTCCTGGTAAGAGAATAATTCTTTTGTTGTCAAATTCTATGGATTCGCCAAGAGCTACTCCCCATTTATTTTCAATTTTTTCAGAACCTTTTATTAGCATAATTTGTTTTAAATTATTTGGAGTCATGGTTCTGCCAAGTCTTGTAAATCTATCTTCCATTTTTTCTTTTTCTGACTCATCAATATAGAGATTTCTATTTAGAAACTTTGCTACGGCTTCTCTTGTTATGTCATCATTAGTAGGTCCAAGTCCACCACTTATAATAATTAAATCAGAGTTATTGGTAGAATAATTTAATTCCTTAATTATTTCATCTAAGTCATCATCAACAGAAACCTGTCTATTTACTTCAATTCCCATATCAGTTAATTTTTCAGAAATATATTTAGAATTTGTATTTGTAATTGAACCAATTAAAATTTCTTTGCCAATTGTTAAAATGCTAGCTTTCATATTTCTCCTTAAATATTCTCTAAATCAAGAACTTTTTTATTCTTAATTAAATAATCTGCACCTGAAATTACTGTAAAAACAACAGCTAGATAAAATATTCCCATTCCAATAGGTCTGAGAGAACTAATTCCTGTTAAGAGTAAAATATTAGATATTAGTTGTGTAACAGTTTTAAATTTACCAAGAGGACTGGCTGCTATGGTAATATTTTCAGAAGCTGCTATAATTCTAAAACCCGTGATAGTAAATTCTCTTGCAATAATAATTATTACAGCCCATGCGGGCATTTCACCAGAACTAACTAACATAATCATTGCGGAACATACTAAAATTTTATCTGCAAGAGGATCTGCAAATTTCCCAAAATTTGTGACTAAATTATCACGCCTTGCTAAATGTCCGTCTAAAAAATCTGTAAAAGAAGCAATAGCAAAAATAAGAGTTGCTATAATTCTTGAATTGTTAAAATCTAAGTACATAAATAATACAAAAACTGGAACCATCAAAGTTCTCATAAGAGTCAATTTATTTGGGGTATTCATATAACTTCACCTACTAAATCATAATCTAAAGTATCAATAATTTTAACATTAACAAAATCATTAACTTCAAGATTTTTATTTGATTCAATATATGTTACTCCGTCGATTTCAGGAGCATCCATATAAGTTCGTCCAATGTAATTATTTTCATCGATTTTTTCTTCAATTAATACTTCTAAAGTTTTATTAAGATTTTTTGAAAGAATTTTACTAGATATGTCACTTTGGATTTTCATAATTTCATCATTTCGACTTTGTTTTACCTCATCTGATATTTGATTTTCAAATGTAGATGCTTTTGTTCCGTCTTCTTTAGAGTATTTAAAAACCCCAAGTTTATCAAATTTTGTTTCTTTAATAAAATCAATGAGTTCTTTAAAGTCTTCATCACTTTCTCCAGGGAAACCAATTATAAAAGTTGTTCTAATTACAATTTCTGGGATTGATTCACGTAAACTTTTAAGAGTTTTAATGATGTGATTTTTGCTAGTTTTTCTATTCATATTTTTTAAAACATTGTCAGAAATATGTTGAAGTGGCATATCAACATATTTTACTAATTTTTCATTAACCTTAAATTCTTCGATTAATTCATCTGTAAAATGATCTGGATATAAATATAAAACTCGAATCCATTTTAAATCTTTTATTTTTGAAATTTCTTTAATTAAACTTGCAAGAGAATATTTTGAGTACAGGTCAATTCCATAATCAGTAGTGTTTTGTGCGATTAAAATAATTTCTCTTGCACCCTTACTTACTAAATATTCAACTTCAGAGTATATATCTTCAATTTTTCTAGATCTATTTTTGCCACGAAGTGATGGAATAATGCAATAAGAGCAATTGTTATTGCAACCTTCAGAAATTTTCACATACTCAGTAGTATTTACGATTTCTTTTTTTATGCCCTCTATATAAGCAGAATTCAAATTATCGGTTTTTACAAACAAATCTCCTGCAAGACTTCTATCTAAAAGTTCATTTATATAATTTATATTACCAGTACCAATAATTCCATCTATTTCTGGAATTTCTTTTAATAGCTCTTCGGGATATCTTTGAGCTAAACAACCTGATAGAAGAACTTTTTTACATCTTCCTTCATTTTTATATTCCACAGATTCTAAAATAGTGTCAATGGATTCTTCTTTTGCAGCATCAATAAATCCACAAGTATTTACAATTAAAATATCGGCTTGACTGGCAGAATTTACCATTTTGTATTTTTCCTTATCCAAAAGTGAATACATCATGGATGAGTCAACATCATTCTTTGAGCAACCCAATGTAACTATATGCACATTATTCATCTTCATCACCTAAAATTATATCTATTTCTTCCTTTGTTTTCAAAAGCTTTCTAGGCTTTGAACCTTCATGTGGACCAATTATGCCCATTTCTTCCATTTGATCTATGATTCTACCAGCTCTTGAATAACCCACTTTTAATTTTCTTTGAATGTAAGAAATGGATGCTTGCTCATCGTTAACTACAAGTTCAACTGCTTCTTTGAAAAGTGGATCTCTCTCTTCTTCGCCTTTT